>CAYTNN010000264.1:1820-5468 GCA_964439135.1 uncultured Pirellulales bacterium
TTGGAGCGATCAAAGAACCGAACTAACTCTCGACAGCGAGGACGTCGCGTTAATCGAGATGAACTAACATGCTTTAAGTGAGGCAATAATGAGGAACATATTATTCTTGTTCATAGCGGCAGCGGCGTTTGCGAAAAACAGAGAGCGATAGTATAATAAATCGCATATGGCACATAAATTGCGAAGCAGATTTAATATAATAATCCTCTTTGGCAGCATTATTATCATTGCTGGATTGTGGTTTATTCGGAGTTCACCGAAGACAATCGAGGAGTATGTCGAAGTCGCAACTGAACCGGGAATAAGCCCTGATTATTCCGATATCGTGATCCCATCCAATATCGCCCCAATCAATTTCAGGATTCTCGAACAGGGACAACAATACTTCGTCAAGGTCCGTGCCAACAGTGACAAGGCAATAGACATCTTCAGCAAGACAGGACAAGTGCGAATTCCTCTGAGCAAATGGCGGGTCCTGCTCAGATCCAACAAGGGCAATAAAATCTTCTTTGATATTTATGTAATGGACGCCGGGCAGAGATGGAGAAAGTTTCGCAGTATAACAAATACGATCGCTGAAGATGATATTGACGGCTATGTGGTGTATCGGCGTATGAAGCCCATATACAACTGGTGGAAAGGCATTGGGGTTTATCAACGGAATCTTGTAAACTACGATGAGTCCCTCGTTATGCACGGCAGGTCTTTCGAAGAAGGTTGTCTGAACTGCCATAGTTTTGTCGGCAACGATCCCGATACAATGACACTTGGTCTGCGAAGCGCGACGTACGGAAGCTCTACGCTGCTGGCACGGAATGGTACGGTCAAAAAGATCGGCTCAAAGTGGGGCTATACTGCATGGCATCCGAGCGGCAAATTAGCCGTATACTCGATAAACAAGGTTCGCCAGTTTTTTCATACGGGCCGGATGGAGGTGCGTGACGTTGTCGATCTCGACTCGGCATTAGTCTGTTATTTTGTCGAAGACAACAAGGCGGTTTGCCCCCCTCAGCTATCAGATAAAAATCGCCTCGAAACCTATCCGACGTGGTCTCCCGATGGTAAGTATCTCTATTATTGCAGCGCACCGGTGTTATGGGAAGACCGAGTTACTGTGCCGCCTGAGAATTACGATAAGCTCAAATATGACCTTTGCCGCGTTAATTATGATGTCCGAAGCAATAGCTGGGGCCGGGTTGAGACGGTTTTATCCGCCGAAGAAACCGGGCTGAGCATATTATTGCCGAGGATTTCACCTGATGGCAGATTTTTGCTGTTCTGCATGTGTGAATATGGCTGTTTTCCGGTATATCAATCCAGCAGCGATCTCTACATAATGGATCTTTTCACGGGTGGATATCGAAGAGTTGCCGTTAACAGCAAGTATTCCGAATCGTGGCACAGTTGGTCGAGCAACAGCAGGTGGATAGCGTTCAGCAGCAAGCGTAATGATGGACTCTTCACGAGGACGTATCTGAGCTATGTTGACGACGATGGCAAGGTGCATAAACCTTTTATATTGCCGCAACGAGATCCGGCATACTACGACTCGCTGCTGGAAACGTATAGTGTCCCTGAGTTAATCAAAGGCAGAATAAGGGTGAGAAAATCCCTGCTTGGCCGGGCCGCTCGTAATGAGAATAGTATTTCAGTTAACGTTCCCATTACGTCGGCAACTCCAAAGGTCAAAGAATCCGAGCCCTGGCAAGAGCGTGAGTAGATAATAGAATAGCGAGCTGTTAATGGTTTTGGAATACAGAACAATTTTACGCAGGAAAAGCCGATTATTGCTGGATGTGATATTCTTCCTGCTCTGCTATCTCTACGTATGGAAATTTATTAAGCCGGACCTGATCTATCACGGTTTTGGCACTATCATACCCGATGTCCCTTTGTTCTCTACCGGATGGCAGTTTCTGAGAGACTTGCTTAACATCCCAGGCGGATTGACTTTTTATGCGTACGGTTTTCTTTCACAGTGGTACTACTACCCATGGCTGGGAGCGTTGGTTGTCGTGCTTGTTGCTTTGTGCCTCTGTGAGCTTACAAGACGGCATTATATTCACGCCGATCATTCTCGTTCGACTATCCTGCACTATTTACCGGCTATCATAATAATCCTGTCATACAATCAGTACAGCCATCCACTTGCTGCCTGCCTGGCCTCTTCTATCGGATTGCTGTTTTCGTTTGTCTTCGAGAGAATGCCTTTGCGCAGGGGGCCAATTCGCATGGTGGTTTTCTGTTTTATGGCAGCGATTTGCTACTGTCTCGCAGGTGCCGGAGGTGTGTTGGTTTTTTCGCTCATGACAACAGTATATTCGCTGTTTCTCCGCCGAGATTGGTTGCCGGCGGTCCTTACACTGCCGGCGGCGGCAGCGATCATCCGGGCTCTTGCTGAATACGTATTTCATATATCGCCCAAACAGGCATTCCTTGTATTGACGCCTTTGGCTCGGAGCATGACCGCAGGCATGGGGGCACTCTCGAAGGTTTCGGTTGTAATGCTGTATGCCTTCGTGCCTGTCACAATTATACTGATATACCTGTGGAGAATGTTGTTCCGCAAGCTTAAAGATGCCCACGCAGCTCATCCTAAGAAGAAGAGCAGAAAAACACGCGCGGCTGGCAGGTCCCGGGGAGCATCCCCAGCATACTTCAGGAAACTTGTAGTGCCTGTTGTTCCAGTAGCTATGCTGGCCGTTGGTCTGTATTTCAGCTACGACAAAACACATAGGCAAATCGTCTTGATGAACTGTCTGTCCCGCCAGGGGCAGTGGTCCGAAGTTCTTGAGCTTGGCAACCGTCTGCCGAAAAATATTTACAACATAAACTGCAATCACGACATCAATCGAGCCTTGTATCACGCCGGCAGGCTGGCCTACGATATGTTATGTTTCCCGCAAAATCCCCATGCTTTTTTGCTCACACATGATAAAGAAGAAACTTCTACGACACAATTGAAAATGTGCGATACTTTCATAGAACTGGGAAACATAGACTACGCAGAGAAACTGGCTTCCGAGTTCCTGGTTGAAAAAGGTGGTGCCGGCATAATACTGGAAAAACTCGCATGGATCAACATTATTAAAGAACAGGAATGTACGGCCCGAATATATCTCAACGCTTTGAAGAAGGACCTGATATATCGTGACAGGGCGGCCTCGATGCTCAGTAGTCTCAAGAACGGATTTGAGCCGGATAAGGCTACCTACATTAAGCGGATAAATTCGTACATACGAAGAGATGGCAACGCCAGGCTCAACAAAGAATCCATAGGGGAGATGCTGACGGGGCTGCTTGCGCACAACCCCGGCAATAAAATGGCATTCGAGTACCTTATGGCTTGCTACCTCTTAGCTGTTCAACTTGATAAGATTGCTGAGAATATCGGCCGCCTTAATCACCTCGGATATCAAGAAGTTCCTACCCTGTATGAAGAGGCAATGCTGATATACTATGGTTCGCGCGGCCGGAAATTGAATTTGAACGAACTCAATATAAAGCATGAAACAATCGAAAGATATAAGCGGTTCGTGCAGCTTTGCAATTCGATGCAGACGCAGAATCCACAAGTTGTGCTCCAGCGACTGATCGGCGAGTTTGGCACAAGTTACTTCTTCTACTACTACAAGTTCACAACTTCAA
>CAYTNN010000265.1:0-5453 GCA_964439135.1 uncultured Pirellulales bacterium
AGCAGTTCGATATGAAGATTTTAAGCCAGAATAAAGAAGCTCAAATGCTCGATTTCTCTGTGAACTCTTGAGAAAATTCGGAGAGATTGAGTGCCTGCTAAGATTTGGGGATAACAGGCAGGCTGAAATATTTACTAATTGCACAGCTTTAAGTTGCCGTCAGAGGCTAAAACACCCGCCTCTGACAGCAACTTCTTTTTAGGGTACTAATATTATTACGGTATGGCTTTTGCAATCGGAGCATAAGTAACCCGCTTATGCACTCGGATTTCTTCGGCGCGCTGCTCCAGCCTTACTACCTCTGTCATGTTTCCGGTCTTGCGGTGAAGCTGAACCAGCGTTTCCAGCACATCGGCCACTCCCGGGTGATATTCATCAAAAACATTCTCGAGTATTTCTAACGCCCTGCTACACAGATTTTGTGCTTTGGAGTATTTACCCTGATTTATATAAACCTTTGCGAGACTGTTAAGAGCTATGGCTGTTCGATCATTATTAGTGCCTTGCGAGCTTTCCAAAACTTCCAACGCTCTTTGCAGAACATCTTCAGCCTGGCTGTATTGTTTGCTTAAGAGATAGAATTCTCCAAACCGGCTCAAAACATCACACTCAACCACGTGCCCGGAATCAGCATGATTTTCAACCTCGTCCAGAGATTTTTCGAGGAACACTTTTGCATTAAGCAAATCCCCCTTAGCCTCGTATAGCCTTGATTTAACCAGCCAGGCAGGGATGAGCAGATGGTGATTCGGGCCATGGACTCTTTCCTGTATCGGAAGTGCTTTTGAAATCAATTCTTCTGCTTCAGCATATCGTCCCCGCTGTACATATAGTGATGCCATACTACTGTATACCTTGGCCGTATAAAGGTGATCCGCCCCAAAGTTTTTTTCAATCGAAGCTATCGCATTCTTAAAATAAGACTCGGCCTTTTCATAGTCACCCTGTGCGGCAAGCAGGCGGGCCATATCTACCTTAAATGGTGCAAGATCCTGATCGTCTTCAAGGGTAAATCCCCACATAATAGTCAATGCCTGCTCCAGCGTACCGATAGCCTCGTCATAACGGGCCTGCCTGCCGTAAATTTCGCTTAGAATTCTCAACGTGTAAGCCACATAGGGATGGTTTCGGCCATTCACCTTTTGCTGCATTTCCAGACCCTGCAGGCACATTGTCTCGGCCTCAGCCATCTTGCCCTGGTTCTTATAAAGATACGCCAGGTCAATCATACATGCACACATTTCGGAATCAGCGGTATTCGTCTTTTTTGCGAGATTAAGTGCCCTCTCCAAAAGAGGCTGGGCCTTTTCATAACTACCGCAAGCCATGTAAACTCTTGCCATTGATCGCAGCGAGCCGGAAGAATAAGCCCTTTGCGCCGGTGCTGCCGATGCGCTAACAATACCCAGGGAAAGTACAATAGAAATGCAGAATATGACAAAAATACGGTTTGTGCTTTTTCGATTTGTCAAAGGGGAAGTTGCTCCCACCATTTTCTAATCCTCCACCCAATAATATCAATAATTGGTTACAATATTGCAATTCTCTATTGATGCGTACTGAATCCGTGTTGGTTATTCGTAAGCGCCCTATTAAAATATAGGATATACATTCATCGAGAGCAAAAATGGCATTCCTGCAATATATTCCGGAGTTGAATCATCCGAGTCCGTCACTCCGTGTGAATTGCCTGATATCTTATCGGTTATGAGTAGGAAACATGACGTCTATTGGCAAAAATAGCGTTTTTTCTACAAATTCCCAGATTAACGAACGAGTAACAGAACTTTCCTTGCAATTATAAGTAGAACTTACTAAAAATAGCATTTTAATGTTAATCCATTCCGATAAGTGTGAAATATAAATAGCTGTAAACGACCCTTATAATCCGTTGCCAGTGAATAAATGAAAAATCAAATATCTGATATTGAGAGAAGAATATTAGCCGTACTTCAGGAGGGATTTCCGCGAAGCCAAACGCCATATAAGGACATGGCCGAACTGGTGGGTATCGACACAAAACGTCTTTTAGCGGTTCTCGAGAATTGGAAGCGCGAAGGCAAGCTCAGACGTATAGGATCGATAGTAGATCATTTAAAGATGGGTTTGTCCGGCGGAGCGATGATCGCATGGCGAGTCGAGCCTGAGCAAATTGAGCAGGTCGGCACAACATTGGCTGGATTTAAGGAGATCAGCCACGTATACGAGCGGAAAACAGCAGAAAACTGGCCATATAACTTATATACAATGGTCCATGGTGTCGATATTCAGGAGGTTGAGCAGATCGTTAAGCGTATGAGCCGGGCTTGCAGAGTATCTGATTATCGCATACTGATAACCCAAAAGGAGCTCAAGAAGATTCCTCCGACATACGTTACCGGATTGAGTGCCGAGAATATAAAGGAAGAAGGATAAGTATGTTCGACCTGCCTTTGCCTGAGATGGCCGTATTTATTCTCGTTGTTGTTATATGTTTCGCAGCAGCGGTGGTTGGGGTTCTTCAGTTGCTCAGGCAGGGCGAGAAACTCAGACGCTTTCTTTTGGCCCTTGTTTCATTGGCCGTAACACTCGAAGCGGTGATTCTGATATTCAGGGCCATAGCGATAAAGGCTGTACCGCTGACAGGACTGTTCGAGTCTATGATTGTCCTTACTATCGTATTCGGCGTAACATACCTTTTTTTAAGTATCGCCATACATAGAGTATGGTTTTCTTCAGTAATGGCCTGGGTAATGTTATTGCTTGTTGTAATGGCTGGAATTGTTGCCAAACCTGCATCTCAAGCCCAAGCCGCGGCCTCTACTCCCTGGGCGATTGCCCATGCTATCGCGATGATTCTTGGTGGCGCATCGGCGATGCTCGCTACCGCAAGCGCAGTGCTCTACCTCTTTGCCGAGCGAAAGCTCAAGCAAAAGAATCTATTACATGTCCTTGGCAAGGTACCCAGCATTGAGAAACTCGAACGTATGAACCTGTTAGGCCTTAAATCATGCTTCGTACTAATGACGTTTGGACTGGCAAGCGGCATCGGTCTGGCTGCTACTTCGGCCTCGCTCAATATGACGGCCATTGATTGGCTCACTGACTCTAAAATTGTCCTTATCGCTATTGTCTGGCTGCTTTTAGGAACGATCATGGTACTGTGGAAAACAATCAAATTAAAGAAAAAGACGATTGCCCACGTAACGCTTGTCGCTTTCGCCTTGATTCTATTTGCAGTAGTAGGCACTTCGGTATTCTGCGGTACGGGGCATGACTTTGCGGCTTCCGAGGTAAAGGCTGCCGAACTGGTAAAATAAGAGTAAAAGATGAAAATTGTCGTATTAGGACTCAACCATAAAACCGCCCCGGTGGATATTCGTGAGAAGCTGGCCTTCGATACCGCCGAGACGAGCAGGGCGCTTTGCGAGCTGAAGAAGAGGTTCGGCCAGGCTGAGTTCGTACTTATATCGACTTGCAACCGTGTCGAGTTGTATTGCGCCGGCAAATCATGCCAGGGAGCCAACACGGCTAAACTCGCCGAATTCCTCGCAGAGTTTCACAACATTGAGTTGGACAATTTCCGCCAGTTCCTCTACATATACGAGGACGAAGATGCAGTCAAACATTTGCTGATGGTAGCATCAAGCCTGGATAGTCTTGTGGTGGGTGAGGCACAGATAATCGGGCAGGTCAAAGATAGCTACAAACTTGCTTGTGCCGCAAAAACCACGGGCAAAACTCTGAATCGGCTGTTTCATTGTGCCTTTGCCACCAGTAAGAAGGTATATACGACGACCTCTATCTCCAATGGCCGGGTGAGCGTTGCCGGCGTTGCAGTCGAATTGGCCAAGCAGCTCTTTGCGGATATCTCGTCGGCGAAAGTAGTTGTCATTGGTGCCGGCGATACCGGCCAGTTGCTCGTTCAGCACCTACTCCAGGCCGGAGTCCGGAATATAACTATCGTTAACCGCTCTTATGATCGGGGCCTGAAGGTGGCCGAACAATACGGTATCAGGGCAGAGAAATGGGAGCGGCTTAATGAGCAGTTGATTAGCACAAATATAGCGATAGCCTCAGCTTCAGTACAGGATTACCTGTTCAGGAAGGACTCGTTCAAGGAAATAATAGCCCGTCGCAAAGAAGGGACACTGCTGATTATCGATATCGCCGTGCCGCGGAACTTCGAGCCTGCGGTAAACGAGTTAGAAGGGCTTTATCTTTACAGCATCGATGATTTAGCCGCCGTGGTCGAGCAGAATCGTAAAGCCCGTAAGCGGGATATGGCCAGGGGCATGGAGATTGTACTCGAAAATGTTACGGACTTCACCGAATGGTTCGGTGCCAGGGATATAGGGCCTCTGATAGGCCGGATGAAGGAGCAATTCAAGCAAATCAGTGAGAATGAGATGGAACACTTCTTCGTCGGAGTCAGGCAGGAGGCCTCGTGCAAAGAGGTTATGGAGGCTATGGTCAACCGTATCGTTAATAAGCTGCTGCATTGCGTAATCAAGAACGTCAATAACGTAGCCAAGGAAAACGGGGCGACTGAGGCTGCAAAGCTTCTCGACAGCATTGTCAGACAGGCCAAAGAGATAATGTCCGAATCGGATGGTAAGGAGGATGTAAAACAGTGAAAGATCCTTTAAAGTCAGAGCAGATGCTGAGGCTTTTATTTTGGGAGAGCACGATACGGTGCAATTTGACCTGTGCGCACTGCCGGCGTATAGAATCTAACGAACAAGCCCACAAAGATATTACAACGGCACAGGCGAAGGTCCTGATTGAACAATTGGCTGAGCTGGGGCGAGGTCAGCCCATGATGCCTGTACTGGTTTTTTCGGGCGGTGAGCCGCTCTGTCGCGAGGACCTGTTTGAGTTAATCAGACAGGCTCGTTCATTGGAGATTACTCCCGCCCTTGCGACAAATGGGACGCTGATAGATACAACCGTGGCTGAGCAGATACGTGACAGTGGAATAGCGAGAGTAGCGGTGAGCCTGGATGGTGCGACGTCTGAGGTTCATAACAAGCTGCGTCAGCTTGAAGGATCGTTTGAAAGAGCGATTGAAGGCATCGGATATCTTCGTGAACAAAAGGTGCCTTTCCAGATAAATATTACCCTGACCAAACATAACGCCGGGCAATTAGAAGATATTTACGATCTTGCCAAATCACTCGGTGCAGTAGCTGTGCACATATTTATGCTTGTACCAGTCGGCTGCGGGCAGTCTCTGGCGGAAACAGATATGCTTTCACCCGAGCAGTATGAGCAGAAATTACTCGATATCTGTGAACTGGATGGTCGAGGTGAATTACAAATGAAAGTAACCTGCGGCCCTCATTATGAACGTGTCATCAGGCAGCAGGGTTTGTACAAATCCCATACGGAAACAGACCATGGCAGAGGTGATATTCCGGGCAGGAGCGGACACAAAGGAGCATCGAAAGGATGTCTGGCCGGCCTCGGAATTT
>CAYTNN010000266.1:0-5448 GCA_964439135.1 uncultured Pirellulales bacterium
CGCACGAAGAATCGATCCGCGTGCCGCTGGTTGTCTTCGATCCCAGGGCGGGCAAAAAGCTCCGCGGCCGAACCGTCGAGCAAATGGCGCTCAACGTCGATATCGCGCCGACGATTCTTGAGATGGCCGGCATAAAACCGCCCGAACAAATGCAGGGTCGCAGCCTCGTGCCGCTGCTGAAAGGCAAAAAGCCCAAATGGCGAACCGAGTTTTTCTATGAACATCCTTTCGAGCATAAAACAATCGCCAAAACCATAGCCCTCCGCACGCCGGACTATAAGTACGCCCGCTACACTGATTACGATTACGAAGAACTGTACGACCTGAAGCTCGACCCAAACGAAACGATTAACCTGGCTAAAGACGAAAAGTACAAAAAAACCTTAGAATCCCTGCGAAAACACTGCAACGAGATGGCTCAGGAGGCTAAAGGTACTTAACAATAACTTTATAATTGGGAGAGGAAAAAATGGAAAATGAGAAGATACAAACAAGATGTCCAAACTGTAACGGAGAGAATACGGAAGGCGCCCGGTTTTGTTGCTCATGTGGTTGCGCTTTGACGCCGGCTGAGGCGATAGGTCAAACCGTATCCGTCAAGGTCAGCAAAATGGCACTTGTCGCATGCACCGGTGCCCTTTGTGGCCTTGCGTTAACAATATTGTTTCTTATTACCATCAGTCGGCCTCGCTCAAGAGTATCGGAAACGGACCGACTCGCCTTCCTGATAGGCCTTATCGTTCTTGGAGTCACGGCCATCCTGGGATTAGTCAGTGTAATCAGAATCGAACGAAGTGGTGGAAGAATCACAGGTAGAGCCTTTGCAATCGGAGCAGTTCTAATTGGAGTTCTTGGCTCGCTCGTTTTTCCGACTTGGGTCGCGGTCGGGATAAGAACACGAAGTGTCGCCTTTCGAATGGTCTGCGGTACGAACTTATCCGGCATAGGCAAAGCAATGCTGATATACGCCAACGATTACGAGGATGAATTGCCGAAAGCCGGCGGCAGGAACAGTGTCTGGGCAGCGAAAATACCCGACTGGAAAGCCATGAATCGATTTTCAGCTTACAACGTAAAACCGGATGGTTCAGGAGGTAAGGGTAACATTTCATCGAGTCTTTATCTTCTTGTAAAGTACTGCGAAGTTCAACCAAAAAGCTTTATTTGCACGGGCGATGTCGGGATTAAAGAATTCAAACCCAGCAGCTACAAAATACGTGACAGAGATTTAATTGATCTGTGGGATTTCGGCCCCGAACCTCAGAAGCATTGCAGCTACTCTTATCATGTGCCTTATGGCGGATATCCTCTGACTACGTCGTGCGATTCGAAGATGGCCGTAGCAGCCGACAGGAATCCATGGATAGATTCACCCTTCAAAAAAAGCGAGAGATTTTCAGGCGTTTGATCCTGATGGAAGCAAAGAGGCAATCAGAGCAGGAAATACCATTGCTCACAAGACAGATGCACAGAACGTGTTGTTTTTGGACATTCATGTTAGTCAAGAGAGACATTCTTTTTGCGGCTTAAATAACGATAACATTTATACCTATTGGAATGGAGAAGATATACGGCGCGGCACGCCGCCCAGGCTTGGCAGCAAACCCGCCAACAGAGCGGATTCGTTGCTCGTCAACGACCCGGCCATACCGAAATAAAGAATTGCAGGGCGGGGCTTGCCCCGCTTAATCCGCATAAAAACGGTCTTCAAGGCATATTCTTATTGTGGAGACTACGTATTTTTAGATTTAGCGGATATTTTTAAAAAATTTCCCTTGACACCAATATGGGATATTTGGTACAAATGAGCAAGCGAAGATGGAGTGTTTTCTGAGATTATAGCTTCAGCTGTATTACGGATCCACGGTTCCTGGGCAACAACCTGATGCGTGATCGGGTTAGGAACAGAAATAGAGTGAGGTAATACGGCACGAGACGGAGGAGCGGTGTAAGGCGGAATATTCGTTTTTCACCTGCATCTCTTTTAGCCACACAGCTTGTGGTCCGCCTAATCCTGCCTTATTGGCAATCTTCACTCTTTATAACACAGAGGATCAGTGCGCAAGATTCTCCGAATTTAAGGCAAGTGGAGATTGGAATGAAGTGATGGTTTGAAATTAGATATTGAGGAGGAGTGTAATGAATAAGAAGATGTTTATAATTTTCTGTGTTGCTGCCTGCTTACTCAGTGCAGTTGACATCGCTCGATGTGCCCCGGTCTACAATCCGGCCAATCATCATTGGTACGACATTGTCTCTTCCGGAGCTAACGGATCCTGGGATAATGCGGAGAACAACGCTATCGCATTGGGCGGCCACCTGGTGACGATTAATGATGCTGCAGAAGAAGCATGGCTCAGGGCGATTTTCGGAGACCAGACTTACTATTGGATTGGTTTCACGGATGCAGCAGTGGAAGGAACCTGGGTCTGGTCGAGCGGAGAACCTGTAACCTACACTAACTGGGACTCTGGTGAACCCAACAACATGATGCCGCCGGCTGTCGGCGAGGATTATGCTGTCCTGAACTGGAATGCGGCAACCGGTGGATGGAACGACTGGGATCACCAAAGGCCAGGCTATTACAACATCGATGGTATTGCCGAAGTGATTCCCGCCCCAGGCGCCATTTTATTGGGCAGTCTCGGTGTAGGATTTGTAAGCTGGCTGAGAAGACGCAGAACGCTGTAAGAGAATTATCAGAATGAAACCTTATAAAAGGGCTGTGAGCTTGATACTAACAGTCTTTTGGGGCCCCCGCTTTTATATACTCTTTCCCTCCGTAAAGCGGGGGCTTCTTGTATATCCGCATAGAACGACCTTTCAAGCACTATTTTCTCAAATCCCCCAGAATGGACGATGGAATTACTTATTATTTTTCAAAGAATTCCCACTTGCGAGAATATGGATAAATTAGTACAGATAGAGTGCGTGGGCAATATGGGTTGTTTGTATATATATTCATTACGCTATAGAGGTGTTTATTAATGTATTTTGCTGTTTCCCGTCAGCAGAAGTGGCACAGGATGAGGCATTAGGTTATAGGAGAGGCTAAGTCTTTTCCTGCATGCAGGAAAAGACTTGAAATCGGCGATTTTAGCTCCATACTCTGGGATCTTAGCCCCGGACCAGCTTTGGCAGATGGATGCTACATATCTGAAAGTGGATCGCTGGGGCTGGTTCTATCTGATCAGTGTACTGGATGACTATAGCCGTAAGATATTAGCCTGGCAACTCAGAACTAAAATGGATTCTGGTGCCTTTAGCGACGTAGTGGAACTTGCTTGTGAGTTCACAGGAATGCAGGATGTTCCTGTCGAGAATCGCAGCAGGCTTCTGACTGATAACGGCAAGGCTTTAGTAAGTCGGGACTTTGGCCTGTGTCTCGAAGCCAAAGGACGCCGTCTCACGGAGATTTATTTAAAATTTGCCCGCCTTTTTATGTAATATTTCGTATAATACTTAACGAATTCGTATGTCGTATATCGTACGTTGCTATTGACTATTTACGATTTACTATTGACTATTTTTTCTTTTATTCCGCGTAATCAGCGAAATCCGCGGTTATCTGCGGTTAATGAAAAAGCAGGGTGATATCAGGGGAAAAAGAAGCAAAAATTGAAGCAAAAATTGAACCAAAAAATGCAAAACAAGCCAATTTTGTGTAGGTTTTTGGAGTTTATCCGTGGTTAATTTGAAAAAACAAACCCAATTTGAGGTAGAGCGAAATATGCGCAAAGTCTTATATGAAAGGGGATTATGAAGAATTTCATGCTTTGAGACGGCGAAAAAACAAACCCAATTCAAAGCCAAACAAAGCCAATTTCAAAATCCTACACCAAGGCAGCGGGATGAAAAAGAGGGTCTCAGGAATGAATGTTGCTTTCTTGAACCTTATGTCGGGGATAGTGCGGTGTATTGGGATACCGGCCCGTTCTCGAAGGCGATTAGCCGGGGGGGAAAATGACCTCGGACAAGGCGAAATGGTAAATTTTGAAAAAATGCTTGCTCTTGGAGCGAAAGGTCGTTATTATTTGGGGTTTGGTATTCGGTCGTTGGTGTGGGGTGGGCATTACCCACCAGCTTTGAAAATGGTGTGCTGTGCACACCCTACCAGGAACTAACGACTATAGATTTAGGAGATAAATCAGTGAAAACTGAAATTTTAGACGCCGTTGAGAGCAAGAGTCTTAAGGACAAGATCCCTCACTTCGAGATAGGTGATATCGTCGAGGTTCACTGCCGTATTAAAGAGGGCGAGAAAGAGCGAACGCAGATATTTTCCGGCACGGTCATTGCTCGCAAAGGCCGGGGCATTAACGAAAACTTCACGGTCCGGCGAATGGTCGGTAACGAGGGCGTCGAACGAATCTTCCCACTGCATTCGCCCAATGTCCTCGATATCAAACCGATCCGAAGCGGCAAGACCAGGCGAGCCAAGCTCTATTATCTGCGTGACCGGACCGGCAAGTCCGTAAAGCTCAAACAGCGGCATAGCGACCACACCGTCTCAAGATAACGAGATCGATACGAAACACGAGATACGAAATCTGCTGCCGAATAAAAGCAGGCTGCTGGCGGACAGGGAGCTGCTCGGCCGATGGGGTGAAAAACGCTCCGAGAAATTCCTTAAACGCAAAGGTCTCAAAACGCTCACTCGCAACTTCTCCTGCAAGACAGGCGAAATCGATCTGATTATGGTCGATAGCGACGGGACGCTTGTCTTTGTCGAGGTAAAGACCAGGGCGAACGAGGATTTCAGCCCGTCCGAGTCGGCTATAACCAAACCCAAAAAAAACAGAATGCTCCGGACGGTACGTTATTTTCTTGCCACCAACAATATCGAGGACCGCCCTTGTCGCTTCGATGTGGTGACAATCGTATTAGGTGAAAAAGGCCCCGAGCAGATTAGACATTATGAAAACGCTTTTGTGCCGTAGAAAACATGGAACTGATTGATACACATTGTCATTTGACGTTTGAGCAGTTGGCCGGGGATATCGATGCCGTCGTAGAGCGCAGCATGGCCGCGGGCGTAGCCGGGTGGATAACAGTCGGAACCGACCCGCAGCATAATCGAAAGGCCGTCGAGCTTGCGAACAGATTCGAGAATATGTACGCCGCGGTCGGTATTCATCCGCACGATGCCAAGGACGTCACGGCTCATACTATGAGCGAACTCAAAGAGCTTGCCCAAAGCGAAAAAGTCGTCGCCATCGGCGAGACGGGGCTGGATTTTCATTATGATTTCTCACCCCGGCAGGACCAGAGGCGGGTTTTCGAGGCGCAGTTGGAAATCGCTCGGGAGCTGAATCTGCCGGTCATTATACATAGCCGGGAGGCGTTCGACGAAACGATTGATATTTTGGAGCGGTTCATCGGCGTCAAAGGCCGGCTCAAGGGCGTGGTTTTTCACTGCTTTAGCGGCTCGGCTCAGCAGGCAAGAAT
>CAYTNN010000267.1:0-5362 GCA_964439135.1 uncultured Pirellulales bacterium
AGCACGAAGTTCGAAATCCGAAACGAGTTGAAAGGGTGCGATTTGAAAAAACAAACCCAATTTGCGGTTGGGCGAAATTGGCACAAAGTCTTATATGAAAGGTGATTATGAAGAATTTTACGCTTTGAAGGCGGCAAAAAACAAAGCCAATTCAAAGCCAAACGAAAAGAAACTAATTTTGGAAAATAGAACTTGCGCCTTGGTTTGAGGTCGAGTATGATCCGGTTCATATCGTGATGACCAATGCCAAAGGATTCAGAAAGCTGCCCAAGGCCTGTGTCAAAAATTGGTACGTTTTGGTATGTCCCCTTTTGGAGCGTAAAAAAGGATTGACAGCGTCTGTAGGAAGTCGTTATGCTACAAAGTGTTAGGATTAAAGCGCTCGTAGCTCAGTAGGATAGAGCGTCGGTTTCCTAAACCGAAGGTCGCAGGTTCGAATCCTGCCGGGCGTAATCAAAACGGAGGAAATTAGCTGAGGCTGTGAAAACTCAGATTGGTGCAGAAGCAGAAGAAGATGAACGGCGAGAACTATAGGTTCTAACAATCTGTAGGAAAGAGTAAGAACAAGAGAAGGTAGGATTGTACTTGCATGCCTCCCGAGGGAGGCTTATTATGTGGCCTGGGTGTGGCTGATTTGCGTGCCGATCTGTGGCTATTTTACATGCTGATTACCAGCTTGGTTGTGATGGGAAGAAAAATACAGGAAGCATAAATGAATCATCGCATAATAATGATGCTGTGTTTGTTTGCTGTCGTTGCAATCGTCGCAGTTGTGTTTGTTTGCGGTTGTGCACCTGTCTTGAGTGACCCAAAAAATGACTACGCTGTTCAGAAGGACTCTAATCTTACGCCAGAGCAAAGGCAGCTTGAATGGCAGAAGATGAAAAAGAGGCGAAGTGTCCACGGGGGGTGGATTGAAGATATTTCGGTGCGCAGCTCGGAGAAATCGGGCAGGATGGGCGAGCCGGGGCAGAGCAGGCCTGGCCGGATGTTGACGTTGTCCGAAAAGCAGCTCGTTTTGCTGGACTGGCACAGTTCGAATAGCAGCGGGGCTCGTGTGAAGGGTAAAAGGATTCTGGCTGGTCAGGGCGTCGAATTCGACATCTATTTTCCGAGCAATAATCCCGGCA
This sequence comes from uncultured Pirellulales bacterium, assembly GCA_964439135.1. Classification (GTDB taxonomy): domain Bacteria; phylum Planctomycetota; class Phycisphaerae; order Sedimentisphaerales; family Anaerobacaceae; genus JAFGPJ01. The sequence goes on from CAYTNN010000267.1 coordinate 1,131, forward strand.
GTTGCTCGCTGGACTTCGTCTCAAGCGGCGAAGGGGGAAGTGGAAGTTTGGTGGGGACTGATATACGCGGTTATGGGGCAATTGCCCTGAAGTTTACTCTGGTTTCCATCAACGGACAAAGCGAACCGGGACTAAAGCAGAAGCTCGTAGCCGGTACGGTGATCGGCCCTACCGATGCGGGCCGGATTTCTACCTATGAGCCGGTTACGCTGGGTCTGGCAGATTCAGAAAAGACTGTGATTGCGAAAACATTTGTGTCGACGGATAGGATCTATGAAATCGGCTTTCATGTTCATATGCTGAATCCGCAGGACTGGGACCGGTCGGGGAGTATTATAACACTCCGGGTAGAACCCGTTTAGGATGACGGGATTGTTCCGTTTTAAATTGACTTAACGATGATGTCCACAATCCTTTTTGCAGCTTTTCCATCCCAAAGCGGAGGAATCTGTGGCTCTCTCCAATTTCCGCTGGTAGCGTTACGATATGCAGCGAGAATCTTCTGCGGATCTGTGCCGACAATCTGATTCGTGCCGATCTCTGCTGTAATCGGCCGCTCCGTATTCTCTCGCAGAGTGATACACGGAACTTTGAGCACCGTTGTTTCTTCCTGGATACCGCCCGAGTCAGTCAGAACCACTTTTGCATTGGACATCAATTTAAGAAAGTCAAGGTACCCCAGAGGTTCGGTCAGGCGAAAACCGGGCATTTCTTCGAGACGCTTACCGAGCGAGCAGGAAACCAAGTTCTTTCGTGTCCGAGGATGGATGGGAAAAATTACAGGCATATCGTTCTGTATGATTGTAAGAGCATCAAGAATCCTGCCAAAAATAACCGGATCATCGACATTTGAGGGACGGTGTAAGGTAAGGACTGCAAAATCATCCCCATCAAGATTTAAGATATTTAAGATATTTGACTTCTTGGCTTTTTCCTTATTTCTTAGCAGAGTATCAATCATTACATGGCCGACCATGTGGATTCTTTTTGGTGAGATTCCCTCTCTGAGAAGGTTATTCACACCGCTTTGCTCTGTACAGAAAAGCAGATCGCTGATCGAATCCGTCAATACTCGGTTTATTTCTTCCGGCATAGTTCTGTCGCCGCTGCGTAATCCCGCTTCCACATGGATAAGTTTCACGCCGAGCTTGACGGCGACTAATCCGCACGCAATTGTACTGTTAACATCACCGACAACCAGGACGGCATCCGGCTTATGTTCGAGGACAACTGGTTCAAATGCCTTCATTATCTCAGCCGTCTGTACGGCGTGGCTGCCAGAACCGACCTCAAGATTGATATCGGGTTCCGGGATCCCGAGTTCGTTGAAGAACAACTTGCTCATTATTTCATCATAGTGCTGCCCCGTATGGACAAGGATAGCATGAATGTCCTCGTGTCGGCTGTACTCAGCCATCAACGGGGCTATTTTCATGAAATTTGGCCGGGCACCAACTACATTAAGTATCTTCATAAAAATATCCTTTAGAGAAAATTTGACCTGGTCAAATCAGTTCTTCGGCCAATTTATGATTGATCGATTATGCTGTTTACGCTCACGAGCAGGTCAGTTTCCAATCATAACGATTCGTTCACTAAACTATGTTGGTCTTTCTTCTGAGGAAATGTTTTGAATGGTCTGTACAACGGATCACCTATCAGGAGCATTTGCCACGAATTGACTGGCTTTGTGCGATAGTACGCCTCAACAAGGCAGTTGCCTTCGTACAATTTCGGGAAGAACGCTCTTGGTTCCGGAAATGCATGGAGATAAGGTTCAGCCACCGGCCCTAATGTTGCGGTTATTCCATCCATGAGCATTGACGGGCACCATTGACTACTGTTCGGATCGCGAAGGCTGACAGCTTCAAAGCTGGCAATGTGGTATCCTATCGCTCCATCAACAAAATCGAAGGCATCTATATATTTCTTGACACTGTACCAGCCACAGTAGATAGCTGTTTGGGGACAAGTACCGGGTGCAAAAAGTTTTGCTGCTTGCTCTTCAATAACGCAGATTTCCGTCTCGGATTTTGTAAAGGCTGCTAAATTGCGCAAAGACTGGTCAAAATGACCGTACATATCCCTGCTTACAATACCCCGAGAATCAATGTAAGCGATACCTTTCAGCCCCTTTTTTTCTGCGGTTATCGCTTTATCGATGAGGCCTTTGATTATATCATAATCCGGCCCGTCGAGACGACTTACCATTAGCGTTATTGAGTTTTGGCTTCTTACTTCATCTTTGAGCATATTCGGCTGCCAACGATATAGATCGTACGAATCAAATAAAACCAGCGACAACTCGCTATCCACTGAGGCGTGTGTTTCTTTGCCGCTGATACGATCAATTGTAAGTTGTAACTGAGCCAGTCGTCCATTGACTTGTTTGTGCTCTGCCGAGTCCGTCAAACCAGCCTGCTTCAATCTCTCCAGAATTGCTTTTTCTTGTTCAGCCAGTCTGCTCAATTCTTTTAGCTTACCTTTCTGATCCTCTAAGACACCTCGTCCTCCCACTTTTATGGGCACACCGTAAATCGTAAGCAAGCATTTAATTTCTCCTACGAGTCTCTCAGTAAAGAATTTCTTGCGAATCGGCTCAACAAGTTGCTTATCGTAATTGTCCCTACTGATCGTATCTTTAAGGTCCGCACCTAAGGGCAATGCGAGAATATTTTTATCAGGCACGCCGCGTTGTGTACAGTAGTATTGAGCAAGGCGCATGGATTCTGCTATATCCTTATTTGCTATAACCAGAATCTCATTAGGCTCCAGCGCAAAGGCTCCCCCGCAGCATAGCAGCGTAAGTAAAATCACAGCAAAGAATCTTACTCCACTTTGTGATTCTGGATTTTGATTTTCCATATAAATACGCTTTATAACTTTCGAAAGAATTCAAGTCCGAGTTTTCAATTTCAGAAATCTCAGAGTCGGACTGATTGTACTTCAGCGTGATTATTTAGCCGGATTCGCTGCGCCTATTCGGGATTTTATCCACTTTACTGGAGAATTTTTTTGATCTCCGTTCGTTCGTCAGGTGTGAATACGTCAATTTTCCTATCAATTTCCAGCGCCCTCTCCAGATGCTGTTTTGCCTGATCAAGTTCATTGAGTTTTGCACAGATGCGGCCCAGTTGTAGAAGGGCTTTTGCCTGCTGGGGAGAATCAGCGGGTGTTAAATTTACAAGCCTTTGAAAGTCCCTTTTCGCATCGGCAAGCCGGTTCGGCATATTGGATAGAATCGTTCCCCTCGTATCGAGAAGATGTGGTTCATCCGAATCATTTCTTAAACCTTTATTCGCAAGCTCGAGCGCGGCTTCGTAGTCTTGATCGTGCTCCTGGAGAATCCAGGCAAGGTCGTTGAGACTTTGTATATCATTCGGGTACTGCTTGAGCAGCTCCTGGTAGGCATTCTTTGCACCTTCGGCATCGCCGGTCTGATAGCGGGTGGATGCCAGGCCCAGTCGCGCATCTTTCGGGAGTGGTGACAGTGTAGCAGCATGATCATAAAGCTTCAATCCTTCTTTTTTGAGTGTCATCGAATCCAGTGTTGTTAAGACCAATGCGGCTGTCAGGACTGTCGTTGGATTCTGCTCTTTTGCCGAAATATATGCAGAACTGATATTTTCGAGTTCCTTATATCGTTCTTGAGCTACCAGCCATAAAAATCGGGCATGGAGTGCAGTTTGACTGTTCGGAGCTATCTGCTCTGCCTGCTCAATCCAGGATTTTGCCTGGTCCATGTCGCCGCTGAGACGATACAGGTCCGCAAGTGTCACGAGGGCGTAAACACTGCCGCTTCCTGTCTGGCAGTAGGTCTTCAATTCAGGAATGGCTATCTGAGGACTTTTGAGTCCAACCATAACACGTGCCCGAGAAATTAGCAGTTGTTCGTCTGCCGGGCCGCTACCGAGTCCGGATTCAATCAGTGTCCGGGCTTGTTCAAGGAGGTTGCGATCCTCGCTCTTTATCGCGGCCGACACGAGCACATCACGGGCTTCAGTGCTGTTCGGATCTTTCTGAAGAACAAGTTTAGCCAGCTCGGCGGCCATTTGATTATTCTTGAGCGCAAGCTCCGCCCTGCCTCTGGCCGACAGCAATGCCAAATTGTCGGGATTGGAGCCGAGAGCACGGATTGCATAATTACGGGCGGTTTCGTATTCTCCATTCTGCATAGCAATCCGAATCAGCATGAGATGAGCATCAACCGCAGTTGGTTCCGATTTGATAAC
>CAYTNN010000268.1:0-5349 GCA_964439135.1 uncultured Pirellulales bacterium
GTTTGGCAGCCGATAATCGAAAACACCATAACAATTAAAACAACCGATATGAGTATTCTTTTAGCCATTTTCAATTCCTTCAAATCTGTCGGAAGTCACCGCCTTCGACGGTTCACTTTAGAAACAGATAGTACAGCCTGCCTTCCTGATACGTTTGACCGGCGAGCTTTCCTGCCATGTCACCGACTCCCATATAGACATCGCATCGGCCCGGTGCGCGGATTGCCCCGCCTGCATCCTGGTCGAGGGTGAAGCCGCTGTAGAGTTGATTGACCACTGATGGGCCCATAGCTTTCGGCAGGGTCGTAGAGATAAAAGTAAGTGACGCCCGCGGGAAGATCGACTTGTCGGTGGCGATACTCCGAAGGGTCGTTACCGGCTCGTTCAGGCAGCCGAGCGGCGGGCCGCCATCTTTTCGGAAGAATACGAATCTCGGATTTCGCCTGACGTACATCTCGACCTGGTCTTTATACCGTTTGAAGTAATCGATCATTGTCGAGAGGCTGATTTTGTCGCCGGGGATTCTGCCGTCCCTGACCAGTGCCTGGGCGACGCTTTCGTACTCGTGCCCGTTGTTGGCGGCGTAGCCGATTGTGGTCATCTTGCCGTCGGGCAGTTGGAGCTTGGCCGAGCCCTGCACGTGTGCGATATACGCTTCGAACGGATCGCTGAGCCAGGCCAGTTCATTGCCCCTGAGCATTAGCGAATTTTCGATGACGGACCGGGGCGGATAGGGGGTGATTGTTCCGTCAGGCATCTTTCGGCCGAGTATTTCGCCGGTCGGTCCTTTGACCAGATCGTCCGGCTGTTTGTACAACGGATATGTGAATTGCCCGGTGCGAGTGAGCGAGCCGTTGAAGATCGGCGTATAGTAGCCGGTAAACAGAACCGTGCCGATATCGTCGCATCCGATCGATATATAGACGTCGAACTTCTCTCGAATGGCCTGGTTCAATTGCGCGCCGCGAAGCCCTGAATCCAGAAGTTCGGCGAACGCATCCAGACTCTTCTGCGTCCGGCTGTGGGTGATTCCGCTGACGGGAAAGAATTGCCGGCTGGATGGCTTGTTCAGGTAACTCCGGCTGTTGTCGATGGCCGCTTGCAGGTCGGTCAGATTAAGACAGGCCATAGTAAAATCCGGAATTTCGAGAGGATTCGTTATCTTCCGCAGCGCGTACTGGCCGGGCGGCAGGGGTCTGTCATAAGATGTTTTGGTTTCTTTCGTGGGAGTTCTGCAGCTAAATGCTAAAGCGACGAAAAGCAACAATACCGAAAGCAAAATCCTTTTCTTCATTCTAATCTCCAAAAGCTCGAATTTTATTCGTAGTTCATAAACAATGAACAATGAAGTCGAAGCATTTTACAGGATTTGAGAGCGGTTTTGCAATGAAATTTAATGCTTTAGCGAAGAGTTCGATTATCCTTGTCATCAAAGCGGCGGATTTGGTATAAATAAAGAACTCGAAAGCGAATGTGTGGTATTCCGCAGGCTGTGCATGATTTACAAAATAAAGTACGCCTAAAGGTTCATACTCGTTCTAAATAACCAAAAAACGCTTGCATTTCACGCCGGCTTAGGGCAGACTTTCCGTGTTGGATTACGCAGGGAGGCATTGATTATGGTCGACAGTAGTTTTTTCTTTGCCGGCGGAGGGACCGGGGGGCATATATATCCTGCCATCGCCGTGGCTCAGCAGATAGTCAAAATCGAACCTTCGGCGAAAATACATTTTTTCTGCAGCACTCGCAGCATTGATCAGCATATTCTCGATCAGGCCGGCTTCGAATATACCGCTCTGTCGGCCGTCGGTTTTTCCGCTCGGCCCGCCGGATTAGTCAAATTCTGCAAATCTATGCTGAAAAGCTACAGGACGGCGGAAAAAGCGATCGGCCAAAGTGATTCTGCCGTTGTTATAGGCTCCGGTGGATTTGTTTCGACGCCGGTTTGCCTGGCCGCACATAAACACAAAGTTCCAATCGCTCTTTTGAATGTCGATATTGTGCCGGGCCGGGCGAACAAGATAAACGCTCGCTGGGCGGATGAGATTTTCGTGCAGTTCCCGGAGACGGAGCAATATTTTGCCCAGCGGAAAAAGAAAGTCAGCGTTGTCGGCTGTCCGATACGGAGCGGCTTTAGGAATCCTGTAGCCGACAGGGCAATAGAGCAATTAGGCCTTGACCGGGATAAGAAGATTCTGCTGGTAACCGGTGCTTCGAGCGGCTCGGAGAATATCAACAAAGCGGTATGTTCGCTGCTGGAAAAACTGGAAGCCTTCGCAGACGACTGGCAGATAGTCCATCTGACGGGGCAGAATAATTACGAGAATGTCTATAGCAAATATAGTGATGCCAAAATCAGCTACAAGGTTGTGAGTTATTTCGACGATATGCCGGATTTACTGGCCGCCGCGGATCTGGTAATCGGCCGAAGCGGGGCCGTCAGCGTGGCGGAATACGCAGCGGCGGCGGTTCCCAGTATCTGTATGCCTTACCCGTATCATAAGGACAAACATCAGTATCTCAATGCGGGCAAGCTGGTCGAAGTCGGGGCGGCGGTTATCGTTGATGATCTGCCCGATGAACAAGACAGGTCCGAATGGCTGGCCGAGGAGCTGGAAGAATTGATGAAAGACCAGAAAATCAGGCAGGCGATGGCCGAAGGATGCAGAAAAATCGCGAATCCGGATGCGGATATAAAAATTGCAGAAAAGTTGCTGAAAATGGCGACTGGCAGATAGCACGAAGCAAGGGCGGCTGATGCATTTCGGGATTTCCATAAAAATCGTTTGACAGAAGGTTTTTGAACAAGGACAATCCATATTTCGACTGTCATTGAGGATGGTTTGAAGTACCAGTATGAGTGTCCTTGAGAAAAGACCCGAAAAGCTGAGCCATTGTTTAATTTTAACCCTGGATACTAAGATCTTGCAAATTGGGGATTAGTGTTAAAGAAAGAGGAAAAGATGAATACAATCATTAATACACGCCGGGATTTTCTGAAACAGTCGATGTATGTTGGTGCCGTGGTTGTTGCGGCAGGCCCGTTAGGCAGGGTGTTTGGCCAGAGTTCGGCCGGCCCCGGATCTAAGATGAAATTAGGGCTGGTGACCTACCTTTGGGGCCAGGACTGGGATCTGCCGACGCTGATCGCCAACTGCGAGAAGAGCAAAGTGCTTGGCGTCGAGCTTCGAACCGAGCACGCCCACGGCGTCGAATCGAATCTCAACGCCCAGCAGCGCCGGGAAGTGAAGAAACGTTTTGATGACAGCCCCGTGACGCTGTTGGGTCCGGGGACGAACTTCGCTTTTCATCACGCCGATACGTCGAGGCTCAGGAAGGATATCGACGGAGCGAAAGAGTATATCAAGCTTTCTCGCGACTGCGGCGGCTCGGGCGTTAAAGTCAAGCCGAACGATCTGCCGAAGAGCGTCTCGCAGGAAAAGACGGTCGAGCAGATAGGCAAATCGCTCAATGAGTTGGGTCGCTTCGGCGCCGACTACGGCCAGCGGATTCGCCTGGAAGTTCACGGGGCGTGTTCGCCGCTGCCCATCATTAAGAAGATCATGGACGTCGCCGACCATCCAAACGTCGGTGTCTGTTGGAACTGCAATGGACAGGACTTGCAGGGTGAGGGGCTGGAATATAATTTCAACCTTGTCAAGGACCGCTTTGGTGATACTGCCCATGTGAGGGAGCTGAACATTGGTGACTATCCTTACCAGGAGCTGATGAATCTGTTCGTCGCGATGGACTATAACGGCTGGATTCTTCTCGAAGCACGGACCAATCCCGGCGACCGTGTCAAGGCCCTTGCCGAGCAGCGCCAGGTGTTCGGGCAGATGATTGCGAAAGCCCAGGCCGGCCGCGCACCGGGTGGGGATGGCGTTAAGATCGACGACGTTGACAATAAGCTGAGAGTGACTATCAATGGCAAGCTGTTCACCGAGTACAATTACCAGGATGTGCCGCGGCCTTTCTTCTACCCCGTGATCGGGCCGACCGGCGTTCCGGTAAACAGGCATTGGCCGATGAAGGATATAAACAAGGACGAAGCACAGGACCATGTGCATCACAAGAGCCTCTGGTTCACGCATGGCGAGGTCAACGGGCAGGATTTCTGGGGCGAAGGCAGCAGCAGGTCCGGCAACATCGTCCACGACAAATTCTTAAAAGTCAGCTCGGGCCGCCGGATGGGCGAGATTGTCGATACGAATAAGTGGGTGGCGAAGGACGGCAAAGTTGTTTGCACGGATACGCGGACGCACCGGTTCTACAACCGGCCGGATGGGCAGAGCATGGATATCGAGATTACGATTCACGCCTCGGAAGGCAAGGTGGTTCTGGGCGATACGAAGGAAGGCTCGATGGCAATTCGCCTGGCTCCGACCATGCGGCTTAAAGGAAAGGTGGGCAAGGGCCACATCATTAACAGCGAAGGCGACACAGACGGCAACACCTGGGGCAAAAGGGCTGAGTGGTGCGACTACTACGGCCCGATTGACGGTGAGGTAGTCGGCGTGGCGATATTCGACCATCCTTCAAATCCGAAACATCCGACATGGTGGCACGTACGGGACTACGGGCTGTTCGCGGCTAATCCGTTCGGTGTGCATTACTTCGAGAAAAAACCCGCAGGAACAGGCGATATTACCATCCCGGCCGGCGAAAGTCTGACGTTCAAGTATCGCTTCTACTTCCATAAGGGCGACGAGAAGCAGGGCAAGGTGGCTCAGCAGTACCGCGAATATGCAGCGACAAAATAGGTTAAATCTATGCTGGAGAATAAAACGTTTTTTTTGAAATATTAGGAGAAGATTATGAGTAAGCTAAGTCGTAGAGATTTTATGAAAAGTACAGTGGCTGTTGGAGCCGGTTTGGCGCTGGCAGGACCGGCCTCGCGCGTACTGGGCGCCAATGACGATGTTCGCATTGCGGTTATCGGCGTTGGAAGCCAGGGCGGTGGTCACATGAACTATTTCAGCAGGATTCCGGGCGTGCGTCTCGTGGCCATCTGCGACGCCGATCGCGATCACGTCGAGAACCGGGCCGCAGATTTCGAGAAAAAGAACGGCGTCAAGCTCCAGACTTATACGGACATGCGTGAGCTCCTGGATAGCAAGGAAATCGATGCCGTTACCTCCGCCACGCCCAACCACTGGCACGCCCTTACCACGATCTGGGCCTGCCAAGCAGGCAAAGACGTCTACATCGAGAAGCCCGCCAGCCACGAGATTTGGGAAGGCCGCAAGATGGTCGAGGCCGCACGCAAATACAACCGGATCGTCCAGATCGGCATGCAGAAGCGCTCCTCCGAGGCCCATCCGGCCGCGTTCGAGTGGATTCGCGAGG
>CAYTNN010000269.1:0-5346 GCA_964439135.1 uncultured Pirellulales bacterium
CCCACAGCTATCATCAGCAATGTGAATGCTTCTTTCCTTTCTTTCTCGGCGCCGGCAAATTTATAATTAAAACCCGGCGGCGCGGGAATCTTATCAATCGCTTTTCTAACATCCTCTACTACCGAACCAAGGTCTCTGCCGGCGATTTCAGCGGAAACCGTAATGTAACGCTCCTGGTCTTTTCTTTCTATCTTTGTCGGCCCCAGACCTTGCTCGATATCCGCTACATTGGCCAGGCTGACTTGACCGCCGCCGGCTATACTGATGGGCACATCCCGCAAATCTTCGATCCTGTCACGGTCTTTTGGCTGCAACCTGACTTCCACATCATATTCATCGCCGGCCTCACGATATCTCGTGGCGGTGCTGCCGGCAAAAAATGTCTCTATCTGCCTGCCGATAGTCCTCACATCAAGCCCCATGTTAGATGCTTTCTCGCGGTCGATGACGACTTTAATCTCCGGCTTTTCCTCTTTTCGACTGATTTGCACATCCTCCACCCCCTCCACGGCGGCTATTGCCGTCTCGACGGCCTCGGCGTACACCCTCGCCTGATCCATGTCGTGCCCGTAAAGCTCGACAGTCAGTTTCCCGCCGGCACCAAACATCAACGCCTCAAGCGGATCCTCCGCACTGTAGCGAATAGTTGCACCCGGAATCTTGTCCGTGATTTTGCGAAGTCTTTTTATCAGCTCAATTGGCGAAGCGCTGCGCTGATCCTTGGGCTTCAAGCTGATAAACAAAATCCCCTTATAGCTTTCCTCGTCCGTTTCGAAGTTTGCACCCGCGCCGTAAACGCCCCAGCGAATAAAACTGTTCCGCCTCTCAGGAATATGATTTTCCGTTATCGTTTGTAACTGGCGGGCCACGATGCCGGTCCGTTCGTATCTCGTGCCGATCGGCAGTTCGTACTGAGCCGATACCCGATTCTGGTCCTGCTGAGGAAAAAATTCGATGCCTATAAACCCAACCAGGCCAATGCTCCAAACAAATAAAACGACACAGGAAATAAACACTGTTTTGCGATTTGCCAGCGACCAGTTCAGGAACTTTACATACAGCAGCTCCATCCCGGCCAATACTTTTTCGCCCAAACGGTAAAAGAAATCCAATACGGATTTCGACGAATCCGGATTACGAACTTTCAGGAGTTTCGAGCTCAGCATAGGCACGAGCATAAGGGCGGTAAACAAGGAAGCCACAAGAGCCATAGTTATAATTGCGGCAAACTGACCGAATACAATCGCCGCTATGCCGCCAACAAACATAATAGGCGCAAAAATCGAAATCGTCGTCAGGGTTGAAGCAATGACAGCCACACCTACTTCATTCGCACCGAAAACGGCTCCTTCTTTCGCCCGTTCCCCTTTTTCACGATGGCGATTGATATTGTCAATAACTACGATAGCATTATCAACCACAAGACCTACGGCAACCGCCAGGCTGGCCAGTGAATCGGTATTAATCGTGTAATTCGCCAGGTACATTAACAGGAACGTAATAATCAACGACGTTGGAATCGCAGCAGCTACGATAAGACTGGCACGAAAGTCTCTCAGGAAAAAAAGAAGCACAATAAAGACAAAGAAGACAGCCCAAAAAACCGTGTCACGCAAGGTGCCCACGGAAGCCAGAATAAACTCGGAGCTGTCCATCACAATCCTGGATTCGATATCGGGCGGCAGATTCTTTATCAACTGCTCGAGTTTCTCGCTGACGGCCCGCGCCACCTCCACCGTGTTTTTGCCGCTCTGTTTCTGAATAAATACAGCCATCGCCTTTTTGCCGTTCATGCGCACTTCAAAAGTTCGCTCCTTGAAGAAATCCCTCACGTCGGCGACGTCTTTTAACTTTATCGTTATGCCGTTTCGACTGGCAATAACTACTTCGGCAACTTCTTCCGGGCTCGAAAATTCCTCGGGCGTGCGCAACAGATAATCTTTGTAGCCGGTTTTTATATTGCCTCCCGGAGTGCTGATATTCTGAGCGGCAAGAGCCATGTTCAACTGTGTAACAGATAAATTCAAAGCCGCAAGTTTGTCCCTGTCGATATCGACACGTATCTGACGCAGCAGTCCCCCACCCGCCGTGACCGAAGCAACACCATCGACCCGCTTGAGAGGATCCACTATCTCGTCATCGACGATATCCTGCAGGTCCGGATAGCTGTCCTCGGCCGTGAAAGCTATAATCGCAATCGGTATCATCGAGAGGTCGAACTTGAAAATAATCGGATTCCCCGCTTCCTCCGGCAGCCGCTCCCTGATAAGATCGATCCTCTCGCGCACATCGTTGATACTTTCATCTATCTTTTCGCCCCAATCGAACTTCAATGTCACCGTGGACATCCCCTCTTTCGATACCGAAATTACCTCGTCCACTCCGGAAATCGTGCTCAGGGTATCCTCCATCGGCTCGGTTATGAGCGTTTCTATCTCTTCGGGCCCCGCCCCCTCATACGCCGTGATAACCGAAACCGAAGGTATCTCCAGCTCCGGCATCAAATCCAGTCCCAGCATGGACATCGACACCAGGCCCAAAACCACCATCGCGACAAATATCATCAATGTCGTGACCGGCCTGTTTACGGAAATCTGTGCGAGTTTCATTTGATATCCTCTATCCGAACAATCTCGACACTTATTCCGTCAATTAAAAAATTCATCCCGTTAACTACAAGCGTCTCGCCGGCCTTCACCCCATCGGTTATTTCATACATGTCCGCCTGTTTTATACCAACTTCGACAAAACGCTTGTGCGCAATCTTCCCGGCACTCGCCTCTTCGATCACATACACGTAATGCTCGCCGATCTTACCCCCGAGAATTACGTCCCGGGGTATAATCACCGCGTCGGCCTTTTGCTTCGTAATCAGAGTCACTCTCGCAAACATACCGGGCTTCAGCAACAGTTCGTCATTTTGAAGCTGTATTTCAACCTGTAACGTATTAGTTTGTGCATCAAGTGCCGGATGAATCGAGTAAACCTTCGCATCGAATTGCCTTTCCGCGAACGTATCAACTTTGATTTTAGCAGGCATCCCGGCGTAAATTTCCGCACCGTATCTTTCCGCGACGGCAACGATTATCTTAACAGTCTCCATATCGGCGATAGTAACGATTCTGTCACCCGCCCTGACCATGTTGCCCTCGTCAATATGCTTGGCTGTCACTATCCCGTTAATCGGCGAGACAATTGTGGATTCGCGAAGGTTTAATTTTGCCAGTTCCAGATTGGCTTTGGCCAGATCCAGACTTGCCGCCGCCAATTCGGCAGCGGTTGTCACTTTATCTTTGCTCTGCTCGGTAGCCGATCCACCCTCGTATAAGGCAATGATACGCCTCTTCTCCCGCTCGGTATCGGCCAGTTCAACTTCTTTAGCCGTAACGCTGCTTGTCGCGGCAGCCAACTGGGCCAGGTAAATATCGTGGTCGATAACCGCAAGCTGCTGAGACTTTCTGATCGACACGCCCTCTTCAACCACAGTCAAGTCACCCCCATCCGAAAGAACACGCAGTGATTCGACTCTGCCGGGAACTTTGGACGCCACAGCCACAACCTGTTTCGCTTTTATCCAGCCTGTCAGTTGTATCGTCTCTTCTATCGAGCCGGTGGCCACAACTTCAACCTCAACCGGAACGATTCTTTTCTCCTCTGCATCCGGGGCGGACTTTTGTTTATACCCATACCAATACGTAAAAAATACCAGGACCAGCGCTGCAAACAAATACAAGATTCTTCTTATAATTTTCATTTTGTCTGCCCCTGTTTTATTCAACAAGTGCTATCAGCGTATTTTCTTCCGCATTGCCTGATTCAATTCTGGCCTGACCTTCCGATTCCGCGGTTTCAACAGATGCCAGAGTTCCCATCGCTTTCTGGAAATCCAGTTTAGCAATTATGTGCGAGTATATAGCCTGGTAATGGTTTGCCCTTGCCGTCGTCAAAGCGGCCTGGGCGTCGATCATTTCAACCTGCGTGTTTGTTCCCTCTCTGTAGCCGACTCCCGCAAGCCGCAGGCCTTCTTCGGCCCTGGTAAGATTCAACTGCTGAGACTCGATAAACTCCGCCGTATTCTCGATGCCCAGTTGAGCTTTGGTCAGTTCGAATAAAGCGGTCTCCTCGGCGTCAATTAAATCTATCTGCCCTTGCTTTAGCCGCGCTTTTTGCGCAACGATCTGACCGTCACGCATAAAACCATCGAAAATAGGCACGCTCGCCGTAATCCCTCCCTGCCAGGCGTGGCCCCATTCAATCGCCATCATACTGTGCGGGTCGGGTTTTGCCCAGGTATTGCTGTAATAACCGCTAACTACAGGAAAATATTGGCTGCGGGCGACATTGAGCAGCTCTTTCTGCATTTTTATATCGAACTCCCGGCCAATCAAATCCGGCCGGTTTCGATAAGCCGCTTCAACGGCCTGCTCCATTGTTATATTCGAAGGAACATAAAGCAACTCATCTGAAAGGACAAAATCGCTGTCCTGCGAAACGCCCATTACCTTGATTAGATTGGCTTTTGCGACGTTGATCGCATTCTTATTTTGTATAAACTCAGCCTGGAAATTGGAAAGTTCCACTTCCGCTCGCAGAACGTCAAAATCAGCAGCAACACCGCCCCGCTGCCGCTGCTTGACATTATCGAGATGGGCCTGGGCCGAGCGAACGGCATCAGTGCTTATCTCCAGCAGGTGCTGACTTAGCAAAACATCGAAATAAGCATGCTCGGCGGCATAAACCATATCCTGAACAGCCGCTCGAACCGTCTCATCGGTAAGCAGCGTCATCAATTTCGCCGCGTTTATTCTGGCCGGTATCGAACCGCCGGCATAAATCGGCTGGGTAACCATTAAAACCGTAGAGTAGTTGTCCTCGTCACCAAACTGGATCTTCTCCTTGCCCGTAGGCGTATCAATTTCAAAAGACGTCACCTCATCGAACCTGGTGTAATCACCGGTAAGATTAACTTTAGGTAAAATCGCCGAATAGGATTTAAGACGTTCTCCCCGGGCGACCTCCCTCTCTTGTACAATACTCTGCAATACTTTGTTATTAACCAATGCCAGTTTTGTGCAGTCTGCTATATTGAGCTTGCCGCTGATAACGGGCTGGGACCGCTCCTGCCGCTCTTTGCGACTTTCCCATTGCCGAAAAGCAGCCTCTCTCGACAACCCTACATCTTCATAATATTTCTCGCTGCTTACACATCCAGCCAATTGTAAAGTGACCAGAACTCCGATTAACATCACAATACATTTCTTAAACACAATTTTCATAGCTTCATCCTCGTTAAAAAATTCAGAAGTCACTGGAATACGGAACATACAACTTCAGCATTCAGTGCTC
>CAYTNN010000270.1:0-5196 GCA_964439135.1 uncultured Pirellulales bacterium
GTCGGCTACGCCGACATCGGTGTCTTCGGGGCCAAAGGATACGAGACGCCCAACCTTGACCGAATGGCGGCAGAGGGTGTGAAGTTTACGGATTTTTACGCCGCTGCCTCGTCGTGCACGCCATCGCGGGCGGCGTTGATGACCGGCTGCTATCCGCAGCGTGTCAGCCTGCCGAACGTGATCGGCCCGAACGCTAAAATCGGCCTCAGCGACCAGGAGCAAACCATCGCCGAAACTCTCAAGCCGCTCGGCTACGCAACCGCCTGTTACGGCAAATGGCACCTGGGCCATCATCCCGAATTTTTGCCGACCCGGCACGGATTCGACGAATACTTCGGCCTGCCATACTCGAACGACATGTGGCCTAACCACCCGACCAATAAGAGCTTCCCCGACCTGCCGCTTATCGAGGGCGAGAGAATCCTCGAATACAATCCCGACCAGACGCAGCTTACTACCTGGTACACCGAGCGTGCCGTCAGGTTCATCGAGAAGAATAAGGGCCAGCCATTCTTCCTGTACCTGCCTCATTCGATGGCGCACGTTCCATTGTTCGTATCCGACAAATTCAAGGGCAAATCCAAGCGGGGTTTGTATGGCGACGTCATGATGGAAATCGACTGGTCTGTCGGGCAGATCCTTTCGACGCTGAAGCGATTGGATATCGACGAAAAGACATTGGTTATATTCTGTTCGGACAACGGGCCGTGGCTGAGCTATGGCGAGCACGCCGGCCTGGCCAACCCGCTGCGTGAGGGAAAAGGCACAAGCTTCGACGGCGGCCACAGGGAACCGACTGTTATGCGCATGCCCGGCAGAATTCCCGCCGGCACCGTTTGCAACGAACCCGCTTCGACGATGGATATTCTGCCGACTATCGCAAATCTGACCGGGGCGATACTGCCCGCTCACCGAATTGACGGCAAAGACATCTGGCCGTTGATATCGGGTGTGCCCGGCGCTAAATCGCCGCACGAAGCATTTTTCTATTACCGCGGCTTTGCGCTGGAGGCGGTTCGCAGCGGAAAATGGAAACTGCACCTGCCGCATTCTTACCGTACACTTGCCGGACGACAAGGCGGAACGGGCGGCCAGCCGGCCAAATACGAGCAGGGTAAAATCGGCCCGGCGTTATTTAACCTGGCCGGCGATATAGGCGAGCAGCACGATGTTTCTGCCCGGCATCCGAAAGTGGTCGAGCGGCTCATGGCTTTGGCGGATGAGATGCGGCAGGACCTGGGCGATTCGGCTCAGAAAATGACAGGGCAAAACAGAAGGCCGCCGGGCCACGTATAATCGGCATCGGCACAACCTGTACATGCGATTCCGGCCTGAAAACAAGGCAACCAACTGAAGCGGGTAAAATTCTCAAGAAAATCTGCGAAATTTGACGAAATATACTTGATAGAGAAAACTTATTTGTGCTACAATCGTATATAGATACAGGCAGGCTTGAATTTATTATATTTTGAGTCGTTATCATAATCATATTTGTTTGTTTTATCATATCCTAAACCCGCCTGCCAAAACGAAGGTTCTTTTTCAGTTTGGCTTAAACCCTTTGAGTCGAGGACAGTTTTGCGCACAAGATTTGCGCCCTTATGGAAGACAAAACAAATAGGCAGGTTTGAAAATCTTATCATAATTTAAGTTGTTATCATTTTCGTTTTTGTTTCATATCTTCGACCTGCCTGCCGGATGTTCGGCTTGGATTCTTATCACACAATCAGCCTTAAGGGCGACTCGGCCCGATTGCGCGGAGCTTCCCGGCGAATCCGGCTTTACGAGTTTGTTTGAGCCGACCGTTTTAAGCTAACAATTGGTGCTAAGCGCGATGTGTTATTTGTAGCATGGACTTTATGAGGAGTATAGGAAATGCGAAGAATGACTGTTGATGAGATAGTTAGCGGGGACATAGTTGACAGCGAAACTCTGATGCCCGTAATAAACCACATTCCGGCGGATGGTTTCTTATCGAATAGTGGCGCACCAGCTATCTCCAGACAAACAAGCATCAACTGGCTGATGCTGATATATTTTGCTTCCGGCGCATGTTCTCTGATAGATGAGGTAGTATGGGTACGGCTTTTGAAGCTGACGCTCGGTAACACGGTTTATGCATCGAGCATTGTTGTGTCGACTTTTATGGGAGGACTGGCGCTGGGTGCTTTTATCATGGGTCGATATTCAGACCGTGTTATAAGACGGCTGCGGTTGTATGCTTTACTGGAAGCCATCATTACAATATCGGTTATATCTTTGCCATGGGTACTGAGAATAGCAGATAAGTTCTACGTATGGTTCTATCGTGTATATGATCCAACGCATAGAGAGCTGCTGATAGTCCAGGTAATCATATCCGGGCTGATCCTGATTGTGCCATCGATGCTCATGGGCAGTACATTGCCGCTTCTGGGCAGGTATGTCACCTCGCTTGAAAAGGAAACGGGCCGTTTGGTGGGCAGACTTTATGCATTTAATACTCTTGGGGCGGCTGTAGGCTGCTTCCTGGCTGGATTTGTTCTGATTCGGGCTTTCGGAGTCATGAGTACATTGTACGCTGCGGCTGTTCTCAATCTTCTTGTGGCATTCAGCGGATGGTTCTTGTCCAGACTTTCCGGATTCGAAGTTAAAGAACAGGACAAAGAAGCTCGAGTCAATAGCGTGGAAGTTGTCGCGACGAAGGTAGCCGATGGCAGGATGTTAGTCTTAGTTTTCGCTTTTTTCCTTAGTGGTGCAATAAGTATAGGCTATGAACTACTATGGATGCGCAGTGTCGTGCATCTATTTAGCGGATATACTTACGTATTCTCATCTGTGCTTACAGTTTATCTGCTGGGCAACGTAATCGGAGCAGGCATAGGCAGCGGACTGGCTAAAACATTGAAGTGCCCTGCTGCAGGATTTGCAGTAACACTTTCTTTATTGGGATTGTGCGGCATCTTTTATCTGCCGGTTCTGATACTCTGGACGTCGAAGCTTCTGCCGGGTATTGGTCGAGAAGTTGAACTGACTCACAGGCTTATACCGTTTTCGACCTATATGATTAAGCCACTCGTGTACAGTATTTTTTTATTCCTGATACCTGCCATTATTATGGGGGCAGGTTTCCCCATAGCCCTGCAGGCCTGGGCCAATCGTGTGCATAACGTTGGTTGGTCCACAGGGACGGCCTACGGGACGAATACTATAGGGGCTGTTATAGGCGGGATTGTGACCGGTTTTATTCTTATACCACTTCTGGGGACACAGCTTTCAATGTCAATTCTTGGTTTGGCAGGAATTTGGATAGCCGGATTTATGTGGCTCTTATTTGCTCGCAGCTCTAAGACTGCATTACGGTTTGGTTTTCTGGCAACTGCCGGCCTGTTGACGGTGATCGCTCTGAAAATGCCGTCTGATTTGTTCGATGCTGTGGTGAAAAGCAATCCGATGCTCCCAAAGCAACTCGAGCTTTTAGCTGTTGAAGAGGGTGTTTCAACGACGGTGT
This sequence comes from uncultured Pirellulales bacterium, assembly GCA_964439135.1. Taxonomy (GTDB): domain Bacteria; phylum Planctomycetota; class Phycisphaerae; order Sedimentisphaerales; family Anaerobacaceae; genus JAFGPJ01. The sequence continues at coordinate 3,491 of CAYTNN010000270.1, forward strand.
CCCTGTACAGAGACCCGCAGGAAGACACTTTGTATCTTTATACATCGGGCCAGAGAGTAGCAGGCGATACATATTTTTGGCGCAGCGATCAGAAGATGCTGGGACACTTTGGGATTTTGTTAAACAGTAGAGCAAAAAAGGTGTTGTCCGTTGGATTTGGCTCAGGCGAGAGCACGGCCTGTATGGCTTTTCATGAGCTTGATAGGGCTGTTTGTGTTGAGATTGCTCCGGAGGTAGTGAATCTTTCTTTAAGATTTTTCGGACATATAAATCTTGGTGACAAGCTGAACGACGAAATAGATATGATTTATATGGATGCGAAAAATTATATCCACCTGACGGACGACAAATACGATGCGATCGTCAATGACTCCATCCATCCCAAGCATTTTGCAGAAAACTCGTCCCTTTATGCTAAAGAGTATTTTGAAGATGCCAAAAAGCGCCTTAATAAGAACGGGTTGTTTATTTCCTGGATACCCACACACAACGTGGAGCCAATCTCTGTCTTGAACAGCATAGTAGGAACGATGATGGAGGTTTTTCCGCACGTTACGATATGGTATATGACTCCCGACCCAGCTCAATACTTTCTCGTGGTGGGCTCGGAGCAGTGGCAGTATTTTTCGCCGAAGCACATGGACACCGAGTTGTTGAAAGATAACGTGAGCAACAGTCTTTCCGAAATAAACATAAACAACAGCAAGGACATTATGAGCTGCTACATTGGTGATGAAAATGACCTTAGGCGTGTCATCAAGTCTTTTTCCATAAATAGTGACTTTAGACCCTTCATCGAATTTACTACGGCCAACCGGCCGGCCGGCGACTCTGTGTTCGGGAAATTTATTTCCAGCGTAAGAAACAACTCTGTTTACGAACATATTGACTGGAAAGGATTCAGTGAAGAGGAGAAGACAAAGTGGCTTTCAAACTACGAGCGAGTACATAACGCCTCAAGCTACTTATTGATGTCAAACAGTACCAGAAACTTCCTGGACAAATTGAAGTACTGCATGGAAGGATTGGTTGTTTTGCCGGAGAATCCGGCACTTCTTGACGTGAGAAAAAGGACCGAGAGAGAGATGTATTACTCTTACTCGAAATTTCTGCTATCCGGCAGAAAAGAGGCGGCTCTTCTGCAGGCTGAAAATATCCTGAAGATTCACCCCAAATCGTCTGTGTCCTGGATGATTAAGTCGCGCTGTATGCAGGCGATGGGTAATACTCAGAAAGGGATTGAAGCGGCGGAAATAGCTGTGAGTTTGGAGCCTGATAACGCCGACACGCACTTCCTCCTTGGCTCTGTTATGTTCAGTGCCGGGCAGTTGGAAGACGCCATTGCAGAATACAGAGAAGCATTGCAGCTTTCTGAAGAGCACCGGAAGTATGCCATATATAGTCAAACCAGCATGACGGATGCTTTGTCACAAGCCGGTGCTGCTTCCGGGAAGCACGAGACAATTGAAGCTGCCTCGGATGAGAAATTTGAATCAATACTGTCAGGCAGACTGAAAGAAACGACTGAAGACAACTCGCAAAGTAAGGTTTTATTAGAAGTCGCGGGCAGTCTTGTGGAGTGAAACAAGAAGTGATTTGACGAACCATATAAAAAAATCGTTTTTATGAATGAGTTTTTACCGACCGTTTTTGAGCGGAAAAAACGAAACATGGAGATTCGCTAAGAAACGGCGTTTAACGCTATA
>CAYTNN010000271.1:0-5177 GCA_964439135.1 uncultured Pirellulales bacterium
CCGCTGACTTCGACCATGACGAACTTCTGGCCGATGTCCACGACTTTGCCTCTGAACATTTCGATCAGCGAGAGAATCTCGGAGCGTTTATCCGGCGGCGCGGAAATAGCTATAAGCATCAAATCGCGCGCGACCACCGGCTGGCCGACAAAATCCTGAACCTTAACAACCGGAACAACCTTGGCCAATTGCTTTCGGACCTGCTCGAGGACTCTGTCGTCACCGATAACGACGATGGTCATCCGACTCATCGCAGGGTCCTCGGTTCGGCCGACAACCAACGAATCAATATTGAACGCCCGGGCTGCAAACATACCCGCGACATGGGCCAAAACTCCGGGCTTATTTTCAACTAATGCACTTATTATATGTTTCATATCAGATCAACCTTTCCAATATGTCAAGTCCGCTCATCTCGTCCAGGCTTTTGCCCGCAGGGACCATCGGCCAAACATTTTCTTCGGGTTCGACTTTAAAATCAACCACACAAGGCTGCTTTTCTTTCAGCATTTGCTTGATAGCTTTCGGAACATCGGCCTTTTTCTCGACAGTCATTCCGACCGCACCGAGAGCCTTGGCAAGGGCTTCATACTCAGGATTCTTCAGGTAGGTCTTGGAATACCTCCGCCCATAGAAAAGTTCCTGCCATTGCCGGACCATGCCCATATAGCCGTTGTTCAAAATACAAACCTTAATCGGCAACTCGTGCTCGACCGCCGTGGACAACTCCGTCATTGTCATATTAAAACTGTGGTCACCGTCAATGTCAATGACAGTGGCGTCGGGCTTGGCGATCTGCGCGCCGATGGCTGCCGGCAGGCCGAAGCCCATTGTTCCGAGTCCGCCGGAGCTTATGAACTGCCTGGGCTTTACAAACTTGTAAAACTGGGCGGCCCACATCTGATTCTGGCCGACGCCGGTCGTTACGATCGCCTCGTTTTTCGTCTGACGGCAAATCTCTTCGATGACGTACTGCGGCTTGATCGTCGATGAGTTCTGGTCATAGCGAAATGGAAACTTTTTCTTCCATTCGGCGATTTTGTCGAACCACTTTTTTCTTTCCTGGTATTCGACTTCCTTGGCCAGTGCCTTGAGGATAACTTTGGCATCGCCTACGACAGGGATATCGACGCCGACGTTCTTCGATATACTGGCCGGATCGACATCGATGTGGATTATTTTCGCGTTCGGAGCAAAGGTTTCGATCTTACCGGTGACACGGTCATCGAACCTGGCGCCGATAGCAATCAACAGATCGCACTGCTGTACCGCGTAATTGGCATATGCAGAGCCGTGCATGCCGAGCATATCCAGAGATTCGGCTTTTCTCTGATCGTAGCTGCCTAACCCAAGAAGGGTCATTGTTACGGGAAGATGTGCTTTTTCCGCCAATGCGCTGAGTTCTTTGCCGGCATTGGCCGTGATGACACCACCGCCTACATAAAGTACAGGCTGTTTGGATTTATTTATTGCTTTGGCCGCCATCGATATTTGCCGGGCGTGTCCCTTCGTCCGAATCCGATAGCCGGGCAGCTTCATCTCCGCCGGGCCGTCGGTATTGAACTTGGCAACCGCTACGTCAACCGGCAGGTCAATCAGTACCGGGCCGGGCCGGCCCGTCGATGCTATATGAAATGCTTCGCGGATGGTTCGCGCCAGATCTTTAACATCCTTGACGATACAATTATATTTCGTAACCGGACGGGTAATTCCGGTAGTATCGGCTTCCTGGAAAGCGTCGTTTCCGATAAGTTCCGTGCGAACCTGGCCCGTCAGGGCGACCATGGGCACCGAGTCCATCATCGCCGTAGCGAGACCCGTTACCAGATTGCACGCTCCCGGACCGCTGGTTGCGAGCACAACGCCTACTTTCCCGCTGGCGCGAGCATAAGCATCGGCCATGTGGCATCCGCCTTGTTCGTGACGAGGGACTATAAAATTGATCGGCGCATCGTACAATCTGTCGAACAGTGGCAGTACCACGCCGCCGGTATAGCCGAACATTGTGTCCACACCCTGTTCGATAAGCGTATCGACGACGATCTGGGCACCTGTTTTAATAGAGGGTTTGCCGGCTGTGCGAGCCGAGGCACGAGACTTGGTCTTCATTTTTCTATTCCTTTCCTGACAAACGTTATCGGGGCTGCCTTTTGCCAATAGGCAAAATCGGCGCCCTCTTGTTATTCCGGCGGATCCACGCTTCGCGGAACCGTTAACTATGGCTTTATGGGCCCTTTCGGCGAGCCAACCGTTTCTTCAGGAGAGAAACAACCGAATCAGCCGAAGATTCTAAACCCGGCCATAATCCCGTAACCATCCTAAACAAGGATGTCTCAGGGTTGTATTTGCATGTTTTCATACAAGTACACAAGCATTATACAAGAACCACCATCCTCTGTCAATTATTTTCGGCAATTTATTCGGCGGTCAATAACGTATTTTGCCTTTTTAATACCAACAAATACATTTTTGAGTCGTACACAGACACAGAAATAATTGGCTAAAAGTCAAATTGCTGCTATAATTGCCGGCAATTAGAAATTATTGGAGATTGTATATGTGTGATAAATGCGGTTGCAGCGAAGCTAATACCGACCAGACATTTGAAGAAAAGGTCAAAGATATAATCGAGAACCTTCGGGGTGCTCTGCAAAGCCATGGCGGCGATGTCGAGCTGGTCGGTATAGATGAGGATAACACGGTTAATGTTCGTTTGCAGGGTGCCTGCCAGGGCTGCCCCGGTGCTGCGATGACAATGAAAATGGGTATCGAAAGAATCCTCAAGGAAAAGGTGCCCGAGGTCAAGCAAGTCGTCGCAGTGGACTGATCGTTCACGGTGATTCATAGGATATGCATTTGAGAATCACATGTTGTCGGACCCCAGGCACTTCAAGATATTGTTTGTGTCGGGGAATTCAATTATGCCTCTTTCGGTGATAATCGCCGAGATATCCCGTGCTTCTGTCACGTCAAAAGCGGGATTGTAGGCAGAGACGCCGGCGGGCGCGGTTTGCGTGCCGGTAAATGTTGTCACCTCCTCGGCGGACCTTTGCTCGATGGGTATGTCCGCTCCGCTTTTTATATTCAAGTCAAACGTGCTTGATGGAGCGGCGATGTAAAACGGCACGTTGTGCTCCCGCGCGAGAATGCTCAGGCTGTAGGTGCCGATCTTGTTGGCCGTATCGCCGTTTGCTGCGATTCGGTCGGCACCGGTTATGACGGCATTAATTTTACCTTGCTTCATCAGGTAAGCCGCCATGTTGTCGCAAATTACCGTGACATCAATTCCCGCCTGTTTCAGCTCCCAGGCTGTCAGTCGCGCGCCTTGCAGGAGTGGTCGGGTCTCATCTGCATAAATCCTGAACTTTTTTCCATTTTTGTGTGCCTCAAACATCGGCGAAAGAGCAGTTCCCTGCCCGGCGGTCGCGAGCGCCCCGGCATTGCAATGCGTCAAAATCCCGGCGCCATCCTTAATGAACTTTTCGCCATTTTGGCCTATCCGCCGGCACATGTCCACGTCTTCCTTATAAATAGCATTGGCCTCTCTAAGAACCACTTCGCGCAATTGCTGTAGAGTTTCAACCAGTGACGCCGCCCGCCAAACTCGATCCAGCGCCCAGAACAGGTTCACGGCAGTAGGGCGTGACGATGCGAGATACTCGCGAGCGATTTTTAATGCTTCAAGAGATTTTTCTATGCTATCATCTGCGTTGAGTTTCTGAAGAGCCAGGACAAGACCGTAAGCGGCTGAGACGCCTATGGCCGGAGCGCCTCGGACGGCCAGCGTCTTTATAGCCTCGAAAAGCGTCTCAACGTCCCGGCATTGAAGCTTAACAAATTCCCCCGGCAGCCGGCGCTGATCTATTAGCTCCAAACAGCCGTCAATGTCACCGATCCACTTTACCGCCTGGACAATCATTAGCTTCATCTCTTAAAAATTGCGTTTGGTTATCTATCGACTCTTGCTCCGCCGCCTCCCATGACTTTCTCTACTTCGCGGAGACTGGCCGTGGTTGTGTCGCCCGGCGTCGTCATCGCCAGCGCGCCGTGAGCGGCACCGTAGTTCACCGCTTCGGCCGGCGTTTTTCCTTCCATCAGGCCGTAGATCAACCCGGATGCGAAGCTGTCGCCGCCGCCGACCCGGTCGTAGATTTCCAGATCGGGCCTCAAGACGGCTTCGTAAAATTCGCCCCCGGTGTATATGATCGTGCCCCAGTCGTTGACCGAGGCGGTTTTTGCGTTCCGCAGAGTTGTGGCGACGACCTTCAGGTTCGGGAACTCCTTGACGACCTCGGCAATCATTTTCTTGAAGTTTGCCGGGTCGAGCTTGGAATAACCTTTATCCATCTCTTTGACCTCGAACCCGAGCGCCGCGGTGAAATCCTCTTCGTTACCCAGCATCACGTCGACGTAAGGAGCGATGGCCCGATTGACCTGCCTGGCCTTTTCCTGCCCGCCGATATCCTGCCAGAGCGATTTGCGGTAGTTCAGATCGTAGGAGACGATGGTTCCGTGTTCTTTCGCCGTCTTTACCGCCTCGATGATGACATCCGGCGTCGTTTCGGAAAGCGCCGCAAAGATACCGCCCGTATGGAACCAGCAGCTCCCGCCCCGTCCGAAGATATTTTCCCAGTCGATGTCACCCTTCTTCAATTGCGAAGCGGCGCTGTTTGCCCTGTCCGAGCATCCGATGGCGGCCCGAACGCCGAAGCCTCGCTCGGTGAAATTCAGGCCGATTCGGACTTTTCTGCCGATACCATCGTACGGCACCCATTTGACGTATTCCATATTTACGCCGCCCTGGTAGATCAAATCTTCGAGCAGACGCCCGACCGGATTATCGGCAATAGCAGTAACAACCGCGGCCCGTTTGCCGAAGCAGCGTTTCAAACCTCTGGCGACGTTGTACTCACCGCCGCCTTCCCAAGCGCGAAAGTGCCGGGTCGTGTGAATTCTTTCTTCGCCGGGATCCAGTCGAATCATAATCTCGCCCAGCGAGACAATGTCATATTTGCATTCTGCCCTGGGTTTGACGTCTATGACTGCCATGGCATTTCTCCTAACTGCTCTGTGTTAGCTGTAAATATTTCCTTCTCGATAATCCTGCCAGGCCGGCTCGAATGCCTTGCGTTCTTTCGGTGCCGGTCTCAACTTGACGGTTGTGCTGCGGAACAAAT
>CAYTNN010000272.1:0-5152 GCA_964439135.1 uncultured Pirellulales bacterium
TCGTACCTGCACATCGGAGCCTGGTTCATCGAGGGCCTGGGCGGCATCATACCCGATCCGGCCGGGCCGGGATACAAGCGTTTCATTATAAAGCCGGGTGTGCTCAGGAACCAGCCTCTCGATTGGGTCAAAGCAAAATTCGAATCTCCGTATGGAACGATACGAAGCGAGTGGCGGATTCAAAATGTAACGCTCGAACTGAAAGTTGCCGTTCCGCCCAATACGATCGCCACCATTTATATACCGACTTCTGATCCGAAATCGATCAAAGAAGGGAATATCCCCTTATCAAAAGCCCGTGGAGTCAGGCGTTTGCGTGAGGAAAAAGGCCGCTGCGTACTTGAGATTCAATCCGGCCAATACACATTTGAGGCAAACTTGTGATGCCATAATAATAAATAATAACATTTATTCAAAGGAGACGTCATGATTAACAGGATTGTTTTCGCAAAAGTGCTTTTTTTAACGCTCTCTGTTGTTACATTATGTCAGGGAACGGTTGACGTCGTTGCCGAGCCGTATCTGCTGGATACGGGGCTTCTCTCGCGTTCGATCTCATTCGAGAATCCCACCGGCGCCCCGGGACAAGGCGGCAAAACGGCCAGCCAGCTCGGTGCCGGAAGAAAAGGCTCGCCGGCAATGACACTCAACGCCGGGCAGGAGGTTCAGCTTTGCGACATCGAAGGCCCGGGCACGATTCGGCATATCTGGATGACCACCAGCAATAATCCGCTCAACCTGCGGAGCCTCGTGCTGCGTGCATGGTGGGACGGCCAGGGACATCCGAGCATCGAATGCCCGATCGGCGACCTTATGGGCTTTGCGCACGGCAAGGTCTTGCCGTACCACTCAGCGGTGCACTCGTTGGGCAGAAATGCCGGCATGAATATCTGGCTGCCCATGCCGTTCAATAAACGTGCGAAAATTACGCTGACCAACGAAGGCGAACAGAACGTGCCCTTGTTTTATCAGATTGATTACACGATTAAAGACAAGCACCCGGCTGGTGTTGGCCGGCTGCACGTGCTGTTCCGCAGGGAGAATCCGACGACAACCAAAAGCGACTTTGTCATGCTGCCGCAGCGAAAAAATAAAGGCCGCTTTATAGGCGCCGTTATCGGCATCCGCAACCTGACGCCCGGACAATGGTGGGGTGAAGGCGAGATCAAAGTCTATATGGACGGCGATACCGAATTTCCCACCATCTGCGGCACGGGCAGCGAGGATTATGTGGGCCTGTCTTACGGCATGCAGCAGACGCCGTATCTCTACAACGGCTGCAATCTGGACGAGAACAATTTCGTCTCTATGTATCGCTGGCATCTTCCCGACCCGATTTCGTGGCAAAAGGAATGCCGAATCACAATCCAGCAGATCGCATGGAAGAACGGCCTTGCCGAGACGCAGGATGACTGGTCGAGCGCAACGTTCTGGTATGAGCCGGTGCCAAGTGCCGCCCTGCCGGAAATGCCCGATGTCACGCTGCGAACGGTCAATATCTGGTCCGACCCGAAGGGCATTGTCAAACTCTTCAACGGCAAGGATCTGACCGACTGGGAAACAAGCGGCGACGCCAAGTGGGCCGTACAGGACGGAATGCTCATCGGAACGCAGGGCGAGAACAACGCCCCGGGTGATTTGTTCACCATAGAAACTTACAAAGATTTTGTGGCAACCCTCACCTACCGGACCGAGTGGCCCTGCAACAGCGGCCTGTGGTTCCGTTTCCAGTCGCCGAATAAAGCGTACCAGGCGGATATCCTCGAATACAAGAATCCGGTGGCCTGGTCCGGCACGCTTTATTGTCCGGGCAAGCTTTTCCTTGCGATTAACGAGGACAAGACAATTGTGCATCGTGACGACTGGAATACGATTGTAGTACATGCCAAGGGCGACCACGTCCAGGTATGGCTTAACGGCCGCAAGACTGCCGACGTACACGACGAGACTACCGATTCAGGCAAGCTGGGATTCCAGGTCCACCCCGGCGCGGAATTCGGGCCGATGAAAATTATAGTACGCGAATTATCGCTCAGACCGCTTTAAGCGGGCGCTCGGGTTATGCCGGATAAGACGAGGTCTTGGCGGGATCAGGCTGAAGATTCTGCCGCGGCTTCGTCCTGGATGTACTCTCTCTGTTTGTACCAGCGCGCGATCGGAATAAACAGTATTGCGGTTACTAACATAGCAATCATAAAGAACCAGTAATAGCTGGCTCCGGGTAATTTACTCGTGCCGTCGGTGTTCCTGATCGTTTGATTGACCACCGCGGAGATGACATTGCCAAGCGAGATAGACAAAAGATTAATCGATTGAATCAAAGACTTCATCTTCTTCGGTGCCTGTGTATATGCGAACTCGAGTGCTGTGACGGAGACCATAACCTCGGCGCCGGTTAAGAAGATATAGGCGAAGAACTGCCATCCGATGGAAGGCCGGCCGCCGCTTGCGATCTGATTCTCAATCCATATCGGGACGAGAAAGCTGCCGGCAGTTAGAAACATCCCGATACCGATTCGCCGAAGAGGTGTCATTTTCAAAAGTCGGTTTAGCGCAGGATAAATCAAGTATGAGAACACAGGTATCAGAATCATAACGAGAAATGGATTTGCCGCCTGCATTTGGGCGGGCCGCCAATTAATCCAAAGCCATCTTAATTTCATGTTCTCGGCCTGGAGGACCCAGGCGGATTCGGATTGGTAGAACAGCGCGAAAAACATAGCGACATAAACGAAGATAATACAGAGTTTGCCCAAGGTGATGATTCCATCTCTGTCAAGTGTCTCGAGCCAATCGATTTTACCGGAGGGTGGAATATGCACCAGCCTGCGACGGCCCAGCCAGTAGGCCATTGCGGCGATAATCATGAAGATCGCAGGAACGCCGAAGCCCACCCTGGGCCCATACTTGTCCAACAGAAACGGACAAAGAAACATAGAAACAGCCGCCCCCAGATTGATCGAAAAGTAGAACCAGCCATAGAACCTCTCGATCAAATGCTTGTTAGAAGGACCGAACTGATCTCCAACATTAGCCGAGACACATGGTTTGATAATACCGGAGCCAATAGCGATCAAAACCAGACCAGCGGTCAATCCCTGTCGTGTGTGGTCCCAGGCCAGAGCGAAGTATCCCGCACAATAAACCACTGAGAACAAAATGATGGTCTTGAACTTACCAAGCCAGACATCGGAAATTACGGCACCGACGATCGCCATAAAATATACCGCAGCGGTAAACCAATGGAACCACGCTTTTGCCGATTCATCTGTCATTGTGCTTAGCGCGCCGTTCGGGCCCATGAGATACTTAGTCATAAAGACTACAAGGATGGAACTCATGCCGTAAAAGGCAAACCTTTCCGCGGCCTCGTTGCTGAGAATATAGGGCATGCCGGAGGGCATTTTCTTCAATGGAACCGGTGCTGTCAGATATTTATTTTTAGCCATAATCGCGTATATTACTCAGGTTGCCGTCCGAATTCAAAGAAGAAATTCCGGAACCTTAAAAATAGGTCAATATGACATCCGGACAATTCGAGAACCTGCTTGATTTCGAAAGTCAGACATGGTAACATCCCGCGGGAAGAGAGGTGTTGGTGACAAAATGGCAACACGGCATTAGATTAGGAGCATGAAACAATGAAAACACTTTTAATCCTGATTGTGATGTTGACAGCAGGTATTTTCCTTTTCGGTTGCGCACCGAATACCAGGCAAAATGATCTGAAAGGATTTATCACAGCACATGAGGAAAAGGTCAAGCCGCTGGCGAAGCAGCAGAGTCTTGCCTGGTGGGACGCGGCAACCACAGGTAAGCCGGAGGATTACGAAAGAGCAAGCAGCCTGACACTACAGATTCGCCAGATTTACAGCGATCCTCAGGAGTTTGCATTGCTCAAAGACTGGAAAGAATCCGGACAGGTCAAGGATGCTTTATCCGCGCGGCAGTTGGACGTGCTGTACAGAAGCTATCTTGGAAACCAGATAGAACCCGAGATGCTCAAGACAATCGTCGATTTAAGCACGGAAATTGAAGAGAACTTCAGCACCTTCCGGGGCACCATTCAAGAAGAAAAGGTCACCGATAATGAAATTAAGGAAATCCTGAAAAACCAGGCAGATTCAAGCAAGAGAAAGCAGGCTTGGCTGGCGAGCAAGCAAGTCGGGACGGTAGTTGCGAAAGACCTTATCCGGCTGGTCAAACTGCGCAATCAGGTTGCCAAGAATTTGGGCTTCGAGAACTACCATACAATGTACCTTACCATCGTCGAGCAGGACGTCGATGAACTGGATAAGATCTTTGCCGAACTTTATGAACTAACAAACGCTCCCTTTGCAGCATTGAAGGCCGATCTTGACAAGAAGCTCGCAGCCAACTGTGGCATCGAAGTTTCACAGCTTATGCCGTGGCATTACCATGATCCGTTCTTCCAGGAAACGCCAATGGTTTACGAACTGGATTTGGACGCGTATTACGCTGACAAGGATGTCAAGGAACTGGCGGCAACCTTCTACGCAGGAATCGGATTCGACGTCGAGTCGGTGCTTGCCAAAAGTGACCTGTACGAGCGGGAGGGCAAAAATCCGCATGCCTTCTGCACGGATATCGACAGGGAAGGTGATGTGCGAATACTCTGCAATATCAAGAACAACGAGTCGTGGATGGAAACAACACTGCACGAGCTTGGGCACGCCGTATACGATAAATATCACGATCCCGAGGTGCCGTATCTGCTGCGCGAGCCGGCGCATGCTTTTACCACCGAGGCCATTGCCATGTTCTTTGGTCGGCTGAGTCGCAATCCGGCATGGATGCAGCAGATGTTGAACCTTTCGGACGAGCAACGCCGGGAGATTGAAAAGGTCAGCGACAAGTACATGCAGCTCAAACAGCTTATCTTCGCACGCTGGGCAATGGTGATGTACGACTTCGAGAAGCAGCTTTACGCTGATCCGGATCAGGATTTGAATTCCCTGTGGTGGCGATTGGTCGAGAAATACCAGTTCGTCAGGAGACCCGAAGGCCGAGATGCGCCCGACTGGGCCGCCAAGATACACTTCGCCATTGCCCCGTGCTACTATCACAACTATATGTTGGGCGAGCTGCTGGCCTCTCAATTGCATAACCGTATCGTCCACAAGGAACTAAA
>CAYTNN010000273.1:0-2061 GCA_964439135.1 uncultured Pirellulales bacterium
ATAAGTGATCCGAAAGGCCGAAAACGGATTCAATTTGTGGCTGGTAATGGAAGCCGAAAAACTCTGAGGTTAGGCAAGGCTACGCTTCGGCAGGCAGAGGCTATCAAGCCCAAGATCGAGCAATTAGTCTTAGCCTGTACGGGGATAACCGGCGTGATCGACGATGAGACGGCCAAGTGGCTAACCGGCTTAGATGAGACCATGTATGACAAGCTGGCGGCTGTTGGGCTGGTAGCTCCGCGGACGTCTACTACGCTGGGAGCATTCATCGACGCCTATGTTCGGGAGCGAACAGACGTTAAGTCTGGTACACGCACAGTATACCGGCACACAAGGCGGAATCTGATAGACTTTTTAGGCGAGAACAAGCCTCTGCGAGATATTACCGAAGATGATGCCGACCGGTGGCGGCTCTTTTTGCTCGAACAGAATTTAAGCGAAAACACCACACGCCGTAGAAGTGCAATTGCCAAACAGTTCTTTAAGACGGCGCTGAAGCGTAAGCTGGTCAACTTCAATCCGTTCGCAGACCTCAAGGTTGCTGTGAAAGGCAATGTCGAGAAATTCCACTTCGTCACACCTCAAGAGGCTCAGAAAGTATTTGACGCCTGCCCTGATACGCAATGGCGGTTGATCTTTGCTCTGAGCCGCTATGGGGGCCTGCGATGTCCATCCGAGCACTTAGCTTTGACTTGGGCTGATATTGACTGGGAACATTCACGCATGACCATACACGCATCCAAGACTGAACACTGTGAGGGCGATGGAGTGCGTGTATGTCCGATTTTTCCTGAGCTATTACCGTATCTGCGGGATGCGTTTGAAGAGGCCGAAGAAGGTGAAAAATTTGTTATCACCCGCTATCGACAGACAAACGTCAATCTACGCACACAGCTATTGCGAATTATCCATAAGGCCGGGCTGAAGCCTTGGCCGAAACTGTTCCAGAATCTTCGAGCGACACGACAGACCGAACTGTGCCAGAAGTTTCCGGAACACGTAGTCTGCGATTGGATTGGCAATTCTCCATCGGTTGCACGAGAACATTATCTCAGAACTACGGACGAACATTTTGAACAGGCTACCCGACCGGATGAAGTGACATCAGAGGCGGCGCAAAATCCGGCGCAGCAAATGTCGGAATTGTCTCGTAAGGCGTCGCACACAGTTTATGAATCTGGATTTTGCGACATAAAACAAGGCCCTGCAAGACTTTGCAAGGCCCAAGTGGGCCCGGTAGGATTCGAACCTACGACCAATGGATTATGAGTCCACTGCTCTACCGCTGAGCTACGGGCCCTGTGAAATTTTCTTTCTGCGATCCACATAATCGCCTATCCGGCACTCTGAAAGAGCTTTTCTTCTGTGCTACAATTTACAGCATTCTCATCAATCTGTCTAATAAAATCCATAGAAGCCGATAGTTTTCTCACTTTGAAACGCCAATCATGCCGCCAAGTCATTCTCTTTGAAAGATTAGCATCATGTTAAGGCCGGAAGAAGTATTCCTTGCTAACGAGCATGGTTTCTGATAGATTCCCATGCAAGTTAAGTACCCTGATAGCAGTAGAAAATGGCTATGACCAGCAAACAAGTTAGATCGACGCAGCGAAAAGCCGGTAAAGGTCCGATTCGATACAATCCTGATACGTGCACGTATTCCGTGTCCGATTCGGAGCAGCGACGGCTGCAGAGCAAATATCCATACGACGACATCCAGGCGGCAATAATCCAGGCCGGCAGGCACACAAAACGTTATTCCGAGAATGCCCGTCAGGCAATAAAGGCAAATCCAGGTCGTGCTCTCGAATTCGACTTGGAATGCTGGCTGTTCAATCCAAAGCCGGAACATCAGGCCCGAACACTCGCCGAGCTGGCTCAGCAGATAAGGCTCTGCCCCACATTCGTCCGCGAAGCTCTGACCGGCGAGATTGATGCGGAGCTGGCCGGCCGCGACCTGGCGAAATTCTATCCGGAGTACTACGAACTCGACGGCACAGGTTTCGAGCCGACACATAACGCCGCCGTCGATCTGGTATGCCTGCTGGAATCGTGCGGCGG
>CAYTNN010000273.1:2161-5111 GCA_964439135.1 uncultured Pirellulales bacterium
TTATACTGCTTACTTTTAACGCCGTTAACGCTTCGATGAAAGCGGAGGTCAAAAACAACGTGAATTCTCTTACTGCCCAACAGATTGTCGACAAGATTAAACAGCACGTAACCTGTCCCTGGCAAGAGCGGACCGTCGATACGTTCAAGGCGGGGAGCCCGGATACCCCGGTGACAACAGTAGCGGTGACATTCATGGCCACTTACGATGTCCTCAAGCGGGCGGCACAGCAGGGATGCAATTTTATAATCACGCATGAGCCAACCTTTTATGAACACCAGGAAAACACGAGCCAGCTCGATCCTGACCCGGTCATCGAGGCCAAGCGAAAGTTCATCAAGGACAACAACCTTACCATCTGGCGTTTTCACGACCATATTCACCGGACCGAGCCGGACGGCATTGTTGCAGGGATGGTCGAGCTGTTCGGATGGAAAAGCTTTCAAAAACAAAACGAAAACCTCCACTTCGAATTGCCTAAAGCAATGTCACTACAGCAGTTCGTTAACGGCCTGAAAGGCAAATTCGCCCGCTCAGCGATCCGTGTCATCGGCGATCCTGAGATGCAGTTCACGAAGTTCGGCTTTGCTCCGGGCGCTTCAGGCTCGGTTATGCAGATTAAGATGCTGCAGGGCGAGGGCATCGAGGTGCTTGTCGCAGGCGAAACACGAGAGTGGGAGACGGTCGAATATGTCCGCGATGCCAAAGACATGGGCCGCAGCAAAGCCCTGATTATTCTCGGTCACTGCAATTCCGAAGAAGCCGGAATGAAGTATTGCAGCGAATGGCTTAAATCATTCATTAAAGAAGTGCCGATCAGATTCATCCCTGCGGACGATCCGTTCTGGACTCCTTAAAACTAATAAGCATAGTCGAATGCGATTAAGCAGATCCTAATCTTATCAAGGCTCGTAGTCCTTTTAACTAATCAAAAGGACTACGAACTTTATATTGTAGACTGCTGTTTAAGAAAGTCAAATCTAGGGTTTGATGAATCGCACCACCTTTCTATGAACTCTCCCACGGCGAGAAATAGCCTCAAAATCAGGAGTTCGCTATAGGCCCGACATTGGCACAGCCAATCACGCCCGTAAGCAGCACTCTACTGCGGCACAATCTCAACGATAACGGGATGATCGCTCAACGTCAATGCGACGCGGCTTACATCGGTCAGGGTTTGCGTCGGTGAGGTACCAATCGTCGGATCATAAACTTTGACCGTTTCATACGTCGTGCCGAGATTTATCGTGACGTTGTCCGAGCCGCCTGTAAACCGCTCACTCCACACAACCAACTCGAACCTGCCGTCGCTCTTTCGGAGGAGCAGGTCATGAACGGTTGCTGGTTGGCCGGGAATGGAATAATTGACTTGACCGGGAGAAGAAGCGGAGACATTGTCATCGAGAATGGTCGTGAGGTTGTGCAGGTAGTGAGCGGCCTGCTTCGGCGTATAGTCGATTTTGTATATGGCATAGCTTTCATGCGCCGGTTCGTTGGAACGCGTCCTCAGAAGATAGATGGCAGTGTGACTCCATTCCCGCTTGAACTGCGATAAATACAAATTCATAAACAAGCGAGCCTGTATTTCCTCCGTTACGCTGTCCCCAACAGAATAACCTGTCTCCGTAGTAACTCTCGGCAGCGTCAAAAGCCGGATTTCAGAATAACCGGCGAAATGATTCCGCCAGGTTGAGCCATGATTCCCATACAATCCGTCCACGGGGCAATCCGAACCGGGACTGGCGCTAAGCCACGTCTGATTGTCATGGAGGCCCCGCCAACTCGGATGAGTAATGTAGTTGTGGCAGTTCGCAAAATCTGCATACCTGGTTCCATCCGGCATCAGGCAACCGGCACCCTTTGGTATAGTCAAAAACTGCAGCCCGACGTTGTCCGTCTGTGCACCGCTCTCGCTGATATTCCACACGGGATAGGCTCTCAGAACGGAGTCGCTTTTGACAGCCTCGTATAAATCCCTCTGGAGCTTCGCGACGGGCAGCCACGAAAGATTCCTGCCGCCTTTTTGTCCCTGATAAGTAATACCCCAGTTGTTCGGCTCATTGTTGCCTTCCAGGGCAAGCAGGGCGCCGGCCGAAGCCAACTGTCTGGCCTCATTGAGTAGCCTGGCAAGATCCGTGCCGCCGCTCAGCAGACCATAAGCGATTCTTGCTCCCGTCTGATTATGCAGCTCGATCATGTCTTTGACCGAGATGCGATCTTCAAGTCCGCATCGGATAAATCGGATACCGGTGTACTTGAGAGCATTGATCGTTCCAGCCAAAGTCTCTCCCCGCCCGGTAA
The DNA here is from genome assembly GCA_964439135.1 of uncultured Pirellulales bacterium. Classification (GTDB taxonomy): domain Bacteria; phylum Planctomycetota; class Phycisphaerae; order Sedimentisphaerales; family Anaerobacaceae; genus JAFGPJ01. The sequence goes on from CAYTNN010000273.1 coordinate 4,463, forward strand.
TACTGGAACATGCACCGATGCTGTTGAGAAAATCATTGGCGTAAACCGCTATATGTGATTGAATCCGGCCGTCGTTTTCCGAAGCGCCTGCAAGCGGGGCCGCCACCGAACCGGCCGCAACCACTGCCGCTGCAGTCAGACCGTGCCGCATAAATTCACGTCGCGTCATGTTTGGTTTTTCTAACATAGTCTATCCTTACTATTTGATGGTTTAGTTTATCACATTCAGAAATGTTTTTCACGTTTATAATGTTCTTGTCACAGAATTAAAGAACCCATAAAAAGAAGAAAAATTATGTAAGAAGATTGCCGCGTCGGCCTGCCAGCCTCCTCGCAATGACACTCTAAAAGTATGTCATTTCGAACCCGTTCGGCTAAGCTCAGTACATGCTGCTTCCCGCAATGAAGTAATCCTGAGCGTGTCATTGCGAACGCAGTGAAGCAATCTTCTAATAATACAAGTCTTTCCAATACGGATTGATACTTTCTATTAATTCAATCTTTTTGGCCCTGGACCCGGCTTTGATTCTTTTCTCTGCGGCTATTGCATCATAAATGCTGCCGAATGATTCGTAGTAGACCAACATATTTATACAGTACTGTCCCGTTATAAGTCGAATAACAATAATTGGTTACGTAAATGGCTCTT
>CAYTNN010000274.1:0-5092 GCA_964439135.1 uncultured Pirellulales bacterium
GATTAAAGCGAAGCGTGCCGGCCGCAATCTTTATGCGACCGGCAAACTCAGCTTCGTGGAGGAGGGTATGATTTTCTACTGTGAACTCGATCGCTTCTAATTCTAAACTTCGATTGCCCATTCATTTTTATTAGTGTCTTGTCAAAACTATAGCTAAGTGCCACAATCGATGCCCAATGTAACGCTTTTTTCGACAATTTTATCAGACCTTCCGGGCATTTCGTCATAGCTCAAGTAATAGCTTTCACTTAGAGCGAAAAAAAACTGCCCTGAATTTACCGCAGCCCTCGGTGAGACCGAAGAATCAAGCGATCCCGGCTCATTACTTTTTTATCAAAAACTTGATTTTTCGAGGCAGATTTTATATTTTTGCTTAAAATAAGGCTTAATGAGGTGCTAAGCGGAGATAAACGGGAAATCTCTGTTTAATTTATTCCTGGATTTAATGGAGTAAAGCAATTGTCGCCAGAATGTATTTCATATTCAAGAGCCGGCCGTTTAATCATCTTCGCTGTTGCCTTCGCTTTAATCCATCCTACCCTCGCATGGGCACTCCCGGAATCCGGTTTTGAAATCGTCGGCGTGGAATTTCAACTCGTTACTATTCCGCCGGGCAGTTTTATCATGGGTTCGAGCTCACACGATGGCGACGAAAGACCCGCCCACAAGGTCATCATCGACTACAGCTTCGACATCGGTAAAACCGAAGTTACGGTAGCCCAATTCAGAGCCTTTGTCGAAGCAACCGGTTATGAAAAAAAGGGCTGGACATGGGGCCGACGCTGCTCCGATCACATGGGTTCGGCTGAAAACAGGCCCTGCGAGAATCAGGGATTCGAGCAGACCGAGAGCCACCCGATAGTCCGCATCGATTACAACAACGCGAAGGCATTCTGCAAATGGCTCTCACAGCAGACCGGCCAAAACTTTCGCCTGCCGACGGAGGCAGAGTGGGAATACGCCTGCCGGGCCGGAACTACCGGGGATTACGCCGGCGATATCGAACAAATGGCCTGGTACAATACTACCAGCGAAAGATTAATCCATCCCGTCGCCCGGAAGAAACCGAATCCATGGGGACTCTATGACATGCACGGCAACGTTTGGGAATGGTGCGAAGATATATATTACTGGAATTACAAAAATGCCCCGGCCGACGGCAGCGCCGCTATGATGTCCGATGTCCCCGCCGATGTCGCATCACGCCGCGCCCTGCGAGGCGGCTCGGCATGCAGCCCGAAAGAATCGTGCAGATCGTCATCCCGGTACGGCATATATCGTCTCTTCAGACAGTGCAGCACGGGTTTTAGAATCGTACGTTGCGCCAAACATGCCGGAGTCGGCCGACCTGCCTCTGCTGCAAAGAAATCGCGCAAACCCCTGGCAACGGGCGCCGGCCGCCCTGCCAGGCTCACATTGACCGACGGTGACATTGACTTCGACTTCCTGCGCATCGACCCGGGGACATTCATCATGGGAAGCAAGCACAACTACGTCGATGAGTACAAATGGACTTACGAGCTGCCCGCTCACAAGGTCACGATCAATCATGGCTTCTACATGTGTACGACCGAAGTCACTCTCGAACAGTTTGGCTTATTTGTGGCCGACACCGGTTATGTCACCGATGCCGAGAAACAGGGCTGGGCTTTCAACGCCGGCGAAGAAAAGGGATGGCATGATATCATCTGCCAGGACTGGCGTTTCCCTGGCTTCGTCCAGACCGACGCCGAGCCGGTGACCCACATCGGCTGGTACGATGCGGTCGCGTTCTGTCAGTGGCTGAGCGAGAAGACCGGCCGGGACGTTCGCCTGCCTACCAAGGCTGAGTGGGAATACGCCTGCCGGGCCGGAACCACCGGCGATTACGCCGGCACGCTCGGCGAGATGGCGTGGTGTAAATGGACTTCCGATACGATTACCAGAACGCATCCCGTCGCCCGGAAGAAGCCTAACTCATTGGGGCTGTACGACATGCACGGAAACGTCTGGGAATGGGTCCAGGACATGTGGCACGACGGCGCCGATGGTGCCCCGGCGGACGGCTCGGCATGGCTCGACTCACCCGACAGGCCTAATCGCGGCGTCGTACGGGGCGGCTCTTTCTACAATCCTTCCTGGCTGCTTCGCTCGTACATCCGCATGAGAACCCCGCTCGGCTGCCGAATCCACTTCAATAACGGCTTCAGAATCGCCATGTCACCCGACTGACATTAACCGAAAGCGTATTATACTGCTCTGAATGTTGTCGTGGTGAGATCTGCAGGTTAATTCTATTGTGCATGCTTAGACTTTATTGTCTCAAGGCCATCATAATCGCGATATTGGCAAGCGCCGCCAGTCCCCATGCTACTACTACGATTAGAGCTGCATCGGGCCAGACTTCGGCTGAGGTGAACTTTGAAATTAGGATCAGCAGCACAATGAATGAAAGCAATCCGCTAAAGTAAGGTATGGGCAGCAGGCCCGCCAGCGATGCTATAAAGCGGCGGCAAAAAGGCCGAGCAGCAAGCCTTCTTCTTTTGTCAGCTTCATTGCAAGCCATAACGCGACGGCCGAAACTACGAGTTGAACCAGGAATGCTATGATCACTACATGCATACAGTTTCCCGACCTGTGTATTTTTGCTCAATAGGCGGGTGTTGCCATGTTGCATTTCAAGACGGACATAAGCCAGATCACGAGCATAATAATCATCGCTGCCCACAGCATGTGCAGAAATCTGAGTTTGAGTGTCTTCTTTACGCTCATCATACAAATCTCCCAAACACCAAATTATTATAGCATATATTGAACACGTAAAGAAGAAATTTTTAATCCTTCGGCATCGTTTAAGATCAAGTCAGGCAAGAATGTCTGCGGGACGCGGCATTTTCTTGAATTATTCAGCAAAGCCTGATATTCTGACGGCAATAGGGCTCGGCGGCGCCGCTGGGCGGGGGTGAATTAGAATCTCAAGTGAATAAGGAGTCCGACCATGTTCAACCGCATTAGTTTACTCGTATGGCTAATTCTGATAGCCGCCCCGGCAGCGGTCTATGCCAACTCGGATCAGAGCACGCGCGTTGTCGATGCCAAACAACACGCTTATGGCGGCAGTGGCGGCTATCCCTACCGCCAAAAGAGCGATTACGTTATGAAGGAACTGGATCTCAAAAGCGGCGACGTCGTGGTGGATATCGGGGCCGGCGATGGCTGGTGGTCACGGCAGATGGCCAAATTCGTTGGCGTTGAGGGCGTTATTTACGCTTCGGAGGTCGAGCAGAGAAAAGTTGACGATATGAAGGAAAAGCTCGCTAACGTGCCGCAAATCAAGCCTTACCTTTCTCCGCTGGACGGCACCGCTTTGCCTGAGAACTCCTGCGACCTTGCTTTTTTGTCCAAGACCTATCACCACTTGAATGAAGGCAGCCATGTGGATTATCTGCGTCATTTGCGAAAGGTAATCAAGCCTACCGGCCGGTTTTGTGTGATTGAGATGAATCCGGCGCTCGGCAGCGGACGAGGAAGGGAGCACGCCTGGTCCCCGGGACTGCTTATCCAGCAGGCCGAGGAGGCCGGATGGATTTCAGTACGCTGCGAGCTGATGACCGGCACGAATCACTACATCGCGATCTTTGTCCAGAAGGAGCTTTTTCAGCCGCAGTCTTCAAGAGGTGGTAGGGCAGCCGGTAACAATTAGAATTGAGCATTAGAACCGCCTTTGGCGATTGTAAAAACTATAACCGTCCGGCAAAGCACACCTGGAACGCCAAAGAAATTGGCGCAAAGAATATAAAGAAATAATCGATAATAAATCGTAAATAGTCAATTAGAGGCTTCCCACCAAAGTCTGGGATATCCATTCTCAGGCATCCATCATTTATCGTCTGCGTCGTTTTCTGTCCCATCCATGAAGTCCTGGCCGGTATCAATCCCAGCTTCATTCCAATGCTGTTGCTTATTTCAATCGGCTTGCCTAATTCCCTGCTGCTTTGCCTTCGTTCAGCAAGTGCATTATTTATGCTCTTTAGCCGTGATCGCTTGGTAGGCAAGTACGTGTTATCATGCAACATACATAATAAAGCTGTCAAGCCAATGTGATAGCGTGTGGGCCATCGTCCCACACGCTATAGTGGCTTGGCAGCAGGATTGTCGGTTAGATGGCACTCCATGCGATCCCGTGTCCGGCACTACATCAGCAATACGAGGCTGTGAGCGGACTTCTCTATCTCAAGGCAGTGGCGGAGAGACACTCAACTTGGGATGGAAAGTCGTACCAGATACGGTGTAGATCCGCTGCACAGGGGCATCCGTCATTCTGACGATCCTCTTCCACCCGAACCCGGTATGCTCCTGGGCATTGAGCAAAACCGTCTTGACATTAGGCGGCAGCGGGACAGTCACATCATAGCCGATCTTCTTGTTCCCTGATCTCCATAGCTTTGTCTGCCCTTCCCAGCGCAGAAAGAACTTCGCTATATAGGACGGAATAGGGGTATAAGTCCTACGAAGTATTTCAATTCCAAGAGTATGCATAAAAACATAGACTTTTTAGTAGGAGTTACTGATAATAAACGAAATCCAAATGACATGGTTAGGGAACAAGTATTTGACTGGTTAGAACAGAAATTAGGATATTGTCAGGAAATATATGATTATGTAAACAAGTTCATTGCCCATGCAGCTACACCTGAAAGTAGAGCTGTGATTGGTGCAGACGAAATCAAGATTACCCTTGGCAAGTTGTATGAGGGCCACAAGGTAATATGCAAGACTTCTCAGTTTATTGGCTTGACACTACTAAACCACCGTTTTGGTAACTTTCTGATAAGCTGCGCTTTTGACCAGTTTGAGCACTTTGAGAAACCATGGGCAAACACAGAAACAGTGAAAAAGCTGCATGAGTTTTGGAATGAATATGACCGAGAGACAAGAAAATGGAATAGATGTGACTGGCAAGGAGAATTTAATCACTGAAAAACTAGGGACAAGCAACTATTAATATCAGGTGACAGTGCACAAAAAACGTGACTGTCACGAATATAGATCACCGTATAGACGAGAGGAACCAGATATGAATTTATTAGGGACGGACCCAATCCTGTTCGGC
>CAYTNN010000275.1:0-5090 GCA_964439135.1 uncultured Pirellulales bacterium
CTATAAGACGAACTTTTTGGTTGCGGCCAAGGGCGAAGCCCGAGGCTGCGCCAGGCCATTCTGCATACTATCCTAATTTCATGACAAGTTTTTGTGTTTAACGGAAGTGGATAAAGGAATATATATTGCTTGAGAAAGGCCAATTTGGTAGAGTATTTTTATGAAGAAGGCGAAGATCAGAAAATCAGCAGACGATTTGCGGCCGGAATACGACCTTTCCAAACTCAAGGGTGGTGTGCGAGGCAAGTATGCGAAGCGGTTCCAGAAGGGAACAAACCTGGTCCTGCTTTCCCCGGAGGTTGCCAAGTATTTCCCCGACGAACAATCGGTGAATGCTGCGCTAAGGTCTCTGGTCGGCATTGCCAAGGCCGAGCTGCGTCACACGAATTAATCTATGTCGGTGATATCGTTTTGAGGTTTGCCGACGAGGTAGATTCTGTTTTTTCCGCTTCGTTTGGCTTCCAGCAGGGCCTTGTCCGCCTGCTGGAAAAGCTGCTCTATTGTCTCGCCGTCACGGGGGAAGCTCGCCAGGCCGCCGCTGATTGTCAGCACTCCCTTACCCCCCGGGCCCAATCCGCCAAAAGTAGACATTTCGGCTTTGCTTAGTTCTTTTACGAAGCGCTTCGCTATGGTGATTGCCTCGGCGGGATGGTCGGCATTTGCCGAACGTCTATCATCGCTCTTGGTAGGAGCAGCCGTGCGTTTTTGTTGCGGGTCGTCCCAGAAAATAACGGCGAATTCATCTCCGCCGACTCTGCCGACGACATCGTGACCTCGACAGCAGCGCTGCATCAGAACAGCGGCCTGTTTCAAAATCTCATCGCCCGCAGAATGGCCGTAAATATCGTTGTACTTTTTGAGGTCGTCGACATCGAAAACGAGCAGGGTCACGCGCACGTTCTCTTTTTTGGCGTACTCGATAATCTGCCGGGAGAATTCCCAGATATATCTTCTGTTCTTAAGGCCCGTCAAGTCGTCCTCGGTCGCCAATCGTTCGAGTTGTCTTATTCTCGTTTCCGTGTTTGTGGCGAGGGCATCTTGCCCTTGTTCCTTTCCGCCGGCAGGATGCCGGCGGGACGCAAGGCCGGGACGGCCTCGCCACGGGGCGGTCTCGGTCTTGCCGTGCTGGCCGGCGGTCATAATGGATTCGTAAAATCTATCGGCGCCGACCGGGCAAATAAAATAATCGTCGGCCAGGCTTGATCCGTTGTAAGCCGAGCCGACCAGATGTATCGCTATCGGCTCCTCGTACATTTGTGCCAGGAGAATGATTTTCGCATCGCTGTTGTCCCTTAGAGCTTTAAGGTCGGAGCTTAATCTGGCCGAGATTCCGGACATTACAATTGCGATGGCGGCAAAGTTTTTTCTCGCTGTGATGTCTATCGCTTCCGGCATATCGGCACAGACTTCACTGCGAGTGTCCGTGGCGGCATTAATATCCAAAAAAGCTCTGCCGAGGTCGCCTACCAGCAGAATTTTCCGGGCGTCTGGGTAGCGGGAAATGTATTTATTGACGGCACTCATCTATATAAATCTCTAAATAGAGCATTCGGTTCAGCTTATTATTAAAATTCATCTATGGCGAAGCTTGAAAGCCCGGCTGCAAACTGGAATCAACATTCGCCACGGCTGTTGTTGTAGCTTGATTTAAAGCACAAAAACGCCTCCAGCCTTTATCTATATTAACAATTTTCGAAGGAAAGTCAACTTAAATCCCGCCGGCATGGATTACGGGGGGGCGATCATCGGAAAAGACGTCCAAAGCGGTCGTCAATTCGTAGGCAGGTCCTCCAGGTTTTTTTTGACTTGCTCTGCACAGAAATTGTCGGGATACAAGCTGATAAAACTTGTCAGAGTCGCTCTTGCTTCTTCCAGATACTTTTTCTTCAGCTCTGTGTTCGATTCATCCTGCTGTCGCCACAGACTGATCTTCAAAAGCCCGAGTTCGTACAGCGCCATTGTCCCGGCGTCGGTCTGGCTGTATTCTTTGTGTATCTCGCTAAGTTTTTCCGCTCGAAGCTGCTCGTCGGCGGCGAGTATCGCCTGGGCCAGCAGGATATTGTCACGAAGCCGGTCTCCGTTCTCTGTTTGTTCGAGCAGCCCGACAAGTTGCTGGGCGTAATCGGAAGCATGAGGATTCAGCATCACAAATTTCGCCAGCCGCTCGACGGAACCCGGTTCTTTGGTTCGATTTTGCGAGCTTACAAGGACCTGCAATTGGCTGAGTCTTCTTTGCAGCTCGTTTAATTTTGGTACCGTCATTACCGAATCGGCCGGTGGACGAAACAGCCCGAAAAGTTTGCCGGAGGGTTTTTGTTCCGCTTCGAGGCGTTTCAATTTTTCGGCGGCCAGCATTGTCTGGGCCTCGGCGAGAAGTCTCTCGGCCTCGTCGAACATTTGTTGCCCGGCCCGATGCTTTGCAATACGCCATCGTGCTTCGAGTGATTCCGGGCTGCTCCCGAAATCCCGGTACAGCTCCCACCATGTCTGCCGTGTCTTTTCATGCGGATAATCACGGTAGAAGAGCAGCACTTCTTTCTGACCAAGCATTTTTGTGTCCGGGCTGTATTCGTTCAGCAGGGCCTTGTAGTATAGCACTATTGGCATCCGGCGACTGTTGGGGCGTTGGTTGATAAACAAATCGTACTGTTTGAGCAACCATTCTTTTTTCTCCCGGTACCTTAACTCTTCCGGTACTATGAACCAGCCCGGCCAGAAGTCGTAGCGTAACTGTTCCTGTATTTCCCTTTTGAGTTCCGCTCGCCGTGCTATTTGGTCGGCGGGGTAAAAGGATTCTTCCAGGTATTTTTTTGTAGTGGGATCTCTTGTTGTTGCGTCCAATGCTTCTGTGATGCTGTGGTCATGAAATTTGCTGACCTGCTCCGGATTGTTTTTAGCCACGTAAAGTTGGTAGTCCAGCTCGTCGAAGCCGATTGTCACTTCGAATACGACAACTGCGATAACGAGTGTCAGGGAAGTGAAAATCCAGGTCAGGCCGGGCCGATAGCGAGTGAAGTGACCTATACCGAGAACGAATCCCGCGATTACCAGCGCATCGAGCCAGGCGCAAATCCAGGGTGCGAAGGAAAATCCCCATTCGATAGGCTCGACTCCCCTGGCGCCGCCGAAGTATCCCCAGTAAAAAAGCTGTGGTGCTGTGCATAGCGCGATCGCAATAAAGCGCGAACGAAAACGAAGCGGCCGGCACGCCACGGCGATACAACTGACAAATAAACAAATTGCAAAACCGGGCAGGTTGGCTAAAGAAAATACTTCCAATATGAAAATGAGGCTGTAGCGGAAACTCATCAGTTGCGATATCAATACCGGCACAACGGCCAGAATGCCCATAAGCAGCCCCAGAACAAGAATCTGCCAGGGGTATTCAAAAATGCTGACGTCGGTTGTGATAGACTTGCCCAGACGCCAGAATTCCGGCGTTGTTACGGTTTGAACGTCGAACGACCAGAATGAGCCGGTTACTATTTTCGACCAGAAAAGGCAGCTTATGCCGAACGCCCCGACAGCGAGAAGCCAGCATATCTGAACGTTCTTATGGCTGTAATGCAGGGTCGGACCGAAAGCCATAAAAGACTTCGAGACGGATATAGGTGTCTTCTCTGTCTGGTTATTATCCATAAGCCTCACCTGCATTTCCGATGTGGCGAGGGCATCTTGCCCTTGTTCCACACCGCTGGCAAGCCTGTCCCATTCGGCTTCGCTCAGGGCAAGCTCTGAGCATAGTCGAAGGGATGCCGACGAGACCCAAGGCCGGGACGGCCTCGCCACAATCGGCAATGGTTATGTCCCTTCGCCGCTACTGGCAAGATAAGCAACCTGTTCGGCTGTAAGTTTGTCGATGCCGATCGACATTGATTTCAGCTTTAGCGTGCTTACCTGATGCTCTATCTCCAACGGGACGTCGTGGACGGCAATAGAAAGCTTGCCTTGTTTTTTTATCACGTATTCGGCCTGCAGCGCTTGTGTTGCAAAGCTCATATCCATCACGCTGGCAGGATGTCCCTCTGCGGCGGCGAGGTTGATAAGTCGCCCTTCGCCGAGAAGGTAAATTCGCCTGTTATTTTTGAGGGTATATTCGTCAACGTAGTTTCGTACATTGCGGGGCGCTTTTGTGCTCAGTTTTTTCAGGGCCGGTATGTCTATTTCGACGTCGAAATGCCCGCTGTTTGCGACCGCCGCTCTGTCTTTCATCACGCGGAAGTGCTCTTCCCTAATGACGTGTTTGTTGCCCGTGAGTGTCACGAAGAGTTCGCCGACTTTTGCCGCCTTTGCCATGGGCATAACATCGAAGCCGTCCATTGCCGCTTCGAGCGCCTTGACGGCGTCGATTTCCGTGATGGTGACGATTGCGCCCATACCTCTTGCCCGCATTGCGAAGCCCCGGCCGCACCAGCCATAGCCCGCTACGACTACCTTCTTGCCGGCCAGGAGATAATCGGTCGCGCGAATGATGCCGTCTACGGTCGATTGGCCGGTGCCGTAGCGATTGTCGAACAGATGCTTGGTCGCGGCGTCATTTACCGCAATGACCGGAAATTTCAGCTTGCCCTCGTTCGCCAGGGCCCGCAGCCGAATGACTCCGGTGGTTGTCTCTTCCATGCTTGCAATAATTCGGCCGGCGTCTTTTTGTCTGCGCATATGCAGCTCGTTCACGAGATCTGCGCCGTCGTCCAGCGTAATAACCGGCTTGTGGTCAATAGCCGCGTTGATGTGTTTGTAATACGTGCTGCGGTTCTCCCTGCAAATGGCAAAAGTCGCTATCTTGAAATCCTTCACAAGAGAAGCAGCCACATCGTCCTGGGTGCTCAACGGATTGGATGCGCAGAGAACAACATTCGCCCCGCCGGCCTTGAGTGTTCTGACTAAATTAGCCGTCTCGGCCGTTACGTGCAGACAGGCTGAAACGTTTATGCCCTTTAAAGGCTTGTTTTTTTCAAACCTCTTTCGGATTGCCGCCAATGCCGGCATATCGTTATCCGCCCAGAGTATCCGTTTTTTGCCGCCCGCTGCCAATGACATATCAGCTACGTCGTATTTCATTTATCGATCCTTTCAAAGATGAACAAGAA
>CAYTNN010000276.1:0-5034 GCA_964439135.1 uncultured Pirellulales bacterium
CAAACCCAATTCAAAGCCAATCTCGATTAGCCCCCAGACCTGTGCTGGGGGTTGAAAACACAATTTGAAAAAACAAAGCCAATGTGCCACGGCCTAAGTTGGCGCAAAGTCTTATGTGAAAGGTGATTATGACAATAAACAGGCCAGCGGAGCTGAAAAAAACAAAGCCAATCAAAGCCAATTTCGAGACGACTTAATGAGCTGGATGGGAAATATCCCCCAATTTGAAGTTTCTTATTGAAATCCGGGCAGAAATATTGTAGAAAATTAGGCAATCTTTTATGCGGTATTAACTTGTTCTTTGAAATCATAGCGATATAATGGTAATTTAACGGAATTATTGAAGGGACCCCGTTTTGCAGACAGATCGCAAAATGGGAACCCCTGAGAAGTTGAACGGATTCCACTATGACACGGAACCGAAGCAAAAAGGCGCTTTATGAGGTTATGAGCAAGGCTCGCGTTAAGCCTGATAATGGCAAAATCGTCGAGCATTTACGGCCCAAAAAACCTAATGAAGAAGCTCCTGCAGTAAAGGAGAAAAACGCTGCTGGTGTTCCGAAGTCCGCGGCAAAATGGTGGAGAAAACCGAGAATTGTCCAGCTTAACGCCGGCAGAATCGAGTTTTCAATACCGTACCAGATAGCAGTTGTGCTGGTACTGGTCTTTATTTTTGTGATTATAGCTGCCTACAGGTTCGGTCAGTCTTCTTATCCGGCCGGAAAGCAGGAAACAGGCCAACCAGACCCTGTGGCGCAGGAAACGGATGGCGAAAGGCCGATAGAGCAGGCAATGAGCAATATTCCGCAGCCTTCGGCGCCGACTGAGAATACGACGGTGAATACCGAAGTTGCAGAGCCTGTTAAGCCGATGGGCAATAATGTAATTGTTCTGGTCGTGTATGGTTCGCTGCCTGATTTGGCGCCCGTACAGGCTCATTTTTCCGAGAACGGAATTGAGACCGAAATTAAGACCGAAAGCGGCCGTTACTTTTTACAGACAATGCAAAAATATGATAACCCGGGAACGCCCGGGACAAATGGATATAGAGCCCTACAGAAAATAATTGAGGTCGGAGCCGAATATAAAGGTAAGGCACCGAAAGGTTATGAAACTTTCGCACCGAATTATTTCTCGGATGCATACGGTAAGAAAGTAAATTAGTTTTAGGAGAAGTACTGAATGTCGATTGATCCTTCATTGAAAATTAAAGGTGCACTGTCGAGGCACCGGAATGTTTTGAAGCGGGCCGAACGTATCGAGCTGCTCAAAGAAGAAGACCGCTGGACCGAGGAAGATTCCTTGCTTGGACTGCCGAAAGTCGCGCACCGCAAGAGCCACGCCGGCCGGAAGGACGAGGAAGATACCGCCAAAGAGGCTGCAACTGAAGTGATAGCTGAAACTCCAAAACCCGAAGAAGGTAAATAGCAAAAGACATTTAGCGTATTGCACATGTGAATGCCGAGATTCACATGAAGTAATAAATAGGTCGATACCAGGAACCTTTTTTGTGAATAGCACGAAAAGATTCTGTGAATTGCTTAAACAAAACCATTCAATCGGGTGATTTGTCGTCCCTGAATGTGAAAGATAGGTGACCGTGGGGTTGTTGAGAAAGTCTGCATTTCCCAAATTGCTCATACCGGCATTGTTTTGCAGCCTGTTAATCGTCTCGACCGTTTCGGCCGGCGACCATCTTCAGTGGGGCCAGAAAGATTCCCGAAACATGGTCTCGGCGGAAACCGGTCTGCCCGATAGTTTCGACCCGGCCACAGGCAGGAACATCAAGTGGGTGGTTCCGCTGGGCACGGAAAGCTACGCTACGCCGGTCGTGGCCCGCGGCAAGGTGCTGATAGGCACGAACAACGAGCGTCCACGAGATCCCCGGCACAAGGGTGATCGAGGCGTGCTGCTGTGTCTGGACGAAAAAGACGGCAGCCTCTGCTGGCAGCTCGTCGTTCCCAAGCGAATACCCATGCTCTATCGGGACTGGCCAAGGTCGGGCCTTTGTTCGCCGGCGACCGTCGAAGGAGAAAAGGTATATATCGTGACCAACCGCGGCGAGGTTGTATGCCTCGACCTCAACGGCCAGGCCAACGGCAACGACGGGCCATGCCGGGACGAAGGCCGCCTCATGGCACCCCAGGACGCCGAGCCTATGGATGTGGCAAAAACAGATGCCGATGTCATCTGGCTGTTCGATGTCGCGGGGAAGACGGGCGTTCACCAGCACGATGCCGCACATAGCTCGATTCTCCTGCACGGCGACTTTTTGTATATCAACACGAGCAACGGCCTTAACGACAAACACGAAATGATTCCCGCCCCCGATGCGCCGAGCCTGATTGTGCTCGATAAAGCAACAGGGCGGCTCGTCGCTCAGGATAACGAAAAAATCGGCCCGAAGATATTCCACTCGACGTGGTCGTCACCCGCACTGGGTCGGGTCGACGGGCGAACGCTGGTATTCTTCTGCGGCGGCGACGGCGTATGCTACGCTTTCGATACCATTAAAGAAATTCCGGCAGCCGGCGAAGTTCAGAAACTAAACCGCGCCTGGCGATTTGATTGCGACCCCGAGGCGCCGAAAGAAGACGTACACAAGTATGTTCGAAACCGCAACGAGAGCCCGAGCAACGTCAAGAGCACGCCGGTCTTTCACGACGGCCGCCTTTATGTCACCTATGGAGGTGACATCTGGTGGGGCAAGAACCAGGCATGGCTCAAATGCTTCGACGCGAGCGGCACTGGCGATATAACTCACTCGGGTCAAATCTGGACGTACCCGGTCGAGGAACACTGCTGCTCGACACCGTCGGTACACGACGGGCTGGTCTTCGTCGCCGATTGCTCCGGGCTTATCCACTGCGTGGACGTCGAGACCGGCAAGCCCTACTGGACGCATAAAACAAAGGGGGACATCTGGGCCTCGACACTCGTGGCCGACGGAAAGGTTTATATCGGCACGCGACGGCGCGATTTTTACGTGCTGGCCGCGAGCAAAGAAAAAAAGCTCATCAGCTCAACTATGCTGGACAGCCCCATGTGCGGCACACCGGTCGCCGCCAACGGCGTGCTTTACATTACCACAATGAAGAAACTCTACGCAGTCAAAAAGTAGGTCGGGTGTGCATTGCACACCATCATAACTGAAATAGACAAAAAATGGTGTGCGATGCACACCCTACGGAGGCGATTATGAAGCGTTTCATTCTCCCGGCGTTTGCCGCCGCCGGATTTTTTTTGACGTTCTGTTGTGAGTCGCCGGCCATGGCCGCAAATAATCCGGTCAAGCAGTGGGTTCGCTTTGAGCAGACATTGACAAGCTCAGAGGACTACGACAATCCGGTTCAGCAGATAAAGGTCAAGGTGGAATTCACCTCACCGAGCGGAAATAAAAGGACACTGCTCGGCTTTTGGGATGGAGGCCGTGTGTGGCGAGTGCGTTTTTCGCCGGACGAGCAGGGCGGCTGGACATACAAAACAACCTGTTCGGATCAAAGCAACAAAGGTCTTCATAACCAAAGCGGCTCGTTCCAATGTGTGAAATACAATGATGATCTTTCGCTGCTGCGGCACGGCGAATTACGCCTTTCTGCGAACAAACGCTACATCGAGCACACCGACGGCACGCCATTTTTCTGGCTGGCCGACACCGTCTGGTGCGGCCCATTATTTGCAGATTTGGACGATTGGAACGTTTTCCTCAAAGACCGCGTGGAAAAGGAATTTACCGCGATTCAGTTCGTCATGACCCAGTGGCGGATGGCCAAGACTGATGCGACCGGAAATCCTGCATTTACAGGTAAAGAAAAAGTCGCCGTCAATCCGGCATTTTTCCAGCGGATGGACAAGTACGTCGATGCGATTAACGATGCCGGGCTCCTCGCCGTACCGGTTCTGCTCTGGGCGATTCGCGGCGACGAGAATCCGGGCTATTCTTTGCCGGAAGACCAGAAGATTGTGCTGGCGGAATACATGATCGCACGGTACGGCGCCCATCAGGTCATCTGGTTCCTCGGCGGCGACGGCAATTACAGCGGAGAAAACGCCGAAACATGGAAACGAATCGGCAGGGCGGTCTTTAACGAAGACCAGCATCGCCTGGCCACACAGCACGTCAGGGGAAAAAGCTGGATTGGCAAAGAATTCCGCAACGAGCCGTGGTTCAGCTTCATCGGCTATCAAAGCGGTCACGGCGACGACGAAGGAACCTTCCGCTGGCTCAACCAGGGACCGCCCGCTACGGAATGGAACAACAAGCCCAGCCTGCCCGTGATTAATACCGAACCGAACTACGAGGCGCATAACGGCTACACCCACCGGAAGGTACACAACGACCATTCGGTCCGCCGGGCCGCCTATTGGAGCCTGCTGGTTTCTCCGACGGCCGGTGTCACCTACGGCGGGCAGGGTATCTGGGGCTGGCATACCAAAGTGCAAGCTCCCGCCGATCATATCAGCACCGGACTCGGCTCGCCCTGGCACGTCGCCAAAGATCTGCCCGGCGCCTTGAGCATGAAGTATTTGCACCAGTTCTTCAAGAGCATCGAATGGTGGCGATTAATCCCCGCGCAGGAAGTTCTCGCAGAGCAACCGGGCAAAGATGACGCCTCGAAATTCATCGCAGCGGCAAAAACCAAAGAGGGCGATCTGCTGGTAGTTTATCTGCCCGAAGGCGGCCCGGTGACTGTAAAAACCGATTCGCTCAAAAAAGGCCTGGCCGCCCGCTGGTACCACCCCCGCACCGGCGGCTGGCTCGACGCAGGGAAAGTCGCGAAACCCCGGCAGACATTCGAAACCACCGACAAGAATGACTGGATTCTGTTAATTGCCGCAGAGTAAGATATGGACATTACTGGAGGAATTATCATGAAAAATGATATTGTATCGAAATCACAAGCCGGTTGTGAATCATCACCGGCGAGCCGAAGGATGGACCGACGCGAGTTTTTCAGAAGAGCGGGTTATGCCGGTGCAGGTTTGGCTTTTGCCGTTATGCAGCAACCGCTCCGCGCACAAACGGATGGCGAG
>CAYTNN010000277.1:0-5010 GCA_964439135.1 uncultured Pirellulales bacterium
GTAGGAGATGTCTGGAGTTTTATGATTCCATCCAGCACGGCTTATGCCCCTGAGCCCGCTGATGGAGCCGAGCTTGTAGAATCCAATGTGATCCTTAGCTGGCAGCCGGGTTTTGGTGCGAAACTGCACATGGTGTTCTTCGGCGAAAATTTTGCCGAGGTTAACAACGCCTCCGAAGGACGCCCGCAGGGAGATACAACTTATAATCCCGGCCTTCTTGAATTAGGCAAGACCTACTACTGGCGGATCGATGAGTTTGATGGACGCGAAACCTATAAAGGCGATGTCTGGAGCTTTACAGTCGGGAAAGAGGGCCCCCCGCCCGGCGGGGAGGAAGGAATTATCTACGTCGATGAGGTTAACGGAAACGATCACAACAACGGATTGACGCCCCGAACAGCTTTAGCAACCATTCGGAAGGGTATCGATGCAGCAGCGGATGGAGAAGTAGTTTTGGTCTATCCGGGGCTGTACCTGGAAGAAATCAATTTCCTGGGTAAAATGCTGACGGTACAGGGTGTCGCTGTAAGCCCAGACGGTGTGCCTGTGCTCTGGAATCCGGGCGATTTTGCTGTTTCGTTTTACTCCGGCGAAGGCCCCGACAGTATCCTGAAGAATTTCATCATCAGAGACAGCTTCATGGGCGTCTTCATTGCCGACAGCTCTCCCACAATCAGCAATCTTACAATAGTGGGTAATACATACGGCATTGAAGCCTACGCCAACTCAGAGCCGATCATCATCAATACAATTCTCTGGAACAATACAGATGGTGACCTGTTCGGATGCCGGGCTAGTTACAGTTGTGTCGAACGAGGAGGTGAAGGTGTTATAACTGACGATCCGCTCTTCGTTGATCCCGACAACGACGACTATCATCTACGCTCCGAGCGTGGCCGATATTGGCCTCAGTTTGATATATGGGTGCTCGACAGAGTTACCAGCCCCTGTGTCGATGGCGGCGATCCGGTGGCTGATATATCAAATGAGCCGATGCCCAACGGTGATCGCATTAACATTGGCGCCTACGGCGGCACGACGGAAGCCAGCCTGTCACCTGGTGAACAACCACGGCCTCTGTCCGACAAGGCTTCGAATCCATCTCCTGCCGACGAGGCTTTCTATGTTGGGGAACATGTCACATTAAGCTGGGCCGCCGGCCTCAACGCCATTTCCCACGATGTATACTTCAGCATAGCCTTAGGCGGCAGCAACACTGGTAAAGACGCCGTTACTAATGCCGATACTTCCGATACTACCGGCATATATCGCGGCCGTCAGACTATTACCAGTTACACGCTGCCCGAAGATATTGGATCGTCCACTACGTATTGCTACTGGCGAATAGATGAGGTAGATAGCGAGGGTAATATAACAAAAGGTGACGTTTGGACGTTTACAACAACCTCTCCACGACCTCCCAAAGGCAGGACTTGTTTCACTGCTGAGACCAAGGTTTGGGCAAGTGGTGCCCTTGTTCCAATATCGAAGATTGCCCTGGGGCAAAGTATCCGCGGCATGAACAGCCTCAGCAAAATTCAGGAAGTGCAGGAACACAAAGGAACGTTCACCTGCTATGATGTTTTGCTTGAGAGCGGAAATTGTATCGGTGTAGCCGAAAACCATTACTTCCTTTCGGGATCTGGGCAATGGATATCTCTAAAGGAATTAAAAGCAGGGATAAAACTGAAAACATCGAAAGGCTCGATAGGCATTACGAGCGTGACCAAAAGACCGACGCCGTATGTGGGCAAGGTATACAATCTAAAGGTCGCAGGTTCGGACCAGTACCTTATAGGCAAAGACGCGATTATAGTGCGTGATTACTAAGAGCGCATAACAGATTGAAAATTTATTCTTGGTAGGGTGGGCACTGCCCACCAATTTCGATAATGGTGTGCGTTGCACACCCTACACGAAGCTTCATTCGGTCAATGTGAGTTGAATTCTGTTTTAGGTAGGTGGTGATAAGAAGCAAGCAGCTTGCTTAATTGTGGAAGTATGCTACGGCTGTATCGGCCGGAGCGTCATTACAGATTCATTCTTTTCATTGAAGGGATAGGAAGATGCGAAGCAAGGCAAATCATATCAGATCGCTGCTGTGCGCACTGTTTCTGCTGGCGGCTTCATGCACGGCTGTGACAGGAGAGGTCATCTACGTTGACGACGAAGCACTGATTTCCGGTAGCGGCTCAAACTGGGCCGATGCGTTCTGTTGTTTACAGGCTGCTCTTGCTGAGGCAAGCATTGGCGATGAAATCCGTGTGGCAAACGGCATCTACAAGCCCGATCTCCGGATTGAACAAGCGGGACGGATCGGAATCCGAATATCAGCATCCGGCGACCGGACGGATACGTTTCAACTACTATCCGGTGTTACGATTAAAGGGGGATATGCAGGCGCCGGAGAGGCTGAGCCTGATGCGCGTGATATCAACCTGTATGAGACGATTCTGAGCGGCGATTTGAGCGCCAATGACCGGGTCAATCCTGATGGTCCGGCGAGTGAGGCCGGCAGGGCGGAGAACAGTCACCATGTTGTGACCGGCAGTGGAGCCGACGAAACCGCCGTCCTTGACGGATTCACAATCACAGGCGGCAATGCCGACGTATTCACCAATCGTAACGGCGCCGGATTGCTCAATGAGTACGGATCGCCGCAGCTTATCAGTTGTACGTTCAGTGAGAACTCGGCACAGTATTATGGCGGCGGGATTTACAACTACTACAGCAGTCCGACACTTGTCAACTGCACATTCACGCAGAACTCCTCCGGAACCGAGGGCGGCGGAATATACAACTATCAGAGCAATCTAAGTCTCAACAACTGCACATTCGAGGAAAACTCGTCACATCGCGGCGGCGGGATACACAACGGTCACGGCAGCCTAAGCGTGACCGACTGCACATTCACCGGAAACCTGGCACAAACCGGCGCCGGTATAAACAGCTATGCGGCGGCCGAATCAAGTGCCGACGAATCGGACGAAGATTCCCAGAGAACACCGGTGCTTATCAACTGCACTTTCACCGCCAATTCCGCAGAGGACAGTGGGGGTGGGCTGTACATCAGTGACAGCAAACCAAGCCTGAACAACTGCACATTCAGTGAAAACACGGCAGACTATGGCGGCGGCGGAGTATGCTTCAACAACGGCGAGCCGAACCTTACCGGCTGCTCAATAATCAAAAACTCGTCGTATTACGGCGGCGGTATGTACAACGATAGCAGCAATCTGACTTTAACCAACTGCACGCTCATCGCGAACTCGGGGTATGATTACGGCGGTGGGATGTACAATACCGGTAATAGCAACCTGAGCCTGAACAACTGCCTAATCACTGCGAACCAGACTAACTCTTACGGCGGCGGGATGTACAACAGTCAAAGTGACTTGACTTTGACCAACTGCACGTTCACAGGAAACTCGGCACAGGATGGAAGCGCCATTGCTTTCAACTCCCGCAATCAGTGGGGCCAGAGCACTGCCGGGATCATCGACTGCATCCTTTGGGACGACGGCAATGTAATATGGATTAACGACCAATCAACAATCGCTATCTCCTACAGCAACATCCGGGGCGGCTGGCTTGGCACAGGCAATATTGACGCCGACCCGCTGTTCGCAGACCCGGATGGCCCAGACGACATACCCGGCACCGAAGACGACGACTTGCGGATCGCACCATCGTCACAATGTGTCGATGCCGGTGATCCGAACTATGCACCCGGACCGGACAAAAAAGACATTGACGGCAATCCGCGCGTAGTCAGTGGACGTGTGGATATGGGTGCCTACGAGTTCCAGGGTATAATATATGTCGATAATTATGGCCTTGACAATCCGGAGCAGGACGGCCTTCAGGGAGATGGCTCCGAAGCTCGTCCGTTCGATACTATCCAGGAAGCCATTGATGTAGCAAAAGACGGTCAGATGGTTCTTGTCCGGCCGGGAGTGTACTCCAAGATCGATTTTACGGGTAAGGCCATAACAGTTGCCGGAACCGAAGGTGCGGCTATAATTGAGGCTCCCTGGAGAACCAGCCGAATTGGTACCACAACAGAGAGGGATGATGTGGATGGTGTTACCTTCCATACCGGCGAAGGATCCGATAGCGTGCTGAAGAATTTCATCATCAGAAACAGCAGCACAGCAATATCACTCAACTACGGCAGCAGCCCTACGATTAGAAACCTGACAATTGTGGATAATGATTTCGGCATAGCCGCTTATGAGAATTCGAATCCTGACATAAGCAATTGCATTTTCTTCAACAATAGAGACGGCGACCTGTTCCAGTGCGAGGTACGGTTTAGCTGTCTTGAAGGCGAAGCTCCGGGAGTGGGCAACATAAGCGGCGATCCGCTGTTCGTCGATGCAACCGATGGTGATTACCACTTGATGAGCGAAGGCTGGCGCTGGAGCACATACGAAGAATCCTGGACATGGGACCATATTACGAGCCCATGTATAGATGCGGGCGATCCGACCTGTCCGCTGGGCGATGAGCCGATGAGCATTTCGCACGGTCCAATAAACGAACAAGGCATAAACCTGCGCATCAACATGGGAGCTTACGGCGGAACCTGCCAGGCCAGCATTGCTCTGCTTTACTGGTTTCCGGAGTATGAAACCGACCCGCCCGAGCCCAATCCGGCTCAATGGGAACTTTACGGTGGGCCGAGAGAAGAGGTTGTATTGGGAAGTAATCGAATAACAGAGTATTGGATAAAGATGATAGCGGCCGAGGCAACGGATACCAGCGGACCAGTCGAGTATTTCTTCGAGTGTACCACGGAAGCCGGCTTAAGCAGTGGATGGCAAATAGAACGTAATTACGAAGTTATTGTGGACAGCGCGGGGCGGGGCAACCGTTTCCGTGTTAAGGCACGCGATCAGTTCGGCAACGAGACAGAGTGGTCAGAGGAACTGGCAACTAATTAGATGCAGGACAGAATAAATCTTAAAAGATTTTATTGATAACTAAGAAATAGTTATTATACTAAGT
>CAYTNN010000278.1:0-4994 GCA_964439135.1 uncultured Pirellulales bacterium
TCAAAGCCAAACAAAGCCAATCTTATTTAGCCCCCAGATTTTCTGGGGGTTGAAAGACCAAGTTGAAAAAACAAAGCCAATTTGCGGTAGGGTGAAATTGGCGCAAAGTCTTATTTGAAAGGATATTATGGCAATAAATCAGCCAGTGGGCTCAAAAAAAAACAAAGCCAAACAAAGCCAATTCCGGCAGAGTCGACTGGCAAATTGGCTAAATTGGACGTAAACGAGACCATCGGCATTCCACTGCGAGCGATCTGAAAAATCTCGTGTGAAACTAAAAAAGCAGCTTTGATATTTTTTTTGAAAGACCGGCTGTATATATGCTATTACAAAGGCATAAATCTGCAGAGGTGCCAACGCAAAATAACTCGAATGCAGCCTCGTGGTCAGGCATCTATCCCGTAAGCTTTGAGAACACCTTTAACCTTATGGTATCTCGGCCTTAAAAATCGAAACAATTTAGAAGACATGTATTCACTGGAGTGCACACATAACAATTGATTTAGATTTGCACTTCCCTTGAGAAAACTTGCATAGACACGCAAGCCATAAGGCAGAGCAAAAAACCTCAATGGATAAGGCATCGAATTCCAGACAACATTTAACAATCCCGTCCACCCAATTTTATCGTAGATGCTGTTCCTCTTCACTCCTTTAACCATAACCCTGGACTCCTTCCCGTCGTAACTACTTGAAATTTCCTGTTTCAAACACTTCTCTACACTTATGAGTCTTTCGGCTTCGTTAATTAAACCATTGCACCAACGCTATTTTTGTATTTTAGACTCATGTGTACGATCATTTAGTATTTATCAATATATAAATTCGCAGTCAAGAAATAATATTGAATATTGTGGCAAATAACATTAATATTTTAGGACTATGACTTAATGGAAGAGTAGGAAGGCACAACAAGGCCTTTGTATTTAGCCTATTTTATCACCCCTCTATGCTTAAACTGGCAAGTGAAATATCAGAATATCAACTATTTTGCATTTGGACGTTCTGTTTAAGGACATCCAGCTTGCTACGGATCTCTTCAGACATTTTACTGTTTGGAAAGTCGTCGATAATATGCTGCCCGATTTCGAGCGCGCCGACCCATCTTTTTTCGGTTACGGCGATGGCAAATTGCACACCTAAGTTGTGAAGTTTGGTGCGGAAGACATCTCTTGCCGCTTCCTGAAGGGCTAATCCTTCATTCGGAGTTAGATACTGGTCAAGCTCTTTCAGAATTTCCAGGCTACGATCTGTCTCTTGGTTTTGTATAGCATCATCCCACACGGCAAGCAATATCCTTTTACGCTCCTGCTTCTTATCAAGCAGAGTTTGTCTCGTCGCTTTTGCCTGCTCATTCTCAGGATTAGCCTTAATGAGCCCTTCAATCTGGGCACTGGCCCTGCCCCACTGACAATCATCCAGCAGCTTATCTATATGCGCCATGACCTGACTTAGCCGTTCCTGGTCGGTTGCATCATGGTAGCGGCTGGTCTGTACTCTTAGCTGCTCGGAAAGATCCTTGTATTCCGGCCGTTTAGCAATTTCGTTAATTATTTCTTCGGCTGCACTAAAATTCTGCTGCTGTAGCTTATCAAATACGGCCTCCCGCAAAGACTGCCTGTCAGCATCACGGAATGCGATCGCCTTGGCTGTTTCGCTTACGCGTGTGCTATGATTGATTTGCGCCAGCCCTGAGCCGATCTTTTCCAGGGCACTTGTAACTTCCTCAAGTTTAGCACTGTTATCTCGAAGCGCATCGAGTATCTTGAAAACTCTCGATAGCATTGTCAGAAGTGCGCTGATAAACACTAAAGCACCGAGTATGAATACAAGCTGGCGCAGCAAATCGGTTTGGGATTTCTGGAAAATGTTGGTAAAAAGAGTTAGTACTACCACAATTGCAAACGCGACACAAATAATCACTACATGCCATTTGAATCGCCGAAAAAAACCGTCATTTTCAGAGCTCATGGCATTCCTCTTGAAAAAAAATGACTTTTCACAGCTTATATCTAATCAGTTATAATACAATAAAATCGTTTCTTTGTCAACAATTGAAAAATTGCAATACGCAAAAAACATGGTTTTGCCCAAAAACAGGGTGGTTAATCGTTATTTACAACACTTTAAGTGGTTTTTTAGAGGGTAATAGATATGAAAGCTATTAAAAGAATATTAGTTTTATTGGCGGCCATAATGGTTTCAACTAACTCATTAGCGATTGATAATCAGACAGCAAAAGAAAATATGAACAAAAAAATCATCGTGGAAGGAAATAACAAGTTTGCTCTGGAGCTTTTCGCGAAATTACAAAGCACGAAAGGAAATCTGTTTTTCTCGCCCTATAGTATCTCAACAGCCCTGGCAATGGCTCATGCCGGAGCTCGTAATGAAACAGAATCGCAAATGGCCGGAGTGCTGCATTTCCCTGTTTCTGCGAATCGAAGAACGGACTCATCATCGAAGCCCTTGCTGGACAAACAGCAATTCGCTTCGTCATTTGGAAACATTATAAAAGACCTAAACAACAGAGGCCAAAAAGGAGGTTATACTTTAACTGTCGCCAATGCCCTTTGGGGCCAGAAGAATTACGGATTTCTTGAGGATTTTCTGCAGCTTATTGAAACCAGCTATGATGGACGGCTTAACGAAGTAGATTTTGTGACTGCCGCGGAAACCGCACGCAAAACTATCAACGCCTGGGTGGAAAAAAAGACTAATGACAAGATCAAAAATCTTATCAGTGAAGGCGTTTTGGATTCGATGACCCGGTTGGTTCTGACAAATGCCATTTACTTTAAGGGCAATTGGGCGAGGCAATTTAAAGAAAACAGGACTAAAGATTCACCTTTTACTCTTTCCGACGGCCACAAGATTGACGTTGCAACAATGAACCAGAAAGCAGAGTTCGGCTACATGGAAACCGATACCTTCCAGGCTCTTGAACTGCCCTATGTGGATGAAGAGCTTTCGATGGTTATTCTGCTTCCAAAACAATTTGACGCTCTGGACGAATTCGAGAAAACACTCACGCCGGACAATCTTACACAATGGCTGGCCAAAATTTACAAACGCGAAGTCGTGGTTTTTGTGCCGAAGTTCAAGATGACAAGCCAGTTTAGTCTGGCTTCCGTGCTCAAATCGATGGGAATGAAAGATGCTTTTTCCTCGGGCGCAGATTTTTCCGGGATAAACGGTAAAAGAGACCTCTTTATCTCGGCGGTCATCCACAAAGCCTACGTCGAGGTCAACGAGGAAGGCACAGAAGCGGCAGCGGCAACAGGTGTAGTAATGAGGCTGACATCAATCGGGCCGGCCCCGATACCGGTCTTTCGAGCAGACCATCCATTTTTATTTCTGATTCGAGACAATATGACAGGCAGCATTTTATTCATAGGACTAGTCGCAAATCCGAAAGCTTAACGTGTAGCCTGCTCCCTAAAGTAGTGGGCATACTAACGGTCAGCAACTTTCCCAGCGTCAGATTGCATCGACCCGATTCCAAAACATTATCCGAATGCTTACACCACCAGAGAACACATTAGATCATCATCCACCATCTAACATCTTTAATCCTTCTGCGGCCGATTGCTGCGCCCATTCGTAAGATGGGTACGAGCCGACAACTTCCTGGAAAGACGCCCTGCTCATATCGGGCTCGCCCAGGTCATAGTAAGACCAGCCCCTGGTTATGAGGACCTCAGCACATACCTCCGCCTGATCCCTGAACTCGGAAAGAATGCGATCGCTTTCAACGACAGCCCTTCGGGGATCCCTGAGATACGACTCGTAGATCCGGGCGATGCCTGAGCGGGCTTTAGCACATGCCTGCCTATCGTCAGGGAACCATTTGCACACAGCCTGAAAAGCATGAACCTCCTTCTTCCACATTCGCAGGCCACTGCTGCCCCATGTGTTTATCGCATAGAGCCTCTGCTCTTCACCGGTAGACATCTTCTCTATACCGTTGAGATCTGTGCCCAACCAGTCGGGCGGTAGTTCTGCTTGCTGCCACGTCTTTGCCGGTGTATGGCTGTTCAAAATCATCAGTACAATCACCGGACCAGCAAATGCAAAGTTCATCAGTACGTGCAGCGCAATGGGGCTCCAGATCGTCTTGCGCCATTCGTATACTCCGGCCAGAGCGACTCCGGAGACAAAGATGATAAATAAGTAAATGACATTGGTCTCCGGCATACGATAGTGTAATAAGACAAAAACCAGAGCCTGCAGCACTACTGCTATTATGGGTGCCATGCGCCTTCGTAATGCGTTATACAGAAGCCCTCGAAAAAGCAATTCTTCCGCAACGGGACCGATGGTGAACATCGGAACCAACAGCAGATACAATCGCGCATCATTCGGTGCATCGCGCAACCCCGAAAGCACGAAGCTTTCTTCGACCGAACTACCGGTCACATTGTAGAGAATGACCATAAAAAGCCACTCCACCAAGATGAGACTAACAGCCAGCGGAATTGCAAGACCTGATTCCTTCAGCACGAGGCCAACTGCAGGCCGCCGCAGCATATCTCTTTTATGCGCAACCCACAGCGGGAAAAAAAACATCCAACCGAACATTAATATCCAGAGCGCTACACCAACTGCATAGACCAAGTAGATCAGTCCCACGAGGCTCAGCATGTAGAACACAACTCGGAAGATGGCGATAACGCCCAGCCCAATGCAACAATCCTTGAGCGACCATGGGATCTGGCGAAATGTATCCCGGCGTTCTTCGTCCGGAATCGCCGCAAGATGTAGCTCTGCTTGCCCTATGTCAGGTTCGTTCATTGATCTGATTCCAAAGAATCATTCATCCGCGTATCCCGTGCTCTATCATCCGCTCAACCGAAGGAATATATTCTATTTCAACCCGAGTTTTTGGCCCTTTCCCAACAGGGCGATTGATTCGTCTATTCTTCGCTTTTTTGTTTCTGGCCTTTTTGCAACGGCGATCCAGCCGATATAATGCTTTCGATAAGATGGTGCGA
>CAYTNN010000279.1:0-4990 GCA_964439135.1 uncultured Pirellulales bacterium
GGTTGGGCGTCTCGTATCCTTTGGCCCCGAAGACACCGATGTCGGCGTAGCCGACATCATCGCAGAATACGATAACAACATTCGGTTTGTCCGTAGATTTCACGCCCGATGCCTGCTTTAAGTGGCCCCCGCATCCCGGCATTGCCAGCGCCGCCGCCGTCAAACCCGCAGCTTTGATGAATCCTCGTCGATTGATTCTTGCCTTCATAGCGGGTTCTTATCCTTTCTTCTCGATACGCTTTGCCAATTGGTCCTCGCCCGGCGTCATGTTCGCCAGGTGCAGCGCAACTTCTTTTCGGATATCTTGGATAACTTCCGGATGGTCCTTCGAAATATCGTATTTCTCGGAAGGATCGTGGCCGAGATGATAGAGCAGCGGCGGGTCGTGCATCTTTTCGGCGCCCTTGGCGTAAGCGGGCTTTGTGATGAAATGGGCTTTGTAAGGACCCTTTCGAGCCGCGTAGAGCTTTGCGCCGCGGTAGTAGAACATCGTATTGCGCGGGCTGGGTCCGGTCCCGAAAAGAGCGGGCGACAAGTCCAGGCCATCGACGACGCGGTCGTCCGGCACCTTCGCGCCGGCCAGCGTCAGAATCGTCGTATACAAATCCATCGTGGCGCCCATACCGTTCACGACGCCGGGCTTAATCGTGCCGGGCCACCACATAATGCAGGGCTCGCGCATCCCGCCCTCGAACGTGCAGCCTTTGCCCTCGCGAAGCAGACCCGCTGAGCCGGCATGTTCATTGAAGATCAGCCAGGGCCCATTATCGGAGGTAAAGACGACGAAGGTATTCTCGGCGAGTCCTTCGCGCCGCAGACTCTGGAGGATTTGCCCGACGCCCCAGTCTATTTCTTCGACTACGTCACCGTACATACCCCGCAGGCTCCTGCCTTTGAATTTCTGCGATACGAACAGAGGCACATGAGGCAGATTGTGGGCCAGATAAAGAAAGAAGGGCTTGTTTTTGCTCTTTTTGATGAACTCGACGGCTTCCTGCGTGTAGCGTTTTGTGATTGTATTCTGGTCGGCGGGGCGTTCTATAATTTCCTCGTCCCGCATCAGGGGGACATTAAAATACTCGACTTTCGGCTCGAACATAGCCTGCCGTCCTTCGCCGGCAATCCTGTCCATATCATTGCTGTACGGAATGCCGAAATACGAATCGAAGCCGTTACTGGTCGGCAGGTACTGCGGCAGATGCCCGAGGTGCCATTTCCCGACACATGCCGTGGCGTATCCTTCTGTTTTGAGCGCCTCGGCGATGGTCACTTCGCTTTGTGGCAGGCCGCCCGCGGAATCAGGGAACAGAACGCGACGATTGTTGCTGCACATCCCGCTGCGAATCGGAAGCCTTCCGGTAAGCAGCGCCGCCCGGCTCGGCGTGCACACCGAGGCACCGACATAAAAGTTCGTCCATTTCTGGCCCTCGGCAGCCATTTTGTCAAGATTGGGCGTGCGAATCGTCGGATGGCCGTAGCAACCCAAGTCGCCATAGCCCATATCGTCGCAGAATATTATAACGAAGTTTGGCTTTTTCGACGATGGCAGGGTGGCAGCCTCAAGCGCATGTAGGGGCGGCCCCACGTGGCCGCCCTGCGAATCGGGCAACCACACGGGGTTGCCCCTACCACGGCCGGCGCAGCCGCCCAGCATAAGGGCACCGGCCCCCAGGCCAAGGGACTTGATGAATTGGCGGCGGTTGATGTTTGTTCTCATAGAAGGACTCCTTCACACATTTTCTTGAATGCCGAAACTGTCACATTACGTTATAATAGCGGGCCGGCGGCAATCGTGCAAGAACACGGGCAGCCATAATCTTCAACCGAGAGCGACTTTTCGTAAGGCCCTGAGTCTCATCCGCCTGAGCCGGCTCGGACTTGCGGTCCCTGCCGGCTTCTGTATTACCGCTGCTGCGTTCCAGGAGCATCTGGAGCAAAATAAACTGCTTGCCCGTTTAAAAACCGCCCCGGCTCCGCTCGAAACCGACGCCGAAGTGCTCAAAGGCCTCGCGGTAAGCGCCGGCGTGGTCACCGGCAACGCCCGCGTGATTCTCAGAACTGCCGGGCGAAATACTCGTGGCGCCTTTTACCGATCCTGGCTGGACGCCCTATTTTGTGCCGGCCGTCGCAATCGTCATGGATGAGGGCGGAATGATATCACACGGCAGTATAGTAGCCAGAGAATACGGCATCCCCGCGGTAGTCAATGTCGGTGGCGGCACGAAAATCATCAAGACCGGCCAGAAGATACAAGTGGACGGCAATCGAGGTGTGGTCAGAATTGTAGGGTGGGGCTCTACCCCACCATGAGCGGATTGGTAGGCCAAGGCCCACTCTACTTGAGCAGCCACTGATGAAAGAATGCCCCGACGAGCCAGACGGCAAAGCTTGCGCAAAGCACTATCCACAAAGGCAGGTGCTTCTGGAAACATATAAAAGCCACGAGGAAGAACAAAATGGTCGGCACGATTCCCCAAAACGCACCCTTGGTGTAATCGGTCATCAGGGCAAAGTTGCCGGGATTATCGAGATACAGCCAGACAAGCACGATCAGCCCGGTCAAAGGCATCACGGCAATCAGTCCCGCCAATGTAGGCATCTTGCGGCCTATCTGTGTGCAAAATGCAATCACACACAAACTGACCAATAGCTTGATTACGAATCGCATACTGAGCAGTCTCTCGCCGTTGGGGCGCGACCTGCGAGAACAGGCTGCCGAAACCAGTCCCGGACACTTTACAAGTCACGCCGGCACGAATTTCACTTGATGAACCTAATGGCTACAGGATAGCGATACTCTTCACCGCGGCTGGTCTTAACCGCTGCGATGATGCAGAAGATTAAATCCACGATCCAAACCACAGACATCAGTAGAAATCCTATACAAATAAAACTCAACAGACCCGAAGCAAACATCGCAATCAATACCGTAAGCTGGAAGTTCAGGGCCTCTTTACCGTGACGGTCCACAAACGGCGTATCGTCTTTTTTGATAAGCCAAATAATCAGCGGACCCAGAAAACCGGTGAAGATGGCCAGCAAGTGACATAACATGGCCATATTCGTGGCATCCTTGCTGACTGATGCTTGCTCAGCGCCGATTGGCTGCGATTTACTAACAGGTTGGTCCGTTTGTTCTACCCCGGCGTTTTCCGGAGTCTGCGGATTCTCATCGGTTTCTACCATAATTCGGCTCCATCCACTTATACTCTAATCCGATTCAATAAAACTCTCGTCTTTTAACACAAACCCATAGAATCGTCAAGTGTAAAAACTCCGGCGCGCCGGAGTGACTCCATTTTACAAAGGCGGGGTAGCCCACTGACTCACGACCTTCTTATCGAAAACGCGGACCGGCGCCGCTAACGTCAATCGGTTCTATGCCGAGCTTGAGCGCGGGCGAATCGGGGGCGAATCTGACACGCCCCTTTTCAAACTCGATAATGTGCGGGTCAGCCGACAGGTTTTCCCGGTCGGCTTCGAATGAATAATTGCCTGCCTGGCTGTAGTCCTTCAGCCTGCGGCACTGAATTTTCCCCTCGGCGCTGAACAGCACATTATTCCGCAGCGTAGTAATCGCGTCCGGATTCTCCAGCACAATTTGGCCTTTGGCCCGGATGACATTGCGCTCGAAAGTAAAGTTCGATGATTTCGGAAACGTAATCCTGGCTTCCGCATCGCTGATAAAAACGTTGTTGCGAATCGTATTGCCTTTGGCCATGTGGTTGTGGGAAGGCCGAAGGATACCAACCGAAAGGTTGCCCTCGATAAGGCAGTTCTCAGACCGCTCGTCGAGATAATAAGCCGAGGCGCCGTATCCGCCGGTATCGATTATGTCACGGATGAAATTGCCCCGCAGCACGAGGTCCTTACCCGCGAAGCAGTAAATGCCGCCCCCATCGTGCAGCTCTTTCATCGCATGGTAAATCAGGTTATGCTCGATCCGGTTCCGCTGCCCGCCGCAATTGACAGCGGTATAGGGGCAATCGTGGATCTCGTTGTGGCTTAAAATGCAGTCCCTGCCGCCGCCCTGTAAGGCGATGGCGCTGGGATAAGTCAGCCCGATGTCGTTGATGTGATTGTCGGTCACGACGGCTTCGGCCCCGCGGCATCTGATACCGCAGGCGCCGGCGTTGTGGACGTGGCATCGCTCGATGCGCAGGCCGTCGCCGGAAGCTTTGATTCCCTGCCCGCCGACGTTAACGATTTGAAGCCCGATCAGGCGGCAGTTCTCGGCTGAGGCAATGGAAATCGCCCCATCGAATTTTCCCGCCCCGAAGCCGCCCGCTTCGAGCGGCGTGGTTGTCACCGATAGCGTAAGGCCGCGAACCGTAATATCCCGAGCGGGATTTTCCCGCGTGCCCCGAATGCGAATGATCGACTCGATGACAGGGGCGAAGACCTCGGCCTTAGCCATATCCTCTCCGGGCATCGGCCAATAGACCAGCTTGCCGGCAGTGCGGTCGAGATACCACTGTCCGGGCTCTGTTATTCCCTCGCGGACGTTCCAGATAACGTACTTTTTGACACCGAAAGCGCCCGGCGGATGGCCCGATGGACTGGCGAAGGTCAGGGTGCGGGTCACGGTATCCATGGCTTTCAGACCCACCATTGACTCATCCCACATGTGATAAATCGTCACTTCCGCGTTGCCGACGTCCAGCCACGGACCGATGTCCTCGGAGCGGTACTTCAACGTCGTCAACTCCTCGCTCGTAGGCTTGCGTTTCCAGCCGCCGCCCGTGGTGCTCATCCAGGGGACATCGAAGCTGCTGAGGTGTTCGAAGAAGCCTTCTTCCGGCAGCCGGGCGCGACTGCAGAAGCGCCCGTTTACAACAAGGGCACGGAAATCCCACTTTCTGTCTTTGACACCGGGCAGTGCAGCCGAATAGAACTTTTCGCCGTCCTGTTTCCAGCCGGTGACTTTCCTTCCGCCGTAGAGACAAACATCCGCCCCCGGCGCCGATTCTATTGTAAGGCCCGCATCGCC
>CAYTNN010000280.1:0-4962 GCA_964439135.1 uncultured Pirellulales bacterium
TCGAAAAATGTGGCACAAACGGTACAAATCCAAAAGCGTAGACGTTCCGAGTGAAGAACTCAGGCAACGACCAATCCATTAGGGGAAATGTAAATAACATGAAGGCTACATATCGGTAGTAGGTAGCCTCAACCAAATTGGGATATCTTCAATACAACAAATTGCCAAAAAGGAGACACAATGCTTGAAGCTAAAGACATAATGACAAAGCAAGTCGTTTGCATAACAAAAGATACTCCGATATTTGAAGCAATACGACTAATGGCGGATCATAATATCACCGGCATCCCTGTGGTACGAGACGATCGAATCCTGATCGGAATGCTGTCCGAACAGGATGTCCTGAGATTGTTCCATACTTATGACGACGAAAAAGACAGAACGGTCAACGACTTTATGACACAACCCGCCATCCACTTCGAAGAACACGAACTTCTGTTGGATGTTTGCTACTGCCTGAGAGACAACTCTATCAGAAGAGTTCCCGTTACGTCAAACGGCAAAGTGTCGGGGGTTATCAGCAGATCGGATATTCTCAAATGCATTATTAAGCAAGCGGAGGAAAGGAATTTACAAGCAACAGCTAAATCTAAATAGTTCGGCATAACAAAAACCGCCTTACTCAAGTATTAGACAAATTCACGAACACGTTTAGCCTGACAATCAACGGCCTCTCACATTTGAGGCCATTTCTGTAATAAAGAATGGGGCCGAATCACCTTGTCGAAGAGCGGCAAGGTAATATTGACCTTACACCTCTTTCGGAACAATCCACGGTTTTCTATAGTTAGCCTTCAGGTACTTATCGGCCTCGGCATCATTCACAAACTTTTCGGTCGCCCCGTCAAATTTCAGCTTGCGGTTTCCGACACGATACGAGATATTTGCGAGATGGCATAGCGCCATTGAACGGTGCACTTCTTCCACATCCGCTTTCGGTTTCCTGCGGGTACGGATACAGCTCACGAAATCCTCAAAATGCGCATCGATTATACTGCCGAATTTCAGCTCGGCCGGCTCCGAGACAACGGCTTTGCTTTGGCGAACACGGGCGTCCCCTTCGAACACCTGCCATCCGCCGCCGTGCCTACCGAAGCACATAAGTCCTTTGGTCCCGCATATCTCCACTTTTGTAGCACAGAAAGGCCATTCGGGAAACTTGCTCTGGTCCTTCAAGAGAACGATGCGATGCATGTAAGGCGACCAGAGCGACGCTTCGAAAAGCAGCGTCAGCTTATCGAACTCGAAGGTCGTGAAATGCGTATCGGGTTGCTCCCTGCCGTCGTCGAAGTGGTAGACTCCTCCCGCGCTGCAGACCGTCTCGGGATAATCTCTGCCGATCAGATACCGCACCAGGTCGATCTGATGAATCATGTCGGCCATGATGTAGCCGACATAGAAATCCCAAAGCCTCCAAAACCACATGCCCGGCCGATAAGGCAGCATGGGCGACGGGCCGCACCACAAATCATAATCCAGACCTTCCGGCACCGGCTGAACATCCGCCACCTGAATAGGACCCGACTCCTGCATGAGAAACACACGGGCCAAATGGATGTCCCCAAGTTTCCCGCTGCGGATGTACTCAGCGGCTTTATCTGTATAAGGAGCACTGCGGCTTTGTGTTCCGACCTGCACAATCCTGCGATACTTGCGTGCCGCCTCAACCATTTTTCTGCCGTCCCAGATGCTCAGCGACAGCGGCTTTTCCACGTAAACGTCTTTCCCCGCCTGGCAAGCCATTATTGTTGCCAGCGCATGCCAGCGGTCGGATGTCGCAACAACAATAGCATCAACCTCCGGGTCGTCCAGCATTTTTCGGAAATCCTGCACAAATTCCGGCTTGTAGTCGTGGCCTTCAATCACAATCTCCGCCGCCGGTCCGTAGCATCGGGTATCGGCGTCGCAAATATACTTGATCTTGACATCGGACCTTTTCACGAGGCTCGTCAGAAGCGCTCGTCCCCGGCCTCCGACCCCCATAATTCCCAGAACCACCTTGTTTTGCGCAGCCAATGTTCTGCCCGCCGGCAAAACGGTAAAGGCTGTCGCCGCACCCACCGAACCTTTCAAAAAATCTCTTCGATTTATCGATTCCATTTTCTTCTCCCATAAAATAATATTATTCTGCCAGTCTGATTGTAAGACTGACCACAGCACGAAGCACGGGCTTAGTCAGGTTAATGCCCAGGCGAGTGGGTAGTCTGCTGCCGCTGAGATCTTCCTCGATAGTTTCCGGCTGGATTTTGAAATCGCCGCCCGTAACCTCTATATCTACCCGCAGGGCCTTGTCCTGATCGCGGATCATCAGCGACGAGCCGGAAAGCTGCTGCCATTTATCGAATGTGATAAGGGCCGTGCCGAAATCACAGGGCTTCGAGAATACAACTTCGTCGGTCACCGTCAAAGAACCCGGACCCTGACGGGAATAGACAAACTTGCGCTGAAGTTTTTCGAGTTCCGGCACATCATAGGCCGATGAGATATCCAGTACCAGGGTGTCGGTATCTTCGGTAAAGTCCTCACGAACGACCCGGCCCAGGGCCTGCCGGCCGGTTCGCTGCAATTTGCCGGCCACGAGCGGAACGGGGTGCCCGAAGGAGTTCAGAACCTTGCTTTCATACCGGCGGCTGCTGAATGTGCGAGCAGTGTAGACTTCCCCGCCGGGATCGAGCAACAGCGGCCTATCACCTAAGACTACGACGAAAGAGCCGACATCGTTATGATTATGATGCTCTGCGTTATTACCGCCCTTGAGGGCAACAGCCAGACTTGAGGCTGAACTCCGAGCCGGCCTGCAGATCAGGATACCCGCGTTCTCAAACCATGACCTGATGCCGGGACCCTCAGAAGCATTTTGTGCCGGCAGACTGCGTGAGGCGGAATTAGGGAATGAATACATCATGCTCTGATAGAGCGAGCCGCCGGCAGTGACCGGATCAATCTGTTCCCAATTGCGCAATCCCATGCCGAGGCGACGGCTGATAAAGTACATCAGGCGGGAACTGGGCTCGGCCCTGATAGAACAATCGGCGAACGCCGGATAGACGCCGTTGATGATTTCGATTTTCGAACCGAAAGTGGCGGCTTGCTTCACTTTAGCATCCTGTAGCAGGTCCACTTTGCCGTCCGTCGCCTGATAGATCGCCTCGCTGAGCATGATATAATAGCCGAATCCGTAATTCCAATAGCCCAGTCCCTCGGAGCAATAACCGTCGTCGGTGAATCCTTCGAGGAAATTCTTCGAGTAGCTCTCTGCCGCAGCGACAAAAAGAGCGCGGGAATCGCGAGAATCAATCACAGCCAGCGCCGAACCCGTCACGCTCGCAAGGCACACGGCGTTCCAGTTGTTCGTCCCGGTCATCCACCAGTTTTTCTTTCGCTTGCCCGATATCATGTCACGGTAAGGCTGGAAAATACGCCGCTCCAGATTGTCGCGAATCAGCCGGCGTGTTTCAGAACTTAATTCGTCCGCCAGCAGGTAATCAGCAGTGCCTAACGACCAGGCCAACGCCGAAGAGCCAAGGTCGATATCGACACTTTTGCCGTGAAAGTTGGTCAGGTCCCTGTCGTGGGCCGGCATGACCCATGTCCGTTCGGAGCACAGCACCCGGGCAATCTCCTCAAACGCCGGCACAAAACGCCCCTTGTTTTCCAGACACTCGGCCAGCGCGAACGTACGGACTCTTGACCGCCGGCGGCCGCTTACTCTCTGCCAACGGGTGCGGTTCCCGGTGCGCGAAAAATCCAGGTACAACTCGTCGGGCTGTTCGTCAATGGCTTGTTCCAGAAGCTTTTCCGCTTCGGAGATTATTCGCTTGAAAGAATCTGTCTCAGCCAGAGCATCCCAGGCACGTCGCTCGCCAATCGGCAGGCCGAATCCCGCCGGCTTTTCGGAAAGCAGCGGCGAGATTTCCCGGATACGATTCTCATCAATCTCTTCAACCGCCGCCAGGGCCGTACCCTGGAGAGACATCACGATACCGGAAACAAACAAAAGAGCAGTAAGAGTGAGCAGACACGGCAGTCTTGACATTCGCCTGGTCATAGTAAATCCTTTCCATTTCAAAGATGTCATGGTCAAATAAATACAAAAGAATGTTACCAGAACCATGCCCCCGGGGCAAGTCTCGAAAAATCATTTCCGGCTGCATTACTAATTCATACAAAATTCATCTGGTCCCGCCATATAAAAATAACCGGGGCCTATACCAAATAGACCTGGTATAGGCCCCGAACTGATGCTAATACTTATATCTTTTTAACGAAAGCTGCGTTTACTCTGAAGCAATGTCGCTCGGCCGAATCAGCCGGATGTCGTCAAAATACATCTTACCCGAACCGCCGGGCACTGTCGTATTGCCCCGGGTTCCCAGGCCGATCGCTATCCTGTCAACGTTGGTCAGAACAATGCCCTGATCGGCAAATGCCTGCAGCGGAATCACCCACTCGGTCCATGTGGCGATGTTCGCCGCGGCCGGATCGTCGTGTACCACTACAGCAGGTTGTCCGGAAGTGTTGGATATGGCCACATACAGCGGCTCAGTGTCGTTGCTGGCTATGCCGATATCCTGGTTCGCCCACTGCCCGGTGACATAACCGGTAGTCGTTACGTTGGAGAATACGGCCTGACACGTTAAGGCATTATCATGGCTCGTAAGCGCCAAACCAATGTAGACATTCGCGCCCATCGGGACGATCTCTGATCCCTGCATCGTCCACGAAGTACCGTTGGTTGAATGGGACGCCGTAAAGTTGCCGGAAATAGTACGATCGATCTTCACCCAGTATGGTGTAGTGATTCCGGCAGTAGTCGTGTCGAGGCTGGTATCGCCCGTGCCGGGACGTCGCTGGAAGGACACACCCGAAGCAGGCGTTACAACCATTGTCGCGTGCGCCGAGTCCGGATTGAGCGTCTCACGAATCATCACGCCTGCTTTTGCCCAGGCGTTTGTTTCATCG
>CAYTNN010000281.1:0-4836 GCA_964439135.1 uncultured Pirellulales bacterium
TTGATCACGATGACGTTAATAAAAAAGCTGCATGATACTTTATGCGTTCCTACTTTGTAGGAAGGATATCCATCAAGATGGCAATGATCGCGATGACCACCAACAGCTCTATGAGCGTGAAACCGTTTCTTCTTTTCATGACGGCACTTCTCATAAAAACATCGTGACCGCTCAAGAACACCTTGACAGCATCAGATTCGTTAGGGGCAGTTGCGAATAGCTGTCCCTATTTTTCGTCCCTATGTCCTATGGGCTCGTCCAGCCGATGGCATCCAGCATCGGCTGGATTTCGGGATTGGCCATGAACAAATTCCAGCACAATTGCGTGCGATAATTCTCAATCATAACCACAATCGGCCCCTGGTCGATGGCTACGTAGCCGGGCGCGAACCAGTTCTGCGTTAGATTAAAAGCATCAAAGAAACCAAACGGCCCCCATAAATCTTCGCCGTACGTGTGATAGAACTCCTTCAAGGTTGCAATGGACTCGGCCGGCACATAAGGCATAGCGCTGAGTGCGGCAGTCGGAGCAATAGTACCGTTATCATTTGTAGGTGAATGAGCGCTGTAGCCCCACGGATTAAAGCTGGCGGTTAAGCCCCATACCAAGTCACTATAGCCGGCATATTCGCGGGGATTTTCAATGCAATATGCACGGTTGATCAGGGAAATATTTCGGCTGTTATCGAAATAGTTGCAGTAATTGTCGCTCTTGTCGCGCGGGTCGAAGCCCAGGTGGCTATAATGGGTGAAGAACAGCGGCCCCCCTTTCTTCGGGCCAACCAACTGCAGATAATCGTAGTACGTATTACCATTAGCGTAGTCGGGGGAACTTGCCCAGCCATTGTAATAGCAGGAAGCCGGTATCGGATGCGTAGGCGAAGCAATCGCCAAAAGATATGTAATCATACACTCATTATAGCCAGCAACTGCGTGGTTCATATGCCATTCGTGATTCGGCGACCAATGCCAGTAAAGCACTTCACTGTCCGGATGCTGGAGATACCAATCCCATTCGACCTGCT
This sequence comes from uncultured Pirellulales bacterium, assembly GCA_964439135.1. GTDB lineage: Bacteria > Planctomycetota > Phycisphaerae > Sedimentisphaerales > Anaerobacaceae > JAFGPJ01. The sequence continues at coordinate 1,026 of CAYTNN010000281.1, forward strand.
CCCACATCCGGGTGGCTCTGCTGCGAATCTCTGTTTCATTGGGATCGTTCGGATCATCGAAGTATTGCCGCACTGTTAGCATGCCCTGTATTACGTATGCGGTTTCGACTATGTCACCGCCGTCATCATACTCGCCGAAGGGCTTCGTCTCGCCTGTGGCGCCGTTAATCCAGTGCGACCAGGCGCCATGGTAACGGGCAGCATTTTCTTCCAGGAAAGTTAGAATCTGCAGGACACGACCGGCAGCCTGGGTGCGAGTGACGAATCCCCGCTCGGCACCGACGCACATAGCCATCAGGCCCATGCCCGTACCGCCGGATGTGCAGGTATCCGTGCTGTGACCTAATTCGTATCCTTCTCTCGCCAGCCCGCTGACCGGATGGCCGTAATCCCAGAAGTACCTGAAAACAGCTTCCTGCACGGAAGTAAGAAGCTGCTCATCGGTCATCGCATAAGAGGAAGCGGAAACGATATTCGAGGGCCCGGACTCCCCGCCGCCAAGTATTGCCGCCGACTTTACGTAATAATAGTAAGTCTGATCGTTTACACCGAAAAAGTCGCTGTACACAGAGAACGTATATATCGAATCATTTAGTTTGGTAAAGGGGCCATCATTGGAGTCGGCGCGATAGATATTGTAGCCGGCCAAATTGGGATCCGTATCAAACTGCCATTTAAGATCGATTCTGCTGTCATGAGCGACGGCATTCACATCATTGGGAGCAGGCGGCGGTAGAGGCGGAGCAGGAGGTTTTGGATGAGCTATATCGCCAATTTCCTCGGCAGTCAGCGCGCGGTTGTAGATACGCAAATCGTCGATGAGGCCGTTCCAGTAGCGATTCGGCGCCTGTCCGTTTTCTCCGATAAAGACTCTGCTCCACTTGCTGTTTATACTGCCGTGAACCGATTTGGAATCTACGTCATTACCGTCTTGATACATGTAGAGCTTCGAGCCATCGTATACGCCGGCGATGTGATGCCAGTTCTCGTCGTTCACTTCGTCGCTATAAACTTCCGGCCAGCCCCCTCCCACAAGTCCGAGGCAAAGAAAAGCGACTCGATCGTCGTCGCGAGTCCTGGCCAGAACCCAGTCGTCTCCTTTGTTAACGATGGCATTCCAATTCCTGTCGAACTCGCGGACCTTGATCCAGCACGCGACCGTGATTGCTTCGGTGAACGTAAGGGACGGGTCATCGCCAACATCTACATAGTCACCGTCACCATCGAAGCTCAGGCACCAGCCGCGATTCGGGTCGTCCACCCAGGTCGGGTCGCCGATAATGGTGCCGTGGTTGCTGCCGGAGGCGTCGAGGGCGTCGCCGTCGAATTGCCAGTAGCTGACAAGATTTGGGTCATTCTCAAGTGCTAAAGCCAAACCTGACGGCATAAATATCGGTGCCAACACCAATAGCGCTACGCTCATAAAACCAGGGATATTCTTTCTCATCGATTATCTCCTCTCAAAAATTGTTGAAAGTCATTGAGAAGTTATTAAGGACAGCCACCGTATTCTCTGTGCACTGTCTCAAAGCCATTAGTAAGGAGCACGAATCCCATATCCCGGTTCGTTGCTCCCTTACTAATAAGAAATGTACACTATTGAAGCAAGATAGTCAAGAAAAAACAATCCGTCACATCGTGAAGCCCTTCGACCTGAGCGCAGTCGAAGAACTGTATTCCTTCGCCCCCCTGCTATCCACCGCTCGTCATTGCGAGCCGATTCGAAGAATAGTACGGCAATCTCAGACGCTATATTGGGACTTTTTCAACAGCCCCGCTGGCCATAATTTACTTATACCTTCATCTCCAGCGGTCCCCAACCATTGCGGGGCTCACGCCAGGCCAAATCGTTGATCTTCGGGTCGCTGATGATCTTTCCAGCTTCGTTCAACTCGAGCTTCTTTCCCGCGCGGGCGCAAAGGTTTCCGAGTTGGATGTTTGCGGCCATGGGACCGGAGTAGCCCCAGTTGGACTGGCTAAATTCTCTCGGCTTCTCACCCTTACAGGCCATAAAGAACTCCTGGTGATGTCCGGGAGAGCGTTCGAGCAGTTGTTCGGCGCGGCCGAACTCTTTGCGCCTCGCTTCCGGGATCAGTAGCGGAGTATTCCAGTAATCACCATTGACCAGCATTTTTCCCTTGGTGCCGATGATCAGATTTCCGGTTCTCGGAAGTTTGCGTCCATCGACCTTGAGTTCCTCGGGGTTCTCCGGCATAATATCTTTTCCGTCATTGTCCTTGCCCTCGTACCAGTAGGTGGTGAATCCGGGCTGGTCGCCTTTTGCGCGGTAGGTGCTCTTTACAATCATCCCGGCCGGCCACTGGTCCTTGACGGGGGCGGTCATCATAATCGGCTCGGCGGTGGCAGCGTAGCCAGGCTCCATGATCGCGTAGATTCCGTCGGTGGTATGACAGGCCATGTCACCAAGAGCTCCTGAGCCAAAATCGACAAAGCCACGCCATGCAAAGGGATGATAAACTCCCTTCTTGAAAGGACGCATCGGGGCCGGGCCGATCCACGCATCCCAATCGAGTTCATCGGGGACCGGATCAGATCCTTCCGGACGGTCTCCGCCCTGGGGCCAGATTGGGCGATTCGTCCATGTGTGAAACTCCAGGATGTCACCAACTGCGCCGGCCTTGACCAATTCGTACGCACGCCGCCATCCATCTTGTCCATGGCCCTGGTTGCCCATCTGGGTTACGACCTTGGGATTCTTGGCGTAGGCGGCCGCCAGCAATTGCGCCTCGCGAACCGACCAGGTCAGCGGCTTCTCGGTGTAGCAGTGAATACCCATTGAAACGGCGGTCATCGAGGGAGCAAAATGGCTGTGATCCGGAGTCGCCACGAAAACGACATCGAGGTCCTTACCGTGTTTTTCGAATACTTTCCGCCAATCCTGATATCCGGCTGCCTTGCCCCAGCCTTCCTTGTCGAGGACGCCGCCCCAGCGGGTTTTGTCGATCTCCGCGAAGGCGATACACTGAAGGCCTGCTCCATGGGATTGTCCCGTATGGGACCCAGCCTGTCCGCCCGCGGCGATGAATCCCACCTGGAGTTTTTCGTTGAGTCCCTGGGCCCGGATGAGGCTCGGGAAACCAATAGAGCATGCTGCTCCAGCGGCAGCGGTGCGTTTGATAAACTGACGACGTGTGATGTTTGACATGATCTTAGCTCCTTAACTTTTAGTGAATGATAAAATCGACCTTATTCTAAACGTATCCGGCGGGTTGCGGCCCCGAAAACAGCCTTGCGCGGCGTCGGCACATAATTCAAACATGAAATGCAACGTCCTCTGTGATAACCGATTTCACAAACCAGATAGGACGCTGGACTACCTATTTCAAACATCCTGCTCATAAGTGCCAAACCAATCAAGGCCTCCCGTTCCTGAGCTCGTCGGGTACATTTATTCATACAGTGCTCAAAGGACAACAGCTAACCAGTTGCCAATTCAGTTGCCTATATTACCCTTTGTATTTAAAACATGCAAGCTCTATCTGAAAAATCGTGATTCCTATGGAAGATAATGGATGGATCCTATTATTGGTACCATTTCGTTTTCATAAAACGGGGTGCGTCAACTATTTAAATCCCTGAGCCCAGTTGAAGGTGAACACCGAGCACTCAGAAAAATAGTCAATTTATGGCTTAGCGGTAGGTTGAGCCTTGGCCCATCAAAAAAATATAGGAATTAACCGCTGATTGACCCGGTGAGATAACGGTTTTACCTATCTCACGGAGTGAACGTTGATATACTTGGCGCGGCTTCGCTTCGCTCAGCCGCAACCAAAAAGGATAGAGTTTTAGC
>CAYTNN010000282.1:0-4813 GCA_964439135.1 uncultured Pirellulales bacterium
TAGCCGTAGGGGAACCTGCGGCTGGATCACCTCCTTTCTAGGGATATACTAGAACCCAGCCTGGGGCTCTCGCTTTCGCGGGAGACTATTAAACAGGTCGGTGTATGTCAGGCATTTCGCTGCAAGCTTAACTGTTTCTTGATATTGAGGCCCCGTCTTCGGACGGGGCTTTCTTTATTTACGTGGCGAGGGCATCCTGCCCTTGTGTCGCGTGGGCGTCCCGCCCATGTATCTGGGTCTATCCTTTTATCCTGTCAAAACTAAAACCACGAATGAACACGAAGAACCACGAAGAAATCCAAATAATCAATAATCAATTTAATGCCCTTTTCTATTGCAGGTTACCACCCCAGCCGATATTATTAATATATTCAAAGTTTTCTATACTTATATTGGATTTTAATATGATTTCTTCAAATCTTATAGAAACCGTAAGGGCCTGTGCAAAAGATTTCGGCGTCAAGAGTGTGTGGCTGTTCGGCTCGGCTTTAGGGGATGAGGACAAAGCCATAGATATAGATTTGGCCGTTGAAGGACTTGTTCCTGAGAAATTCTTCGATTTTTACGGCCGGCTTTTCTTCGAGCTACCCAAACCGGTAGATCTTGTTGACATGGAGCAGGAGCAGCCGATTACCGCGATAATACGGTCAAGTGGAGTACGTATCTATGAGCGCTAATGTCGCTTGAAATAACGCACCACGAAGAACACGAAGAAACCACAATCATCAATAGTAAATAGAAAATCGTAAATGTTGGGGACTTCGAGAGTTAGCTATGCCGGTTCCTGCCGTTTGCAGGGATTTCCTCAGTAACATTTCATAGGCCATTTGCCATAGCAAACATCGAATATCCGGCATTTCTTGGACAATAATCAATAGTAAACAGTAAATAATCAATGCGAAAAACCTTGCTTTTTCGCCTGTTTTCCCCGTTTTTCAACTTTTTTTCAAAAATTTTTAATTTTTTCCCAAATTTTATAGGTAACATTTACCCCGTGAGATACGCTGTACTTTAAAACAGGACAGCTTTTGTTATCTAATGGGGTAAATCCCATGAGATACGCTGTATAAAATAGAGAGACGGAATGTGTTTGTTCCCGTCTGGGAAAAGACTATAATATATAATACCAACTCTGATTGAGCGACAAAAGGTGGAAGTAATTTCATTCCTGTGAAAACAGGAAAAAGATGAGAATCTTTATGGTGAAAGAAGTTTATGTCAAGAAATTATGTAGGGGAGCTTTTTGACCTTTCGGAAATGGGTATGGTCCCCCGATTTCTTTGTACAATGGAAATGCAATCGTTACAACGGCATGGTGGATTTCCCAGAAGAATTCAGTCTCAGCTGGACGACGAGCATGAAAAAGACCATTCTCCTAATTTTAATAGTACTTGCAGGTAGTTGTGGTAAGTAATCTGAAGTTTCTCCAGACAAGATGCTTCCGACGCAACGGTCTGAGGTTTCTCAAGAGAAGACGAAACCAACTCAACAATTGCCAAGCAGTGAACAGATTGATGTATCCTTCAACTTAGATCTGGTGTTCGATTCGTCTGGGAAACTACAGATCGTTGGAGAGACAAATTTGCCAGATGGTATGAAGCTAGGGATTGATCTGGATGGGCCAAATAGGTACATAGCTCAAGCTAGTGCACAGGTAGCAGCTGGCAAGTTTGTCACTGAATGGTTTTCTTATAAGGGCAAACCATTACCTCCCGGCAAGTACAAAGTCAGTATTCATTCGCCATACCCAAGTTTGCAACCTTCCAGCGTACAGCAGATCATTGGACCGGGAGGCATGAGATTAAACGGCCCGCATGTTAGGACAGACTTTCTGAAGCATAGGATTCTGTGGGAACACTGGAAACTAGATGCTACAGAGAGGATTTCACATCATGTGGATTATACGCACGAGTTTGAGATCAATGATGAGAACACGCGTCGATTGAAACGGCACACGACAGCTTCCGTCGATTGCTATAGTCTGGGATATAGATACGCTCGCTATGCAGCTCTGGGCAATCTTGTTGGTATCGAGGGCCCTCCCGAAGACAAACATCTTGTTATTCCTGTTGAATGTCGGGAATCTGAGGAAACCCGGAAAGGCATGCAAGCAGGTGTCGAGTCTGTGTACAAGGAATATGATATTCCGTTGGAAGGTAGAAAATAGGCTTCCTGGGGAAACTAGGGGGAAACTATGGACGGGAAACTAGGGACGGACCTTAGTAAACACTACTAAACAAAGTGAATTATGGCCATGAAAACAGTTTACATTGAGTCCAACGTCATATAGTTAAACGGGTCATACCGTGATTATTAGCAAAGGTGAGTCATGATTACATTGATACAATACAGAAAGCAGAGGACATGCGAAGAATAACGCCATGATCCCATTAGTTTCCTGTGAGGTAGAGTAGCATGGCCAATCGAAAAAAGAAGAAATTACCCGTGAGAAGAAGGCCCCAGCGCTTTCCACCATACGCGCAGCACCCGGCTGTTCTGGCCCGGACCAAATATCCCCATGAGACTAAGTATCCGTGGCTGTCTCTGGTCTTAGATGCCGACGCTATCTTTGACTACGAAACGCAGTTGGCAATCACAGAGCAGATACAGGCGAGAGGCCAGAATATAGCTTGTCATGAAGGTTGCTCTGATTGTTGCGTGCATCAGGAAGTCCGGGTTACACTACTTGAATTCATGGCGATATCTTGGTTTTATTGCGAGATATGCAGTGCCGACCTAAGAGGGCGAATCAGGTCACAGCTAATCAGCTACAACGAGCGTACCGCCTGCCCTTTTCTCATAGAAAATGCTTGTTCGATTCGTCCCGTAAGGCCGCTTGTGTGCCGGGGTTTCTTTGTCTACGGCCAGCCTTGTGCCCCGAATGAGGACGTGTCGAAAACGCGGCCACATGACATTCACCCACCGGACATAGTGCTTGGGCAATACATAGCCTTTCGATTGCTTGACTATCCTGATTTCGGTTGCCCTACTGTCGCTGCAAAAGAAAAAGCCTTGAGGAACGGAATTATGGCAGCGATCAGCAAGCCTATGCATATGTGGGACTGGGCTGATTATGTCAAGCTAAGCGATGAACGTTGCGGATGATCATCCATTAGGTCTTGAGATCATTACCTACGCCGCCGCTTGTTGGCGCATTAACATGCGAAGTGCAACAAGATCGGTTTTGACAATCACGAGCCGACCGGTAGCACAGTAGTTTAATCGAGCTTCTGGGGACTCTGTCCCCGGACCCCTGGGATTTATCGCTTTATGCCAGAAGCATGATGATAAGAAGATCAGGCGATGCCACAAGGACATCGCCCATGCCCCTGGGCCGTTGAGGCGCTCGGGTTGCTTCCCGGCAGAGCCCTATCCTCCACAACGGCTCAGCCAGCTTAACAATAATATGTATCCGAAACAAGAGCGGGAATTCGGGGGACAGCTTACTTAATTCGCGTTAAAAATCCGTATCAAAATTTTTGACATGATAACAGGACTTGGTCATTGACTATTGATTATTTTCTATTGATTATTTCTCTGAGTCCTCTGTGGCTAAATTAAAAACCGTGCTCACCCCATGAGATAGCTTGTCCCTTAGGGGACAAAGACATTATCTCACGGGGTAAATAAAAACCGTGTTAATCGGCGTCTGGCTGGCTTTCCCGCTGGGCATCTAAAAGCTTTTTATTATAAACATAAACTGTCATCTGTTGCTCAGAGATTTTTTCTCCATTAAAAACAACGGTGACATCATGCACACCGATATCATTTACTTTAGGTCTCCATTTAATATAATCATCGCCGTCTTTTTTTATTAATTTCATGCCTGGATGATAAGGTTTTTTTAATGAAACGCTGCAATTGTGCGGCGAGTCAATCTTAATCATATATATGCCTTCATATGATTTCCTGTAAGAAAGGTTTCGAATTTCCAGAAAAACCTTTCCCTCCTTATCAGGCTCGACTTGCATAGCAACTAAATCCAATGCGCTGTCTTTTGCAGTAATAAGACAAGGCAATAGTATGCTTAACAGCAAGACGATAATGGACATTACTATCAGGAGTTCAATAAGAGTGAAACCTTTTCGATGCACTTTTTACTCCTTGTAATTTTGATTTGCCGTACGGATCGTTAGAATTTCAGTGCTAAAATCTATTCAATTGCCTATTTGATTATAGCTGTTTTACGACTTTCTATCACAGGAAAAAATAAAGGGATCAGACAATTTGTTATTGACGATTTTCTATTTACTATTTTCTATTGATTATTTCATTTCTTCGTGGGCCTTCGTGTGCTTCGTGGTGAATAAAAATCCGCGAAATCAGTGTCAGAATTCGTATGTCGTATTTAAATACAAAGAAATAATAAGATATTTCTTGACAAAGACCGGTAATGTGTTATATTTGATATATTATATAAAGATTGGAAATCTTTAGGCCCCAGACGAAGACAACTAACCTTTAGAACTTTTCCGTACAATGATTTACCTGCGAAGGAGCAAGGATGGCTAAAAAACTAAAAACTTCGGCTGACGGCAGGACATGTGCGTTTCCGCACTGCAATCATCTCTTGAGTATCTATAACCATGAGCCTTACTGCCATATACATCGCGAACAAAAGGCGTCTCTGAAAGAATTGATTAAGATTCCATATCACCATCTTGCATAAACCGATTATAGTGAGTACCCTTTCGCCGCGGGTATTTAGTCGTTAGTATTTAGTGTTTAGGCTAAATACTATTCACTATCGACTATTCACCTGTCAAGTCCTGATTAAAAGTTGTCACTTTTGTTTCCATATCCTTTTGATCTT
>CAYTNN010000283.1:0-4787 GCA_964439135.1 uncultured Pirellulales bacterium
AGGTCGGCTTTTTCCCGGATGTACAACAATAATTTCTCCAGTTCAGCATCTGATAGGTATCTCACTATTTTCATCACCTTTTCTCAATTCTTCGCTTACCGGCCAATTAGTATAGTATTTCGTACGTTACTTGTAATATTCTATCCTATACCTATATAGATTTCAACAGAAACTTATTGTTAGACGTAAGTGTGCACGATTTCGGCCGCTTTGCTACACTATCCTTGGGACAACATCACGGTGCCGATTTTTTACAGAGGTATTTACAAGGACTATTAAAACTGCCGGGAAAATGGAGAATATGAGAGACATAGGCGTTTTATGCAGTTTTTCCTTGACGTAAAATGGTACGTTGAGGATAATTCAAATAAGCGGTTGCTGAAGGTTAATGCTGGCGCAAGCCCTTCAGAGGAGGAGGGCTCCCATATTGATATTTCATTAGCGATACTAATCATAAAGTAAAATTTCATTTTATTTTCCATCCAGCCAGCGGAAAAACTTAATTATAAGGCCGGCACCATTAATCTCTTGTAATAAACGAAATGGGAAAATTCGAGCGAAAAAGGAGAATACGTATGAGTTTGCCGCTAAGAGTTATTTTGCTGGCAATTATCTGTTATCTTTTTGCGCCGGCAATATCTTTCGCAACGATCGATTCCCAACCCGAGGATGCATCCCTAAGAAGCACGCCGGAACGAGATGTCACGGATGATGAGGTATCGTCGACAAGTTTAAGAAGTGACGAATTTTTGGTTAAGCAGCTAAAGATAACCGGTAACACCCTGATATCAACAAGAGAATTGCTGGAAAAACTACCTTTGTGCTACATTGATTATGAGGAAATAGATCCAAATATCGAAGAGGCAAGAGTAAATGGTACTTATAATTTTAGAGTTTTGTATGAAATAATATTAAGTCCCGGCAAAGAACGCAAAATCTCTCTTGAGACCATACAAGGTCTGACTAAGTATATTTTATCGCAGTACTCGGATTATGCGGGCATCTATGTGTATATTCCAGCCGATCCGGATGAGGGAACGGGAAGGATGAAGTTAAAGGATGGAATTCTGGAGATAAAGATCCTTGAGGGCCGGGTGGCAAAAGTCACGGTGGAGAGATACGATTTGCTCGATCCAAATCAGATACTCCTCGAGCCCGAAGATAAAACACATAGTCCTGATAAGAAACGAGGGTACCTTAAAAGTTCTCTGATCAAGTCATGGTCACCTGTAAAAGAGGGCGACGTAATCAAAATGAAAGAGTTGGATTACTTCGTAAAACTGCTGAATCTGAATCCGGACAGACACGTCCGCCATTACGTTTCAAGGAGTGGTGAGCCGGATGCTTTGAACTTGAGCTACGACATCTATGAGACGACCCCGTGGCATTTATATCTGCAGGTCGACAATGCCGGGACCAGTGACAGGCAATGGGCTCCCAGAGTCGCTGTAATCAATACGAACCTTACGGGGATTGACGACAGGTTCTCAGCCGTGTACCAGGCTCCGTGGGAGAAAGGTATTGAGAATGAGTACTCGGTGTATGGTAATTATGGTTTTCCACTCTATAATCCACGATTGCGTCTTAACGTTTACGGCGGATATAGCCAGTTTGACATCACGCCGGAAGGTGGCGCGGACATTAACTTCATTGGGAACGGTTCATTCTACGGCTCCGTATTGAGTTATAACATCCTGCAGATAGACAGCTTGTTTATTGATTTAACCGGTTCTCTTAGCAAAGAAAGGAGTAAGGTGACACCTTCGTTGGGATTGACAAGCGATGTCGATATGGACTTGTGGGGATTAGGAGTTAATATCTATTGTACAGACGACATGTCCAATACATTCTTCACATTTATCGGGACTTCCAGCATGGGTGGTTCCAGCCTGAGTGAGTTTCAGCTTGCGCGGGAAAAAACAGATCCCGACTTTACTATTTATAATGCGGCCGCTTCTCACAGCCGATTCCTGGATCCACAAAAAGTAAATCTGCTTAGCGGTTCGTTTCGTTTCATAACCTCAGATGAAAGGCTGGTTCCTGCAAAGATGACCACGTTTGGAGGATTGTACTCGGTCAGAGGCTACGAGGAAGATGAAATTGTTGCTGATGGTGGAATAATTGCCTCCGGCCAATACGAGTTTGATCTTGTGAAGTATAATCAGCCAACGAGTAACAACCAGGCTAATTCTAAAAAGGCGCGAAATACAGAGCCTTGGCTCAAAAGACTTGCACCACTGGCTTTCATTGACTATGGCCGGGCGAAAACAAAGAGCCCTGTGTCAGCTCATCTATTTGGATAGTCTGTTCGTCGAATACCGGTAACTGCTCTTCGAAGTTTTGAAACAAATTAGTCCCAAGCTTTTGGAGTTTATTCAACCTATCCCAGGAGGTTTCTACATTCGGCTCGACAACTATGTATGTGAGATAATCATCAGATTGAAGCTTTATACGCATATCATCATCAAGCAATTCCTTTTGCCTTTTCTGCCACTTCTTTTGAAGCGCTTCGAAGTCTGTGAATCCATGCTCTCTAAAAATCATCTTTATGATGTCGGGAACCGTCATTTCCGGGAAAATCCGGCAATCTGCGGTCTGCGTCAGAAACCACAACCAGGGTACGACGGTCGCCCGATATGAAGCGAGCCTTCCTGTTGCCGGTGCCTGGGTGAAGCGGCTGATGTAGCCGTTGAAATAGCGGGTCTTAGCTTCGGACAATTCAAGCCGGACGGTTACATTTTGACCGACGATGTCGGCGGATTTTATCTGATGATCTTCACTGGCCAGCACCAGCTCGAACTCAAAAGGCCGGCCGAGTTGCTCGGTGCCTGACATGCTCGCCAGCAGGAGAACATCTTCGCCTAAAGGAGTCTCTATCCCTATCTCTCTGTTTTTTTGGGTTATTGCCATTGTTGACCGCCTAAAAGCAAGTAAACTTCATTCTATAATAGACAGATATTGTTCACAACCAAAATCGCGATCGCAGAACCAGACACTTTCGATTCGGACCAAAGGTCTCTCAGAATATGAGTACCGGCAGTGGTGAATGAAACAACTAATGATGCTAAGAGTGGAACTGCACAGAATATTATTTCCAGATATCGAGTCATCTCAAGCCTTCGAATATCTCGCCGGCCCGGCCCGGCTTCCAAAAGAGAATATATTATATTTAATCCCGCGCCAAGACTAAATAATTTCGGCCTTTCGACATACGCAATACGCCATACAGTTTAGCCCGCACCCCTGTGGTGCGGGGTCGAATCACAACATACGAAAAATGTTTCTCAAAAACATTTTAAACCAGATTTTGATTTCTTCTCCAAAAAGTGCTAATATTGAAGACCCGCACCGAACAGATGATAATTGAGGAAATGACGAAATGGCGGGAAAATTGCCGATCATAATATTGAGAATCCCCGAAAAAGGCCTGTTTTTTTGAGGGATGAGAATGGCGAAGCGGAAAAAGCAGTCTAAGAAACCAATAGAGGACAATAAGAACAGGGACAAAGAGCCTCAAGATATTGGAGTTGTAATGGAAACGACAAAAATAGCGGTGTTTAAAGGCAAGCAAATCAGGAAAACCATTCACGGCAACGAGTGGTGGTTCTCGATCATTGATGTTGTCGAGGCCCTGACGGGAAACGCAAGACCCCGCAAATACTGGAACGACCTCAAGAAAAAACTCATAAAGGAGGGTTATTCCGAGGTGTCCGAAAAAATCGGACAACTGAAATTACAGGCCGCGGACGGCAAAAACTATCTCACCGACTGTGCTAATACCGAAACGGTCTTTCGTATTATCCAAACCATCCCCTCCCCAAGGGCAGAACCTTTCAAACGCTGGCTGGCAAAGGTCGGCTACGAGCGCATCCAGGAAATCGAGAATCCCGAACTCGGCACAAAAAGAACCCGTGCCCTTTACAAAGCCAAAGGTTATTCGGACGGCTGGATTGAAAAACGTATGCGGGGAATCGCGATACGCGAAGAACTGACGGATGAATGGAAGAAACGCAGGGTCAGGGAAGATACGGAATACGCAATATTGACTGCTGAAATATCAAAGGCTACATTCGGCCTGACGCCCAGCCAGTACAAAAAGCTCAAGGGATTGAAGCGAGAAAATCTCCGGGACCATTTTAACGACCTTGAGCAGATTTTTTCGATGCTTGGCGAAGCCGCTACCACTGAAATAACCCGCAATAAAGACGCACAGGGTTTCCATGAAAGCAAAAACGCCGCACAGGATGGAGGCGACGTCGCGGGAAAAGCCAGAAAAGACCTCGAATCGAGAACCGGTAAAAAAGTAGTCTCAAGGAGAAACTACCTACAGCAGCCCCAGGACCGAAAACTGTTGAAGGATAATCTATGAGCCGCACTTCAATTGACCATCTGATTATCAATTCTCCTTTTGAGTAACCGGGGCACGGGTCGTGGGGTTAGACAGGAAACAGAATTCAGTTTAGCCCGCACCCTTGCGGTGCCGGGTTGCAAGGATTTAGAATTGAGAAGTAAGAATTCAGCATCGACATACGAGGGATGAGTGTATATGAAATATTCAGGACTTAGCGATGATCCTAAAAGAATAAAAGTTGCACGTGGCAACCCGAGCGACTTTCGAATAATCCAGCAATTCACTTCCGAGACTTCTGCCCGGGACTGGGAAAGGCGAATGCAGAACCAGGGATATGAGAAAGATACGAGCGGCAAAGGCTGGAAATATGGTTATACCTATTCGCTCCGATCAATCCGACGTTAGTTCGCAACCCTTGCCATTTACTATTTACTAT
>CAYTNN010000284.1:0-4720 GCA_964439135.1 uncultured Pirellulales bacterium
ACCCTATGTGGTTGCCCAGGGCAGGCACACGGGCCTGCCCCTACCGGGATGGCTTTTGGTATTGATCATCCCCAAAGCCTTCGGCTTTGAGGCTGCCACCCAATCACAGGTAGACAATTTACAAATTCATGTTTGACAAACTACTGGCCCGGTGATTGCAATATTAAACACAACGAAAAATACTACCCCGCTCGGCAGCTCCTTGTGCGTAATGACAGCTGGTTTTTGACGAACTACGAGATTAAAAGTTTCGTTCGACGAAGCCGGTGTCGATTTTGTTTTTGACGAAGAGGTTGTGTGAGAGGATGTCCAGGCAGGCGGGGATTGTTGTTTTGATCGGCTGGATAACAAATTCCCGCAGGGCCCTTTTCATTGTTGCGATGGCCTCGCTCCGCGTCGGTTTATGGACGATAACCTTTGCAATCATCGAATCGTAGCTTGGCGAAACCACCCATCCCTGATGAACGTGCGTATCGATTCGGACGCCGGGACCGCCGGGTGGAATATACCTGGTAATCGTGCCGGGCGAAGGAGCAAAACCCTTTTCGGGGTCCTCGGCGTTAATCCGGCATTCAATTGCAACACCCGATTGTTTAATATTCCTCTGACTTAATTTCATGGGCATTCCGGCGGCGATTTTCAACTGCCATTTAATCAGGTCGTGGCCGGTGACCATCTCGGTAACGGGGTGCTCGACTTGAATCCGTGTATTCACCTCGATGAAGTAAAACTTTTTATCCTTGTCCAGAAGAAACTCGACTGTACCTGCGTTAACATACTTGGCCTTTTTGATAATCTTCAAGGCCGCTTCGGCAAGCTCTTCCCTTGTACGCTTATCCAGAACGGGACAGGGCGATTCCTCGATCATTTTCTGATGTCTTCGCTGAGTGGAGCAGTCCCTTTCGTAGAAGTGTAATGCGTTGCCCTGTTGATCGGCCATTACCTGGACTTCAACATGCCGGGGTTCGATAATAAGTTTTTCCAGATAGACCCTGCCGTCACCGAATGCGGCTTTTGCCTCGGCCTGTGCGGAGCTGAATGCCGAACGCAAATTCATGTCGTTATGCACAGCTCGCATACCGCGCCCACCCCCACCGGAGGCGGCCTTTATTATTACGGGATAACCCATCTCGTTCGCCAGTTTAAGGGCTTCAGAATCCTTATCGAGAGCACCGTCGGAACCGGGCACGGTCGGCACACCAGCGTTGGACGCCAGCTTGCGGGCCTGGATCTTGTCACCGAGCAATTGCATCGCCTCAACAGGCGGGCCGATGAATGTTATCCCGCAGTCCCGGCATATCTGGGCAAAATTTATGTTCTCGGCCAGAAAGCCGTAGCCCGGATGAATTGCCTCTACGTCGGTAATCTCGGCGGCACTTATTATACGCGGGATATTGAGGTAACTTTTCGCGGATTCGGCCGGACCGATACAAACGGCCTCGTCGGCGAGCTGCAGGTATGGAGCGTCTTTGTCGGCCTCGGAATAAACCGCCACCGCTTCGATATCAAGCTCGTGGCAGGCACGGATGATACGCAGCGCTATTTCGCCGCGGTTTGCTATCAGGATCCTTGAAAACATAATTCAATCTGCAATTTACTATTGTTCCGGCGTTACTGTTTTTTTATCGTTCTTATCTATAACCAATGATTAATCCGGCCTGACCTTGAAAAGCACCTGGCCATATTCGACAGCCTGGCCATTAGTTACGAGTATTGAGACAATCGTCCCGCTGGTTTCGGCTTTTATCTCGTTCATGACCTTCATTGCCTCGATAATGCAGACTACCGTTTGCGGACCGACTTCCGAGCCGATATCTACGTAATGCTCGGAATCGGGGCTTGGTGTTGCATAGAAGGTCCCGACGATAGGTGATTTTATCTCCACTACATATTCTTCGTTTGGGACGGCTTGTGGGGCCGAGGATTGACTCGCAGCCCCCGTGCTTTCGGGGCCGACAGGTACGACGCCGGGCTCAGGCTTCATCATGGGAATACCAATGACCGGTTGTTGAGGTTGTGCTCGCTTTAGAAAAATCTTGTCGTCATCGTGCTTGATCTCAATCTCAACCAAATCGTTCTCTTTCATTATTTCGATGAGCTTTTTTATTTTCTTCAAATCAGAATCTTTTTCCGCCATCGCCGCATCCTTTCTGAGATCCCAAGCACCTTTTCGGCGAGGGGTCCTCATAAAATGAGAACACAAACTCCTGGTTAAGTTAAATAAGTATAGTCCCGGCGATTGTTATTGCAAGAAATTTTCCTTGTGCCATGTTGCACTTCTGATTAAATTCCGCCGTATTAAGGCAAAAACAGCAAAACTCTTGTATCAGGGCTGTCCAAATGGCGAAAATAGCGGTCGATGTCGTATTGTTGCCCTCGGAAGAGGTGACGAATCAGGCGATTGAGGCAAATAAAGGACTATTGGAACAATATGCCGACCGAATCATTCTGGATAAAGAAAACTGCCTGCCGCATATTTCCCTGGCCATGGGGTGTATGGATGAGCGGGATATTACCAATATTGAGAAAATTATGAAGACAATTGCCGAGAAATATAATCCGGGACAACTGAGCGTTATCGGCATAAATATCGGGACAAACTCGCTCGGCGAAAAAGTGTCCGCTTTTGAAGTAAAAAAAACAGAAAGACTTCTATCGCTCCATAAGGAAGTTATGCGAAGAATGGTGCTGTATTTCAGCTATAATGTAGCGGCGGGAATGGTGTTCTCTCCGCCAATGCCCTGCGAATCAACTTTGCTCTGGATCAAGAACTATCCTGAGAAATCGGCTTTTAAAAACTTTTTTCCGCACATAACGATCGGATACGGGCAAGTGGACGACTTTTCGTTTACAGCCGAATTCACCGCCTCTAAGCTCGCTTTATGTCACCTGGGCAATCATTGCACGTGCAGAAAAGTTCTTGCCGCCGCGGAGCTTGAGTGCTGAGCATGCAATATGTGGAAAAATTGGATGAAAAATTTCTTGCATTATCGATTCGGCACAGCTATTCTTTCGCTATAAAAACATAGCTACAACGCTACTCTGCAAAGCCGCTGCGAAGCATGAATTATTTGAGGAGCTATCAGCAATGGAAATGAAACGTCGTGAATTCTTAGTCAGGTCGATTGCCGGTATGGGCGGTCTTCTTTTAGGCCCGGGATGTATCAGCAGCGCCGGGCAGAAATCCGCGAATTTCGATCCATATGAGCGTGTGCCGCTCGGAAAAACGAAGATTATGGTCTCGCGTGTCGGTTTCGGCACGGGCATGCGCGGCGGCAACCGGCAGTCAAACCAGACCCGCCTGGGCAAAGAAACATTCGAAGGTTTGCTCCAGGCGTCTTACGAGCGTGGAGTACGGCTGTTCGATGCGGCCGACCTCTACGGTACGCACCCATACCTGGCGGGGGCACTAAAGAAGATACCCCGCAAAGATTATGCTATAGTCTCGAAGATATGGTGGCGTCGCGGCGGAATACCCGAGCAGCAGCGCCCGGATGCCGATGTGGTCGTAGAGCGTTTCCTCAAGGAGCTGGATACCGATTATATCGACCTTGTTCTTCTGCACTGCGTTGTCTCGGAGAAGTGGCCGGATGAACTCGGCAGCTATATGAACATTCTGGCCAAACTCAAGAAGAAAGGTCTCATCCGGGCGCACGGGGTCTCATGCCACTCGCTGGCGGCGCTGCAGGCCTGCGTCAAGGAGCCATGGGTCGATTCGGTTCATGCGAGAATTAACGCTTACGGCGCAAAAATGGACGGCCCGACAGAGAAGGTCGCTCCCGTGCTAAAAGCGCTGCACGAGGCCGGCAAGGGAGTCGTGGGAATGAAGCTGATTGGTGAGGGTACTTTCAGAGACAGTGATGAAAAACGTGATGAATCGGTCCGGTACGTGCTCGGCCTGGGCTCTGTGGATGCAATGGTAGTCGGCTTCGAGAAAATCGAGGAGGTCGATGATTTCGCCGCTCGCGTTCGCAAGGTGGCTGTTGCCGATAGATCGGACAAGCTGCTCGTACGCCGATAGGCCCGGGCAGCGTGATGAAAAGTAAGGAGGTAATTGTGAAA
This sequence comes from uncultured Pirellulales bacterium, assembly GCA_964439135.1. Lineage (GTDB taxonomy): Bacteria > Planctomycetota > Phycisphaerae > Sedimentisphaerales > Anaerobacaceae > JAFGPJ01. The sequence goes on from CAYTNN010000284.1 coordinate 4,063, forward strand.
ATTAATCAGGATTTCACCATGTCGGTCGAGACCGTTCTTTTTCTTAAGCAAAGGAAAAACTCCGACTATCTTCAAGCGTCAGAGATCGCAAAGGCTCTGAACTTCTCCGTAGGCTATCTGCAAAAAGTCATACAGATGCTCAGCAGGCAGGGCATTGTGGAATGTAAACGCGGAAGAATCGGCGGCGTTAGAATTAGAGCCAGGATGGTTACCCTGCTCGATTTATGGAAGGCAACCTGCGGCGATTTTAATTCTGCAGACCCGGGCCTGGCTGTTATGAAAAGGCCGCTAAAAGCCTTCGCGGACTCGATGAGCAAAGTTGTGCTCTACAGCAAAAAATAAAAAGCAATCGGGTACTGTCTATTTTCCTGCAGCGAGATCATGAATTGAAATCACCGGATACGCACCTTGTCCCACCAACCGTTTGGAGCCTGTTTATCACATCGTTTTTTTACTCATCCTCCTTTCTTCGTATCATACAACAAGTCCGAAAACAGGGATAAGAACAGTGCCTGCCAGTCCGTCTCGGCGTTCTTTGCCGGACCTGCGCCGGTAACTGCAAAGCTGATAACCGGTTGTTTATAGGGCTATCTATAGGGAGTTCTTAATTCCTGATTTGCTCCGTAAAGCCGGGCTTTCATTATGCCGAACTTAGAAA
>CAYTNN010000285.1:0-4718 GCA_964439135.1 uncultured Pirellulales bacterium
GTGAAAATAACGACCGAAGACCAGGGCTGCGTAATGATTCGTTTCGAAGGCGGCGGGCAGGGATGCCTTTGGGTCTCGCAGGTGACGGCCGGGTGTAAGAACCATCTTCGCTACGAAATCGCCGGCTCGAAGTGCTCGCTGTCATGGTGTAGCGAACAGCCCAACAGCATGTGGATCGGCCATCGTGAAAAGGCAAACGAAAATCTCATGCGTGACCCGGCGCTTGTTTCGGATACGGCGAGGAACTTTATCAGCTATCCGGGCGGGCATAACGAAGGATTTGGCGACACGTTCAAGCAGTGCTTCCGCGCATTTTACGGTTATATCGATGCCGGAGATTTCTCCGCACCACAGCCCTTCCCGACGTTTGCCGACGGCCACCGTGAGATTGTGCTTTGTGAAGCGATTCTTACCAGCCACCGTGAAAACCGGTGGGTCGAATTGAAAGGAGGTTCCAAATGAAACTTGGATTTGTAAGTGCTATTTTACCTGATCTTTCGCTTGAAGAGGTTGTCCGGTTTGCCTCGGAGGAGGGCTTTTCGTGCGTGGAGTTGATGTGCTGGCCCAAAGGCAAGGCAGAACGCCGGTATGCAGGTGTCACGCATGTCGATGTAGCCAAGTTCGGTAAGGCTGATGCCGCGAAGGTGAACGAACTGCTGGATTCTGCAGGTGTTAGCATCAGCGGTCTTGGGTACTATCCGAATCCGCTCACGCCGGATGCGAAGGAAGCAAAGGTATACACCGACCATCTCAAGAAGGTTATCGCCGCGGCCCACTTGCTGGGCGTAAATCTGGTCAATACATTCGTAGGCCGGGACTGGACCAAATCGGTGGATGATAACTGGCCCCGCTTCAAAAAAATCTGGAAACCGTTGGTTAAATATGCCGAGGACCGGGGCGTGCGAATCGCCATCGAGAACTGCCCCATGTTCTTCACGAAGGACGAATGGCCGGGCGGCAAGAACCTGGCTCACAGTCCCGCAGTGTGGCAGCGCATGTTTGAAGATATTCCCAGCGAGAATTTCGGCCTTAACTTTGACCCGTCACATTTGGTCTGGCAGCATATCGACTATATCAAGCCGCTCCGGGAGTTCGGCAGCCGGATTTTCCACGTGCACGCCAAGGATGCACGCCTGGACACAGATCGGCTGGACAGAGTCGGGATTCTTGCTACGCCGCTGGAGTATCACAGTCCCAAGCTGCCGGGGCTCGGTGACGTTGACTGGGCACGGTTCTTGTCTGTGCTCGGCGATACGGGCTACGACGGCCCGGTCTGTATCGAGGTTGAAGACCGCGCCTATGAGGGGACACTCCAGAGACGCAAGGCGGCGCTGAGACAGAGCGGGCGTTTTCTGAGCCAGTATCTCCCGGGATGATAAGAACGTAAGCAAAATTAATTTTGAGAGAGTATTATGGACTATACGTATGAAGATATCGCCAAGATGATTGACCATTCGCTGCTCAGCCCGGTATTGACCGACCGGCAGCTCGAACAGGGATGTCAGGTCGCGGTGGACTATAACGCGGCCAGCGTCTGCATCATGCCCTACTACCTGCGGCGCTGCGCCGAGATTTTGAAGGGCAGCACAGTCAGGGCCAGCACGACCATCGGTTTCCCGCATGGAGGCCATACTACGGCGGTCAAGCTTGCCGAAGCTAAACAGGCCCTCGATGACGGCGGTCAAGAGCTGGACATGGTGGCCAATATCAGCAAGGTCCTGAGCGGCGACTGGGATTATGTCCGGGCCGAGATTAAGGCCGTCGTCGATTTGACCCATGCGAGCAATCAGAAGGTGAAGGTTATTTTCGAGAACTGCTTTCTGGATGACCGGCATAAAATCAAACTGTGCGAGATATGCGGTGATTTGAAGGCGGACTGGGTGAAAACATCAACCGGTTACGGCTCGGGCGGCGCGACAATCGAGGACCTCAAACTGATGCGAAAGCACTCGCCGAAGCACGTGCAGGTGAAAGCCGCCGGCGGCATTCGCGACCTGGACGCCCTGCTTGAGGTGCGAGCTCTTGGCGTTACACGAGTCGGCGCCAGTCGGACTACGGAAATTCTCGATGCGTGCAAAATCAGACTTGGGATATCATAGAACAGTTGCGGTTATTTGCACACGGCAAGTATAAGTGTGGGCCGCATTCTATAGATTCGTGTTGCCTCCTTTCGAGCAACAAAAATTTCGGCCTTAATACAATATTAAGCCCTGTTTTGGTCCTAAAACCCTCTTGTTTAAGACTCAACAGGATGACGAATCAGTGAAATTTTTAATGAGTCTGAAATACCGGCCCGGTTTGGCATAAAAAGTCTTGACTTTTAGTTGTGAAAATGGTATCCTATTATCGGCCGCAGGTGTGATGAAAAGCCGCAATAGCGGCATATCGAGATCTTCTCCGATAACACATCAGGCAAAATGGCTGGGAACGCCGGTTATAGTTTTGCCGGTAAATCATTTTTTATGAGGATCAGGGCGTGCTAAAGCAAGCAAAGCAATGGTTTTATTGATTTTTTCTACAGGTAATAGTCACCTAATATAAGGGGAGATGTTTTTAGATACAGGCGAACCAGAGCAGAGAATGCGACAAGAATGTATTTTTGGAGGAGATGTAAGTCGAAAAAGTCGATACTTATGTGTTCCGTACTGTAGCAATAATACATTACTTGTTGGTTTGATTTGTTCCTTAACGGGCTTGTCAATTATCGGGATATAGAGGAGTCTGTTAAGTCGATCCGTGAAGCGAGTTAACGGGAGAAATATGAGAACAATAGTGATAACGAATCAAAAGGGTGGTTGCGGCAAAACAACCACAGCGGTGAATCTCGCTGCCGCTCTTGCTCAGATAGGCCATAGAGTCTTGTTAGTCGATCTTGATCCACAGGCACATGCAACTCTTGGCCTGGGTTATGAGCCTGATACCTTAGACAAGACCATTTATCATTCTCTCGCCAATAAACAACTTGCACTTTCCAAAGTCATAACGAGCACGAAAGTCAAAGGCCTTGATCTGGTGCCGAGTAATATCCTGTTAGCAAAGGCTCAAACCGAGCTGAATGCTGAATCCCGAACAGAATTCATTTTGTCCGACCGGCTCAAAACGGTCAGCGGCAAATATGATTTCTGCGTTATCGATTGCCCGCCTTCGCTGGGTCTTTTAACCTACAACGCCCTTGTTGCCAGCACTGATGTCATAGTGCCTGTTCAGGTACATTACTACGCATTAGAAGGCCTAAAGCAGTTGCTTGAGACAGTGAAGACAACCAGAAAACGATTCTACCCGTGTTCGGTGAAAATCCTGGGTATATTGCTGACCTTCGTAGAGGGCAAGGCCACGTTAAGCCAACAAGTGGAACAGCAGATGAGACAATTTTTCGGTAATCTGGTGTTCGACACGGTTATTCACAATACCATAAGCCTGGCCGAAGCGCCCAGCGCCGGTGAGTCGATTTCGACTTATGCTCCGGAGAGCAAAGGAGCTTCCGATTATATGGCATTGGCTGAGGAGGTGACCGATCCGGAGTATAAGAGGAAGAGGAGACTGCCGAAGGAAGTCTCAGCAATTGTCGATGAGGTCGAAAGTACGAAAGGGGCCGATGTACTGCAGCATTCGGTCACAAAACGGCCTCATAAAGCAAGTCCCCAGCCTGCCCAACCTGTAAAAACCATCAAAAGGAAATTCAGCTTTCTGTCTGTCGCGGCAATTATTCTGGTTATTATCGTTGTTGCTTTAATGATCATTATGGACATGACCAACGAACCGCCGGTGGCAAAGCCCGAGTATATAACAGTGCAGGAGGACATGCCGGCTTCGATTACTTTAATGGCCAGTGATTTGAACGGAGACCGGCTGACTTATCATATAGTGACAGGCCCTTCTCACGGGAAATTAAGCACCACAGGACCCAGCGTGACATACACGCCGGAGTCGAATTATAGCGGCACAGACAGTTTTACTTTCATGGTGAATGACGGCGCAGTGGATAGTAACACGGTAACTATTTCGCTTGCAATAGAGGCGGTTAACGATCCTCCGATAGCAAATCACCAGTCCGTGATGACAAGATTAGACAGGTCTGTGTTTATTAACCTGACGGGTAGCGATGTAGAAAACGATAAATTAAAGTATGCCATTGCCATGCAGCCCGGACATGGTTCGCTGACCTTCGGCTCGGACTTTGATACGAGCGGAAAACTCACCTACACGCCCGATGCTAATTTTACAGGCAAGGACCGTTTTACTTTTAAGCTGAATGATGGCGATATGGACAGCGCCGCGGCGACGGTAACGCTCAATATGACCCCGAATCATGTACCTATGGCGGACCTTCAGTCGGTGGCTACGGCAGAGGACACACCAACGGCCATTAATTTGACGGGCAGCGATCCGGATGGAGACACTGTGGTCTACAGCGTCGTATCGGTTCCATCTCATGGAAGTCTAAGCGGGACGGCACCGAACCTGACCTATTCGCCCAATAAAAATTTCAACGGGCCGGACAGCTTTACCTTCAAGGTCAACGACGGGACGGTGGACAGCGCTCTTACAAGTGTGGCGATTACTATTTCCCCGGCAAATGATCCTCCGACAGCCAACAACATCGATATTACGGCGATGGAAGACATGCCGGCACCTGTTTTATTGGTGGGAATCGACCCGGACGGAGATTCGTTGACCTATAGTATAGTGACGCAACCTTCTAACGGAACCCTAAGCGG
>CAYTNN010000286.1:0-4706 GCA_964439135.1 uncultured Pirellulales bacterium
GCGATATGTACGGCGAGGGCGGCAACCACTTCATCCACACGATACGCCGGAACCCAAACATCACCAATATCGTTCACAACAATATGGTCTACGGCCTGACCAAAGGCCAGGCGTCACCAACCAGCCAGAAGGGCTTTGTCACTCCCGTCCAGGTGAGCGGCGTTTTCCTCGAACCGTTCAATCCGCTGGCGGTGGCCATCGCCCTGGACGCAAGCTTCGTCGCAAGAGCCTTCGCCGGTGACATCGAGCGGACGGCGGAAATCCTCAAACGGGCAATCGAGCATAACGGCTATGCGCTGGTCGATATATTTCAGCCGTGTGTCACATTCAACAGGATCAATACGATTCAGTGGTTCAAGGAGCATACCTACAATCTCGAGGACCACGATCCATCGGACAGACAGAAGGCTTTCGAGAAGGCGACCGAGACCGAAAAGCTGCCGCTCGGCATTTTCTACGAGAGTCCTCAAAAGCCCTCCTTCGAAGAAAATGTCGGAATCTATGAAGAAAAACAAACCCCGCTGTATGAACGCGACCTCGATAAGAAAGAATTGAAAAATCTGATAGAGACATTTAAAATGCGGCTTTAGATTTGCGATCGGAACAATAACCGAATATTAATCCTGGAAGGAGTTCCAAATGAACGTGGAAAAAATAGTAGAGATACTGGGCAAAGACAGCGATTATCTGCTCGGCTTTAAAACGCCCAAGGTGAAAAAGGACCAGCTTCATGTCCCCGGCCCCGACTGGATCGACAGAATCATGGCACTGTCCGACCGGCCGAATCCGGTGCTCAGGAATATGCAGCTCCTGTTCAATACGGGAAGGCTCGCCGGCACGGGTTATCTTTCGGTTCTGCCCGTGGACCAGGGCATCGAGCATTCCGCCGGGGCGTCGTTTGCTCCGAATCCCATCTATTTCGACGGCGAGAATATCGTTAAGCTGGCTCTCGAAGCAGGCTGTAACGCCGTAGCTTCGACCGCCGGAGTGCTCGGGAGTGTATCGAGGAAATACGCCCACAAGATACCTTTCATTGTCAAGCTCAACCACAACGAATTGCTCAGCTATCCGAACACCTTCGACCAGATTCTGTTTGCCAATGTCAAGCAAGCCTTCGATATGGGTGCCGTCGCGGTAGGAGCGACGGTTTACTTCGGCTCGCCCGAGAGCGGCCGGCAGATCAAAGAAATCAGCGAGGTCTTTCATAAGGCCCACGAGCTCGGGATGGTGACTGTTCTCTGGTGCTATCTGCGCAACTCGGCATTCAAAATCGATGGTGTGGATTATCACCTCAGCTCCGACATGACCGGACAGGCCAACCACCTCGGCGCGACTATGCAGGCCGACATCATCAAGCAGAAGCAGCCCGTCTGCGATGGCGGTTACAAGGCATTGAACAAGCAGGGGAGCTACGGGAAGTTCAGCGAGAAAATGTATACGGAGCTAAATTCCGAGCACCCCATCGATTTGACACGATATCAGGTGGTGAACAACTACATGGGCAGAATCGGATTGATCAACTCGGGAGGGGCTTCCGGCAAGGACGACCTGGCCCAAGTTGTAAAAACCGCCGTGATCAACAAAAGGGCCGGCGGAATCGGCCTGATAACCGGCAGAAAAGCATTCCAGAAGCCGATGAAAAAAGGTATAGAACTTTTCCACGCCATTCAGGACGTTTATTTGTGCAAGGAAGTAGCTGTGGCGTGAGATTAGCCGCTACGGCAGGACAAGCGTTAAGTGTAGGGTGTGCAAAAGAATTTTGCACACGCAGGAAAAATTGGAAAGGACGTGGCAATGAAGCGATATACAATGTTATTGGTGATAGCGTGTTTCTTCGGCGGAACCGCTTCGGCATTCGGTGCGGATGTATCGGACGAGCTTAAACCGGATGCGATCAAGGCAAAGATTCGGAAGCATCGAATGGGGGAGCTTCTCGTAAAGACCGAGCCGGGGGCCGAAGTGCACGTAGAGCAGTTACGGCATGAATTCTGGTTCGGCGCCGCCTTGTCTTCAGGAGCGTTCAGCGGCCGAATGGATGCCGAAGATCAGCGCAAGTACGAAGAAACGTTCCTGGCCAACTTTAACGCCGCCGTTACCGAAAACGCGCTGAAGTGGCATGACATGGAGCGCCGGCAAGGCGAAGTAAATTATCGCGTTGTCGATGCGATCCTGGCCTGGACTGACCGGCACGAGATTCCTTTGCGCGGACACAACATTTTCTGGGGCATTCCGAACCGGGTGCAGAAATGGCTCAAGGCGATGGATGATGCGACGCTGCGCGAGACCTTGAAAGCGCGCGCACTCGATATTGGGCAGCGCTACCGGGGCCGATTCGCCGAATACGACCTCAACAACGAGATGATCCACGCCAACTATTACGAAGACCGCCTCGGCCCGGACATTACCAAGCAGATGGCCGACTGGGTCAAACAGGCCGATCCCGGCGTCAGGCTTTTCGTCAACGACTATGACATCCTGACCGGCAACCGGCTCGACGATTACATCAAACACATCCGCGGGCTGCTCGAACAAGGCGTGCCTATGGCCGGTATCGGAGTACAGGGACATCTGCACGGCGAGAACTTCGATCCAAAGGCCCTGCAAAACGCCCTGAACGAGCTGGCGAAGTTCGGCCTGCCGATACGCATTACCGAGTTCAACTTACCCGGCCAGAGATCGGTTTTCATGAAAGAGGGGAACCTGAAACTGACGCCGGAGCAGGAGCAGGTCAAAGCGAAGGCCATTACAGACTATTATCGCATCTGCTTCGCCCATCCGGCAATCGAAGGAATTCTAATGTGGGGCTTCTGGGAGGGCGCCAACTGGATTCGGCAATCTTCGCTATACCGCCGGGACTGGACGCCCACACCTGCGGCCGAAGCATATCGCGACCTGATCTTTAAAGAATGGTGGACCAATAGTAAGGTAAAAGCAGACGCCAGCGGCCAATGCCGGGTCCGCGCCTTCTACGGCAAGTACACCGTGACATGCGGGGCGGAAAGCAAAGAAGTGCTGCTCAGCAAAGATAAGGGACAAGCAACCGTGAGCTTCGAATAGCATAAATTAGAATTAGTTCTTGTACTCTACTGTCATTCCCGCGAAGGCGGGAATCCGTTTTTCCTCAAGGCAGTGCCATCAGCAGCGATTTCATCGCGCCGGTCATGACGGATTGATAATTGTCTGTATCCCGAACGTGAAATATGAAACGGTCTTTTGAGCTGTCGTCACCAACCCAATGTGTCAGGCCATTATCAGCACATTCGACTTTTATAGCATCGAAAGTAAAAACCGGCCGGTCGTGTTTTTCATTACAAGGCACAATTTGTCCGTCACGAGTCACTGTATAGCCTGCCGCATGGAGAAAGCCGGCCGTGCACCACATGTGCCGGTCCATGCTGCCAACTTTGAATAGTAACGCTTCGTCCTTTGTGCCTTTGAGATAACCCAGCCAATTGTGATCTGTGTATTTCCCGAACATATAAGCAAAGTAATTTTGAACCATCTCCGTCAAGTGAGGGAGTATCTGGTCCTGCCTGAACTTATAATGCGTGCCGTATTCTCTTACTTCCTGCTGACCGCCCGATTCCATCTCCTCGAAGCACGGCATCCAATAGACCGGACATGGCAAATCGAAAATAGCCGCAAACGCATACCTTTCAAGTGTGACGTTATATTCGAGTTTCGATGCCGGACTCATTTTGGGAGAACCCGTCCCGGCGTTTAAATAAATTGCGGCACATTTAGTCTTAAAAAGATTCGGTTCCTTTTTGCCCGCTATAGCAACGTCCCGGCTCGATCCTAAAATATTGATAACAACGGGTTCCGGCGACTTTCGCAGTACGTCCAGCACCATCTGGACGCCGTGACAATCAGCCGGCGAAGCTTTCTCCTGAACATCATCGCGCGATTTCATAGATATGCCGGACCCCACCGCAATCGGGACGAAAGTACCAGTGATAACATTCATCTGAGCGACGGCTGCAATATCAGGATTTCGCCCACCGGAATTCTCGGGCGGATGATCGATCAGAACGCCTTTAAGATCGATATCACCGCGGTAAGCCAACGCATACATACAGGCCAAATCCCAATGATCGTCAGGATCCATGTGCGGCCGATATAGGTCCGTCACGTGCAACACAGGCGTCTTTTTCTTAACTTTTTCCAATTCGTTGCCGTATACAAGTCTCGGACAAAAGAAGCTCCCTGCCGGCCAAGCAGCCATCATGCCTAAAACTGTGCGTCTATCGATATAATCCACTTTGGTTTCTTCCTAAAAAGTCTCTGTATCAAAGCCGTATCGTATTCTCAAACTCAATTTCATTCAAGGATACATTGGCAAATGAAGGACTCATATCAGATGTAAATAGTCCTGCGCCCTTCTGTCATTCCCGCGCAGGCGGGAATCCATTTTTCCACCATTCTGGAGTCTTAGCGGCATGGAGTGCGATGAATCGCACTCCCGTAAATCCCGTAAGGGATGCCTTACGGCGGGATGGTTAAGCTCACAATTCCACTTTTACGTCATCTCGACCGGAGGGCCGCTAATGGCAAATCCCTTCTACAACGTCATCTCGACCGAAGGCCTGCGATAGCAGGCCGAAGCGGAGAGATCTATAGAAATAACGATTTCCGGCTTCTGAAGGAAAACTAGGGACAGTCACGAATGGCATGAAGATAAGCAATTCTCATTGTAAGAGAGCCTC
>CAYTNN010000287.1:0-4678 GCA_964439135.1 uncultured Pirellulales bacterium
ATTTTTGCTTCATTTTTCGACCCGGCACCAGTGGTGCGGGCTAAAATTCGTACTGTTTCGTTCTCCGTAAGGAGTCCCGAGGACTGCATGATTGGACCTCACTTTTCCTTTTGAAGTTCGACATACGACATACCACATACGATATACGAATTCGTTAACTATTATACGAATCTAAACGGAAAAAGGCGGGCATATTAAAAAAAAATCTCCGATACACGGCGTTCTTTATTATTCACCACGAAGGGCACGAAGAACCACGAAGAAAGAACAACATATTAAATCTTTTAAATACTTCGTGCCGACTCGCTATCTTCATGGTAAAAAGAGCTTGATATTCACTAATATTACTGTTTTGAAAGAAAGCGGGAAGAATCATGGAATTTGACGAATTGTCGAGTAAAGTGATCGGTTGCGCTCTTGAAGTTCATAAACAGTTGGGCCCGGGGCTTCTGGAATCGTCTTATGAACGGTGCCTGTCTTATGAGTTGCTTTGTGCCGGGATACAGCACGAAACTCAGAAGGAATTGCCGATCGATTATAAAGGTACAAAACTCGATTGCGCCTACCGTGTAGACCTGTTTGTCGATGAAAAGCTCATAGTGGAGCTTAAAGCGGTTGAAAAATTGTTGCCGATACATGAAGCACAGATTTTGACTTACATGAAACTGGCGTCTGTTAAAACCGGCTTACTATTGAACTTCAATGTAGTAAGGTTCAAAGACGGCATAAAACGATTCGTTCTGTAATTTAAACTACGAAGAAAGATAATAATATAATATTTTAAACAACTTCGTGTCCCTTCGTGAGCTTCGTGGTAAAAGAATTCTTGTTTTTTGTCTTTTCTTCCTTGCTCGACACCGAGACGGCATCTATAATCAAACATTGCGGATATGATAGCTTTGAAGCGGCAACGTCGTAGTTTTTGCTTTTTTGATTTATGTCGAGAGGCTTGGGATGTTATACGAAAACCACACAAAGCACCTAATAAAAAGAAAAACTGGCCTTAGTCGTTTCCAAGGGATTACTTATGGACTTTGGGCAAAGGGGCGTTATACTGACACTCGGAGAGTTCAGGAGTCTTATACGGAAACCAATATACATAGTTAGCTAGAGAGGAAGACATGGAGACCACATCAGTCATTGCAGCAGTCGTCAGTGCGGCAATGGCGATCATCTCAGGCGTGTTTGCTCTGGCTGGATGGAAGTCGTTCCGCGCGGGCATTCGACATGCGATGCGCCACGAACACGACATCCTGACATTAGAACGTAGTCCGATATTCTGGAAAGGAGTACTGGGCGCATGGCGCGAGTTCAGGACCGATCGCGGCGACCTTCCGAGCGATGTCCAGGATCTGCTCCGTTCGGCCGGCCCGCCCCCAAGGGTTCAGGAGGGCACCGAGCCGCTCGACTATCTTCCTCACGGAGCAAGCCCGCACCAACTAGCACTCTGGGACTTCGCGATGAGAATCTATCCTCCACCAACGAGGGGCAACTCAGACCAACTTTTCGACGCTACGCTGATTCCGGAGTCCAGTATCCCGGGTTTCTTTGATGCACGGTCAGCATGGGGCGGATTCTGGGATAAGTGGTCCAATCGCCTTTCCCCAAAGCAGATAGCCGAAACGCAGGCCTACAAGGATCAAGCTACCCTGATCTTTCTTCTGACCTACCTAGATATTGCGCATCGACAATGGACAGGCGAAAGGGAAAAAGGCAAAGGTAGAATGTACGTGTTGGCCAATGTCATGCACGCGAACGATTGACCGCGGATTAACACGCGAAGGAAAATAATTAGGTACGTTTACTATTTTTAGGCTTCGTTCATGAGCAGTAGGTCGACTGAAAAACAAAATAAGGCCCAAGGTGCAAAGAAGAAAAAGCAGGCTGAAGCTGTAAATAAACAAAAGTAAAAGAACTAAATAGGGTAACATAAATACGTATAAAAAATAGGTACATCAGGATTGTTGAAAAAGGTCGGAATTCATTATGATTTGGTGTCCACAGAATTAAACAAAAGATAAACAATGACAGATATTAATCAACCTAAACTGCCATATATCAATCCAATTCACATTGCCTTTGCTCTATCGGATCTTGCACTTAAGAGAACGGTAACTCTAAAAACGCTATTCAAGCTATTAGATGAGCTTGATCCATTCGAGCGTGACAGGCTTTTAGACCTTGTTTATTACACCCTTGGGGCTGATATACGCAATTTTCCGACAGAAGAAGAGAGGGTCGTATCACACTATAATCAATTCAAAGAAAATTGTGACCGGCTCCTTGCGATGGATCACTTCATTGTCCATGGAATAGTTTTGGAAGTTTTGAATATATATAGCAACTGGTCGGACGACATACATCCTGACCAAGCCATCGAGAAGATTCAAAAGTTTATCAATTTCAGACGTTCACGCGGTGCCACGGAAGATGAACTCGAAAAATGGAAGATAGACGTCGAGGCTAGAACTGTTCAGAAGAAATCAGATCTTATTAACGCCAGATCTCTTTACAATTCTTTTTGTGAAAAAGTCGCGAAACCACTGCTGGAAATGCCATAGACCTCATACCACGAGGAAATCCGGAATCAATGATGGACTTTGATAGAGAACAGCAAATGTGTCGAATTACTGAGGAACTTTGGGATGCAGAAATCGATTGAAATTGAGCAGAGGAAGTTAATTGACAATGAGTAAGAACGGAGCGACATTATGAGCATTGGAAGCCAAGTGGCAGATGCGATGAAAAAACTCTCGGAGGACCACTTTGAGGATGCGGTTGTCACCGCAAGTATTGCACTTTCAGCAACTGCACGACTGGAATATCCGACAGTTGGAGACAAAGCAGCGTGCCATAAGTTCTTGGAGCAGAATCTTCCTATCATCAGCAAGATTGGTTGGGTGTCATTTGGTGTTTCGCATCCAATAAATTTCAGATATCGAAGGCTAGATTCCAAAGCGACTGGCATTGACGTCCGAACGATGCCGGAAATGTTATATGACGTCATTAGGTGTACAGCGGTTCACGAGGCTGGCCTTCCTAAAAATCTACAGTTTACTAAGCATTCTGTAATTCAGACGGGATTTGATGGCGAACTCGTATTGCCGATCGACGTAATCTATGGACTGCTGATCGCCATTGTCGCGTCGCCGAAAAACGCTGATGAGCGAGTCGAAGAAGATCCGTTGTTTTCGTTCGGAGGCAAGAGTATTCGGATCAATGAGTTGTGGGGAGAGCGCGGCAAAATTGAAGCGTTCATCGGAATGGAGTGACACCAGCGGATTTAAGGTGTCCGTCTCCCCCATAAGGGACACATTTTCCGACGAGTTGTGCTTGATAATGACAGGTTTTGATAGCTTGCTCATGCTGCGGGATACAATGCTCTTTCGTGTTGATTTTAAAGAGAACCCGCCGAGTGAATCGGCGGGCTAAATATTTTTAATTGTTGAGATTTCTGTGCATCGAATAAACCGCGAGATACGAGGTTCGGGTTGCGTTGCATTGACAGTTACCCGCCTGCGGGATAAAATTCTCTTTGCGTGTTGCTTTGAAAGAAAACCCGCCGAGTAAATCGGCGGGCTAAATATTTTTAGAGAACGGCTGGAATTAAGTATTGTATCCCCGGAATTATAGCCATATTTATTAAGATCGCGCTTTAAATCAATTTCTATAGTGTTCTAAAGCTACCGAAAAATGTTGAAATCGAACCACATATTGTAGTATTATCGAGGCTGTAGCGTGCAGGAGTATTGTTTGTGAAGTTGAATGGGAAATTTCGGTCATAACAATTTGAAGGAGAGTATCATGGATACAAAACTGAAGGCGTTATTCATACTGGTCCTGTCTGTATTACTCCTTGGAATCTTGCCTGTAACGTGGCTCTATAGTGCAGACGACAACCAGCCTCACTCATCCAATCAGGATAATATCGCAAGTGCGTCCATTCAGTTCATCCTGGTGTATATCGAATCCGAAACGCTGGAAGAACTCATGGATGAGTCGAACGTCCTGACCTTGGATTCGATTCCGCTTGAGAAACTTGGCCAGCGTATAAACGCCGAAGATGGGGCCGAGATCGTATCTCAGACTAAGCTAACTGTCATAAATGGATATGAAGCAGAGATGACGGTCGTCGAGAATGAGAAACGCAAAGCGAAGAATCCCGACGAGGGAAACGGCGAAAAGGCCCAGAGGGAAGCGGAGATGTCAGTTTGGATAGAAGCAGAGATCCATGACGAGAACCAGTTGGCCGCCCGTTTTAAATATAAACGCAGCGTAGCGGAAGAAACATCCTCCATGGGCAAAAACAAAGAAGAAGAGGAAGGCAAAGAGCAAAAGTTCGAGTTGTCCAGCAGCATTGTGTTGCATACGGGACAAGCAGGTATAGCAGGGGCCAACCTGAACGAAGACATGGCCGCGTTGCTGATCATGAAGGCTGATCTATAGCCTACGAGCTCCTGCAAATGTCGTTTTGTCAGTAGCGAAGGTAGGGCTCCCTATGGGATGCCCGCTGTAAGGTGTCCCCAAGAGATTACGGTATTGCCCCACCTTCAAGAATGTCACGTGCTATGGTCGGTGGGCTAAAACCCTACATTACTGCGGAGCTTTGGGACTATATCATTTCAAGAAAAAACCCCGCAATGAATTGCGGGGCTAAATATTAATAATCAGATCCCTC
>CAYTNN010000288.1:0-4621 GCA_964439135.1 uncultured Pirellulales bacterium
TGGGATTTGGTATAAGGAAGATTAGTGAAGCTCGTACTTCGCAGTTATGATTTTTATATTTCAATTAACTGCTCATATTGGGCTTTATAAAGGAAGGAGGTAGAATCAAATCATAAAAAGTTTACACGGATTCAAAAGCCCGGAGTTAGCATTTAGAATTGAAGATTGTTCTGTATTCTACGTTCTGTCTTCTGTTTTTGGTGTGTAACCAAAGCACTAGAATTCTCATATTAACCTTTTTTGAAAGGAGTACTATTATGTGTAGGAAATTGATTTATTTGGTTTCTTTTGTTCTATTGTTGGGCCTGGCTAATAACGCTTCTGCTGAGATTCCCAGAGATCCGAATCTGGTTATATTCTACTCCTATGAAGATGTCGGCATGATCGTCCCCGACGAATCGGGGAGAGGCCACCATGGCACTGTAAACGGCGACATCTCGGAATGTCTCAGCGGCATCAAGTGGTATGGAGCTGCCGAATTCCAGGGAATATGGGGGCCGACAGGCTATAGTTATCTCGATCTGGACAGCCCGAATTATCCTGCTGAAGATATTCCAAAGTCTGCTATTACGCTCGCCGCCTGGGCAAAATGTCGCAAGACAGGTCAGCACCACGCCCTAATGAGTACCAGAGCATCCGACAACACATGGGTCATGCACCCTCAGATTAATGATGACGAAACCTTTAGATGGCTGCTTCGTACTTATGGCGGAGCTACAATCTTTAATTTGAATGGGGTCGGTAAACATGGGTGGGATGAATGGCTCCATTATGCAGGAACATACGACAGTGTGACCGGCAAGGGGGTCCTGTATATCGACGGGGAAGTGTGTGCAAAGATAGACGTGACTCCTGGTCAGCCTATAGCCGATTGGGGGACGGGTGCTCGCGTAGGATATAATATTGACAACGCAAGGCCGTTCACCGGCGTTATGGACGAACTCTATTTGTTCACGCGGGCGCTGTCGCAGGCTGAAATAAGGGAGTTGATGGTGTCTGATGGTCCGCCATCGGAAAAGGCATCTCATCCCAATCCGGGAAATGGCACTGAGCTTGATACTACAGAAACGGACCTTTTGTGGTTGCCGGGAGCTTACGCGGTCTCAAACAATGTGTACTTCGGCGAGAGTTTTGAGGACGTAAACAATGGCACTGGTGATACGTTCAAAGGCAACGTGACTGAGGCGCAGTTTACTGTTGCCGGTCTTGTCTGGGGCACGACATACTACTGGCGGATCGACGGGGTGAATACGGCCGATCCCAACAGTCCGTGGAAGGGCAATGTCTGGAGCTTCCTGCTTCGCCCCCAGACAGCCTGGAACTCCACCCCGTCTGATGGCGCCAGATGGATCGACCCAAATGCCACCCTTGGCTGGAACCCGGGTCGGGGTGCGGTTACTTACTCTGTGTACTTCGGCGACAATTTTGACACTGTGAACAACGCCACTGGTGCCCCGTCCCAGATACAGACAACCTACGATCCTGGCCCACTTGGTTTCGATAAGGTTTACTACTGGAGAGTCAATGAGCTCGACAACTCAGGAACAACGCATAAAGGCAACGTCTGGAGCTTTACAACTATGCGTTCTGACAGCGGCATCAAAGGTGAATATTACACGAAAGATTTTGACACTCTTATACTGACCCGTAAAGACCCTGGAATCAACTATAACTGGGGCGCTGCTGCACCGGATCCGCAGGTCCCCGCCGATAACTTCTCCGTCAGATGGACCGGCGAATTGGAGGTGCCGTTCACCTCGGACTGGACCTTCACCGCCAGCTGCGATGATTGGGTGCGCCTGTGGGTAGATAACGTGCTGCTATTTGACAAATGGGAGCAACAGGGCGGCGTTGAATGGACCGGAACAATTAACCTTGCTGAAGGGCAGAAATACAGTATAGTAATGGAGCACTATGAGAACACTGGTAATGCCCGTGCAATACTATACTGGAATAGTCCATACTGGCTGAGCCCATATCAGCCAAAGCAGATCGTTCCGCAAGGTGCATTCTCACTGCCGCTAAGGGCCAGGAATCCGAAGCCAGTTAACGGTACCATTGGTGTACGGCTCACAGATGTTCTTACATGGCAGTCTGGAGATGATGCTGCTTCGCATGAGGTGTACTTCGGTACGGATGCGAACGCCGTCACAAATGCCACCAAGGCCTCAATCGAGTATAAAGGTATCAAGGCAATTGGTGACGAGAGCTACGATCCGGGCAAACTTGCCTGGGACACTACGTACTACTGGCGTGTCGACGAAGTCAATAGTATCGATCCCAACAGTCCATGGATCGGCTACTTATGGAGCTTTGCTACAGGTGACTTCTTTGTCGTGGATGATTTTGAGTACTACGATGTTGGCAACAATGAGATATGGTGGGCGTGGAAAGATGGTCTTGGCTATGTTGAGCATGGTACTGAACCGGCCTACCTCGGCAACGGGACAGGGTCCGCTGTCGGAGACGAAACCACCGCTTCCTATACTGAGGAGACTATTGTCCACGGTGGGCGTCAATCGATGCCCTTGTTCTACGACAACAACAAGCAGGGCTACTCGAACTACTCAGAGGTCGAACTGACCCTGAGTCATCCGCGTGACTGGACCGAGAATGATGTCAACACACTGACGCTCTGGTTCTACGGCGCTCCGAATAATTCTGATGAGCCGCTGTATGTGGCGGTTTCCAACAGCGCCGGAGCACCTGCCGTAGTGGTACATGAAGATCCGGCCGCAGCACAGATAGACACCTGGACTCAGTGGGTCATTCCGCTGCAGGATTTTGCCGATCAGGGCATAACACTGACCAACGTTGACAGGATAGCGATCGGCCTGGGGACCAAAGGCAACATGACAATCCCCGGCGGCGCAGGGACGCTCTTTATCGACGACATCCGGCTGACTCGGCCGGCTCCAGAATCGGAACCAGAGCCACAACCGTAAGCCAAGACTTAGCTTATGATTACAATTTAGTCATTTACATAGCAGGTTAGAATTAGTTCGAGGCTTCTACTAATCGATTCGGTAGAGGCCTCTTTTATTATTGATCCGGCCCAACACTTCAAATGTCCTATAATAATATGTCTTTTTCACATTAATGCCATCCTCTCATATATATAATCCTTGACAGAGAACTGCAGTATTTGATATAAGGAAGATTAGTGAAGCTCGTGCTCGCATTGGCGCATAAACGTGGTTTCCGGTCAACCGGCAGGTATTTTCGCCGAAAAAATATCGAGCGAGCACCAGAATTGCATCGAAAAACCTGTTAAAACAAAGGTTTAAACAAGAATCCACGAAACCACGCGTAGATTTTGCGCTTCGCTCTTGTTATTATTTGAATTTCATTCAACAGTTCATACCGGGCTTTGGAAGAAAGGAGGTGGTGCCAAATCGGCAATGATTGTCCCGGAAAGGCAAAAAAATTAGTAAAGATGTATATTCTATCAGTCGTTTACTGATAAATAAGAGGTGTTTTGGTACGTGGCCAAAGCACGGTAATCTTATCTCTCTTTGAAGGAGTATGATAATGTGTAGAAGATTGGTTTTTTTGATTTCTTTTGTTTTTGTACTGGGCTTGTTACTGACGAGCGCAGCCCAGGCAGAACTCGTCGGCTGGTGGAAGCTCGACGAGGGCACCGGCAACCTCGCCCATGACTCAAGCGGCAACGGCCGCGACGGAACTTTGAACGGTGATCCAGAGTGGGTTGCCGGGTATCTCGGCGGCGCGCTGGATTTTGACGGTGATGACCACGTGGACACCGGTTACACGGATGATCTGGCTAACTGGACCATTGCCGCCTGGGTTAAGAGTCCTGCCGCTCCTTCGGGAGACTCGCCCAGCGGGCCTCTCCACAAGGAGAATAATTACCAGTTCAACTGGAATCACAGCGACGCAACGTTCCAGGGAGCAGCAGCCCTGAATGTCGGAGGAACATGGTATGCCGCCAAATACGAACCCGTAGAGGCCGATACATGGTATCACATAGCTGCGACTTATGACGGAGAGAACCTCATTGCCTATAGAGACGGCGTCATGATCACAGACAACAGTGCTCCGTCAGGAACCCCAAATGGCGATAGCAACACCCTGAAACTGGGAAGACACGCATCGGCAGCACAGTTTTTCACCGGAATCGTCGATGATGCGCGCGTTTACGACGAGGCTCTAACGGAGGCGGATATTAAAAAAATTATGTTCGGCGCAGGTATTGCGAAAGCCATTTCTCCGACTCCGGCCGACGGTGCCATTCATGCGGACACATGGGTGACGTTGAGTTGGCGTCCGGGAGATTTTTCGGTTTCACACAACGTGTATATGGGCGAAAATTTTGATGATGTAAACAACGGCACCGGCGATACGTTCCAGGGCAATCTGAGCGATGCGTTTTTTGTTGCCGGCTTCCCGGGATTTCCTTATCCGGACGGTCTTGTTAACGGCACGACCTACTACTGGCGGGTAGACGAGGTCAATGACGCCGATCCGAACAGTCCGTGGAAGGGTGAAGTCTGGAGCTTCTTGATCCCACCCAAAACGGCCTTTAGCCCTAATCCGGCTGAAGGTGCGGAATTTGTCGACCTGGATGTAAAACTTACCTGGACGGCAGGTTTCGGCGCAA
>CAYTNN010000289.1:0-4568 GCA_964439135.1 uncultured Pirellulales bacterium
GTGTCCACGACGGCCTGAAACTTCTCAATCGCGGCTAAATGTTCGGGCTTCGTGCTTTCGATCAGGTTCTTCTGCTCTAATGGATCAGTTTGCAAGTCGTAAAGCTGCGTGATTTTCCGCTGCTCGCTCACCCATACTTTGTACCGCTTGTCACGAATGACTCGTTCTGTGTAATCGACCTGCCCTCGCACACCTTTCTCGTCAAGCCTGGCCGCTCCATGGCCAAGGGCCATAATCCACTGACGGCCGGAGTCTCTGGCTTTGCCGAGCAGAAGCGGAGCGATAGAGACACCGTCGATCTTCAGGTCCCTCGGGACCTTGGCGCCGCTAAGTTCGGCAAACGTCGGCAGCAGGTCCGTAAAGTCCGTCAGCGCATCGGTGACAACTCCCTGCGGCACGAGCCCGGGGCAGTTGACGATAAATGGTGCGCAGACGCCGTTCTCGGTTTTCTTAGCTTTTCCGCCGCGGATTTTTTTGCCTTTAAGTGTTCCTGTGTGTCCGCCGCCGGAGCCGTTGTCCGTCGTGAAGATGATAATTGTCCGGTCTCGGATACGCAGGTCGTCAAGAACCTTAGAAAGCCTGCCGACAAGCAGGTCGGTGTAACGGACCATGGCTTTATGTTTTTCGAGCGAAGTCTCGACGTCAGGCTCGGCCGGCGTTGTCGTCAAAGGGCCGTGAGTCAACGCCATCGGGAAATAAAGCATCATGGGCTGGTCTTTGTGTTCAGTGATGAAGTGGATCAGGTAGTCAGTGTAAACGTCCGGGCCGAATTTGCCGGCATAGGTTTTACTCCCATCCTGCGGCGTATTGATATAAGCGTCCCAATACCGTTCCGCGCTGGCAGGCTTACCGGTTTCGTAGCCGGTCCACATGCACCAGTCGTCGAAGCCGTGCTTTTTTATTGCATCGGGCGTGACTCGGAAATCGTTTATCTGCCATTTGCCAACCGCTGCTGTCACGTATCCGGCGGTTTTCAGAATACGGGCAAACGTCATGTTCCGCCGTAGCTTCCAGTCGAAATATCCCACGCCCCATCGCGGCACGTCCCAGTGATTGACCCATCCGGTGCGCCATGGGTATTGCCCAGTCAGCAGCGTCACCCGGCTGGGCGTGCACTGCGGCATCGAATAAGCATTCTCAAATCTCATGCCGGTTTTCGCCAGGGCATCGATGTTAGGCGTCTCGATATCCTCGGCACCGTAGCAGCTTATCCATTCCTTGCCAAGATCGTCGACCATGATAAAAAGAATATTGGGACGGACATTTTTTTCCGTGGCCTTTGAAATTCGCTGAAATGCGAGCCCGGCGGCGGATGTCCCCACCGCCGCCAAAAAGCTGCGTCGCGTCAGCCTGCTATTATTGAGTTGTGTTGCATTCTTCATTTGTTTAGCAGCGGACATTTATTCCTCCTGCTTTTTCGCCCGGTTCGCTATGTTAAATTTTATCCGCATTAATATATCAGATGCGTTTGGTCCCGGCAACGGATTTGCGACAGGGACGGAGATCGTGAAATATCGGCATTTTTGTTCAAACAAACCCTGCCGATAGGTAGTATTAAACAGCAAAGACTTTTGTTAAGAAAATTTAGGGAGTCCGAATATGAAACTTCGAGAATACTCAATTGTTTCACGATGGCTGCCGATTGCACTTCTTTTTGTTGCCGTTGCGATCGGCGGCACCATCGTTCAGCCTTATAAAACCACAATTCCACCCAAAACAATGCTTATTGACGATTTTTCCGCAGCGGGTTCGAAAAAGAGCTTCGGCACCAATTGGCAGTTTGTCAGCGACCGTGTGATGGGCGGGGTCTCATCCGGAAAAATCGAATTTGTCAGCGATGACGAGCGTTCGTCTATGCACATGACCGGAGCGGTGTCTCTGGCCAATAACGGCGGTTTCATCCAGGCCAGAACCGGCTTTAATCCCGAAGGCAGGAGTTTCGATGCCCGCCGGTTTATGGGCATTAAGCTGCTCGCTAAGGGCAACGCCCAGCAGTATGCCGTCCACCTGAGAACAGCGGATACACGGCTGCAGCAGCAGTACTACCAAGCGGTGTTTTCCGCAAACCGGCAGTGGCAGGAGATTAAGATTCCGTTTACACTTTTTTTACCGTATTCTCTGGGAAATCCGCTCAATACAAGAACGCTGAAAAGCATTGCCGTCGTCGCTATCGGCAGAGAATTCGAGGCGGATATTTTTGTGGATGAAATTGCTTTCTATGGGGACAAGACGATGTACAATAAACTGACCCCCGAAGAAGAACGGGTGATCGTTAATAAGGGGACCGAAATGCCTTTCACGGGCAAATACGACAAGCACTTCGAAGAAGGAGCATATACCTGCAAGCGTTGCGGCGAAGTGTTATTCGATTCGTCCTCCAAATTCAAGTCGTCGTGCGGCTGGCCGAGCTTTGACGACCAGAAGGCCAAGGCCGTAACGAAAAAGCCTGACGCCGACGGCCTTCGCACCGAAATCATCTGCACGAACTGCGGCGCTCATCTCGGGCACGTCTTTACCGGCGAGGAATACACGCCCAAGAATACCCGCTATTGTGTGAACTCGGTTTCGATGGATTTTGCTCCGGCACAAGAAAACCGGACCGAAAGAGCGATTTTCGCATCGGGCTGTTTCTGGGGTACGGAGTATCACCTCCAAAAGGTTCCCGGCGTTATCTCGACGGCGGTCGGCTATACCGGCGGTCATGTTGACAATCCGACTTACAAACAGGTGTGCACGGACAAGACCGGTCACGCCGAGGCGGTCGAAGTTATCTACGATCCGTCAAAGACAAGCTATGAGAAACTGGCGAGGCTGTTTTTTGAAACACACGACTTTTCGCAGGTCAATCGCCAGGGGCCTGACATCGGCACGCAATATCGCTCGGGCGTTTTCTATCTTGACGAGAAGCAGAAAGACGCTGCGACGAAGCTCATCGAGACACTCAAAGAGAAAGGTTTCGACGTTAAAACCGAAGTCACGCCGGCGGGGAAATTCTGGCCGGCGGAAAATTACCACCAGGACTATTACAAAAACAACGGCAAGACACCCTACTGCCATATTTACAGAAAGATATTCTGATTCCCGGCAATTATCTGATTTTGTAGCTTATCGTCATACCGTCGTTTTTCTCCATAGAGGACCGGATAGTGACCGTGTCGTAGTCGGGACTGTTTTGGATATAATCCAGAAAATCCTTCATCGCCCTGGCGGAACGAATGACGTTGTCGGCGACGACCACGGCGCCGGGTTTAAGCTTCGCTTCGATTAGCTTGAAATATTTGAAATAATCCTGTTTCACAGCATCGATGAATACAAAATCGAATTCGCCTTCGAGCTTCGGCAGCGTTTTAAGGGCATCGCCTTCTATACAAGTGACTGTATTCTCCAAGCCGACCTTCTGCAGATTGTCCCGGCACTCTTTGGCGCTGCGAGGGTCGATTTCCAGCGTGTAAAGGTGCCCGCCGGTTCGCTCGAAAGCAATTCCCATATTGACGGCTCCGAAGCCGCTGGCCGATCCCACTTCGACCCCGCGTTTGGCTCCTGAGCTTTCGACCAGAATTCGCAGCATCATGGCATCGCCGGGCGTAGTGTTCAGCCCCGTACGCCGGAAGTTTTTGACGAACTCATTGCGGAACTCATCGCTCTTTTTGTTTTGCTCGCCGGAATACACCAGCAGTCCGTTAAAGCAGATCAAAGCGGCACATACAACCAGAATCAACAGTCTACAGCGTTTCATAACAATCTCCTGAATATGGGGGAATAAAAATATTTCAACCGTCCTTCTCAATCGAGACTGCACGTCAGGCAGCGTCCTTAGTAACTATCTTGTCTCTGACAATCTTCCTAAAATACTAAAAATATCTTCATATTGCAACAATCTTGACGTGACTTTTGCCGATATCAGCGTAATAGCTGTTTAAAGATGTCCGAACAGTCTGGCGCTATTGAATTTCTGCGTATTTTAGGTTATAATTGATGTACAGGATGTTTGGAATGGTTGCGTTATATGTGAAACGTTACGTTTGGAAACAGAGAAAATAGTTTTTATTTAGAGGCCTTACAGATCGATGCCGGATAACCTTAAGAAATTGGGCCGGAATCTGTCGGAAATCTCGACGTGGTTGAAATTCGACAGGATTCCCTGGGTGATTGCGGGGCCATGCAGCGCCGAGTCCGAAGAGCAGGTCCTTTCAACAGCCAGGGGACTTGCAAGCTGCTCCCACGTGAAGGTTTTTCGTGCCGGCCTGTGGAAACCCCGTACGCGCCCGAACAGCTTCGAAGGTGTCGGTGAGGTTGGCTTAAAATGGCTCAGGGCGGTTAAAGCCGAAACTTCTCTGCTGACAACGACCGAAGTGGCAAACGCGCGCCACATCAAGCTTTGTCTCGATAACGGCGTTGACATTCTCTGGATCGGGGCCAGAACGACGGTAAATCCGTTCATGGTGCAGGAGATAGCCAACGCCCTGAAAGGGGTTGATGTGCCGGTTCTTGTGAAGAATCCGATCAATGCGGAGCTTGGCCTTTGGCTGGGGGCGATCGAAAGGCTGTATCAGGCCGGCATAAAAAAA
>CAYTNN010000290.1:0-1302 GCA_964439135.1 uncultured Pirellulales bacterium
TTATTTTTGCCGGTAAGGCCCATCCGAAAGATACCGAGGGCAAGGATATTATCCGCCAGATTATTCACTTTGCCAATCAGAACAACGTCAGGCGGCGTGTAGTATTCCTGGAAGATTACAATATCGATATCGCGAGGTTTTTGGTCCGCGGCGTGGATGTCTGGCTTAATAATCCTCGCAGACCGATGGAGGCAAGCGGTACAAGCGGCATGAAAGCAGCGGTTAACGGCGTGTTGAATATGAGTACTTCTGATGGCTGGTGGTGTGAGGGTTATACTCAGGATGGAGGCTGGGTCATCGGGGTAGGCGAAAACTATGAGGATAACGATTATCAGGATTTGGTGGAGTCGCAGGCCATCTATGATATGTTGGAAAACGAAGTGATTCCGCTGTTTTACACACGCTCAGCGGACAATCTGCCCCGGGCCTGGATACGCAGGGTAAAGAATTCTATTAAGTGGATAGCGCCGCAGTTCAACACCCACAGGATGGTTGCCGAATATACGCAGAGATTTTATAATCCGGCTGCCGCTAAATGGCGTTATCTGACCGAAGAATCTTGTGCCAGGGCAAAGGCGTTTTCGAACTGGAAATCGAATTTTAGAAAGGCCTGGTCTGAGTTCGCCGTAAAGGATGTGGTGATGGAGGTGAGCAACGGCAACGGTAACCAAAAGCTAAATCCAAAGCAGCCCCAGCTCAAAATTGGCTCGCAGTTGTTCATTAAAGCATTAGTTAAGCTCGGCAAGGTAAGCCCGAATGATGTTTCAGTTGAGCTTTATCACGGCCCGGTGGATAACTGGGAAAATATCAAGAACGGCTCGGCGGTGAGGATGGATTTTGAACAAACCACGGATCAGGAAGGCGAACATTGGTTTGTCGGTTCGATGCCATGCAGAATAACCGGTCAGCACGGCGTGGCTGTAAGAGTTTTGCCCAGACATGCCGACCTTGCCAATCCTTATGAAATGGGCCTGATCCTCTGGGAAACTACGAAGTAGCTTATTACTGCTCGCAGCCTGTGGATTATGAACGACCGGTTGGCGCTTATTTATTCTCTTGATCGTTCAAAAGCGCATAAGCCTCAACGGTGGAGGTGACTTTTTCAAGCTTTTGCCTGAACTCTTCGTTCAGCATAAGTCTGCTTATCGTAGCCAGAGCCTGAATATGGGGTCCGGTTTGGTCGGCCGGCGAGACCAGCAGGATGAGGATTGTTACAGGTTTGCCGTCGATACTGTTATATTCGATCGGCTCGTGTGCGATTCCGATAGCTATAACAAGCTCTTTAACGGCATTGCATTTGCC
>CAYTNN010000290.1:1402-4525 GCA_964439135.1 uncultured Pirellulales bacterium
CGATTTTGTGTTCTGATTGCCGACTTTAGGCCTTTACAATCCCATATTATCAGGATAAAATGCGTTCGCTATGGATAAAATAATGCTTTACGATACAACTCTTCGCGATGGAATGCAGGCGGAGGGCGTCAGTTTCTCGCTCGAAGACAAACTTGCTATCGCCAAGTGTCTTGACGAGCTTAGCCTCGATTATATTGAGGGCGGTTACGCTGCTTCCAATCCTAAGGAAATAAAATTCTTTGCCGAAGTTGCCAGGCTGAATTTGAAGAATGCAAAAATTGCCGCGTTCGGCAACACCCGCAGAGCCGATACCAGCGTTTCGGATGATGTCTCGCTGAATACAATGCTTGCCTGCAAGACGCAGGCGGCCACTCTTGTCGGCAAGACCTGGGACATGCACGTAACGCATGTGCTGGGTTGCTCTCTGGATGAGAACCTGATTATTTGTGCCGAATCGGTCGAATATCTCAAGAAGCATGGCATAGAGACAATCTTCGACGCCGAACACTTCTACGACGGCTACAAGGAAAATCCAGAATATGCGATGAAAGTTCTCGCCGCCGCAGCTCAGGCCGGTGCCGATTCGATTGTGCTTTGTGAAACTAACGGCGGCTGCATGCCGGAGCAGGTCTACGAAATTACCAAAGCCGTCTGCGAGCAATTCGGTAATATAGTAGTTGGAATTCATACCCACAACGATACCGACTGTGCTACGGCAAACAGCCTGGCCGCGGTCAGGGCGGGGGCACGACAAGTTCAGGGCACAATCAATGGCCTCGGCGAGCGGTGCGGCAACGCAAACTTGTGCGCAATCATACCTAACCTTGCTTTTAAAATGGGCTTTGAAGTCATTAGCCCCGAAAAAATCAAGACCCTCACCGAAGTGTCCCGCTATGTTTTCGAGATAGGCAATTTGGCGCCGGTGATGAATATGCCGTACGTTGGTGACAGTGCTTTTGCACATAAGGGCGGCTTGCATGTGGACGCCCTGCGCAAAAGCAAACGTACTTACGAACATATCGCTCCGGAACTCGTCGGAAACGCAAGGCGGTTCCTGATTTCCGAACTGAGCGGTAGATCCACAGTTATGGCGAAGCTGGAAAAGACAAAAATTGCCGAGGATAAACAACTGGCCCGAAAGATACTGTTTCGCGTTCAGGAGCTTGAGAACGAAGGCTACCAGTTCGAGGCCGCCGACGCCAGTTTCGACTTGCTCGTCAAGAAGATCATGGGTACGTACAAGCCGTTTTTCGAACTGATCAAATATCACGTGACCGTTGAGAAACGCAAAACGGGTGACATTGTCACCGAGGCGACCGTCAAACTCAGGGTCGGCGACAAAACCGAGCACGTTGTCGGCGAGGGCGACGGCCCGGTTAACGCCCTTGATGCCGCCCTGCGAAAGTCGCTGGAGAATTTCTATCCGGGTATCAAGGAAATCCATTTGATCGATTATAAGGTCCGTGTGGTAAACGCCCGAGCAGGCACTGCCGCCCGCGTGCGGGTAATAATCGAATCGCGGGATAAAAACTCGATCTGGGGCACGGTCGGCGTCTCCGAGAACGTTATTGAAGCATCCTGGCAGGCACTCGTTGACAGCGTCGAATACAAGCTGCAAAAGGATGAAACGTAATATATAGCTCCAGGATCCTTTTGGGAACTGTTGCTGCGTTTGCCCTTTAGTTTTAATGGTTGCCATCTTAATTCCCATGCCATAATATATATCTTTGCCCAGTTTAACATTGCAGGGCCGATAGCATTTCATTTATGGACTTTCCTTAAACGCTTTGGTTTTGTTTAAAAAGCGGTTTCAGCATAAAAACCAGCGATATTATACGGCAAATTTAAACCCAGGCTAAAATCCTCTGAAAATGTAAACGCGGCATAAGTTTGGCACTGCAAAAAACCTTTTCATTATTGCCTATATTGCCCATATTGACTAAAGTTTTTTCTCGCGACTCTCCGATACGTATTTATGGTTATTAAAATATTGCCTATGTTAACATTTGGCAGGCAGTAAATAATTGAAAATGGAAATATAGAGAACATAAACAAACTTTTATGGAGATCGAACTATGGTAAAGGAAGAAATGCTGGCACGTTATTTGGAACCACTGCTGCGAGGCGATAGAAAAAATTGCCGTGCCGTGATTGAGGAAGCGATGCAGAGCGGTATTCCAGTAAATTCTGTTTATGTCCATATCATCTGGCCGGTTATGGTGGAAATCGAAAAACTGCTCCGAGAGGAAAAAATTACGCCAGTCGAGGAGCATTTGGCCACTCGGGTTAATCGGACGATTGTCGACCAGCTTCAAAATAAGCTGCCTCGGCGGCCCGGCAAGAGCAAAAAAGTCGTCGTATGCTGTGCACCGGAAGAGCTTCAGGAGCTGGGAGCCCAAATGATGACCGATTTGTTTGAGAGCAACGGTTGGGACGTCCGCTTCCTTGGCGGCGGCCTGACCAACGACGATATTCTTTCATTTATCAACGATTACGGCGCAGATATCCTTCTGATTTACGGCACGGCCCCAAAACAGGCGCCGAGCGTACGCCGGCTTATCGATACTGTCAAATCCGTAAACGCTTGGCCGGATATGCGAATTCTGGTCTCAGGCGGCTTATTCAATCGTGCCGAAGGCCTCTGGCAGGAGATGGAGGCAGATTTATACGCCGAAAACGCAATCGAAGCCCTCCAAGTCGCATCCAGCGACGCCCCGGTATCCAATGGTGAGCAGCGAACGATAAATCGCAGGAAGAAACGCCGCCAGGTAGTCCACGAGCAAATAGCAGTCTCGGCCTGATCCCGCTCAAAAGGCGGTGCGATTATTAAATTGGCTTTGTTTGGCTTTGTTTTCATGGCCTCCCAAACCGTGCATTATTGCCGTATGTCTTTGTTGTAACCGGACTTACGGCAATTTCTGCACCTGCCAAATTGGCTTTGTTTTTTCAAATAGGCTTCTGTTAAATGCCTATATTTCGGATTTAGAGTTTCGTATTTCTGATTTCCAGCCAAAGGCAGGCATATTGGCTTTGTTTGGCTTTGAATTGGCTTTGTTTTTTTGCCGTCTCAAAGCATGAAATTCTTCATAATCACCTTTCATATAGATACTTAAGCTCATTTTG
>CAYTNN010000291.1:0-1821 GCA_964439135.1 uncultured Pirellulales bacterium
TTTTGTTGAGCAGCCAGGCCATATTCCGGCCCAGAATTCGCATGGTTTCCAGCCCTTCTTCATCCTGCTCGACATCGCCTATGGCTCTTCCGATCCCGATATTCCAATAGGACGAACCCGGCACAATCATTTGACTAATAAGAAAGAAGTGGTTGAGTGTATCGAAGGCATGAATCGATCCTGCTCTGCGGACAGCGACGACCGCAGCACCGACCTTTCGCTTGAGCATGTCCGGATTGGCCCTTGCGACATAGCCCGCCCGGTCAATCAGCGCCTTAATCTCAGCAGTGACATCGGCAAAATAAGTCGGTGAAGCCAAAATGATGCCGTCGGCCTCCACCATTTTCTCGATGCACTCGTTTGCACAGTCATTGTCGATCGCACATCTCTTGTCCTGGTTGTCGAAGCACTTGCCGCACGCGGTGCATCCGCGAATGGTCTTACCCGCCAGTTGAACCATTTCTGTCGCTATGCCTTCGGCATCGAGTTCGGAGAAAACCTCTTTGATCAATATGGCTGTATTGCCGTTCCTTCGAGCACTCCCATTAAAAGCGATAACCTTCATTCTATTCTCCTGTTTTTGTGTCTAAATATTGTCGCCGAACCGGACTCGCCGGATATCCTCTTCCCGGCCGGTGGGGACCGTTAGCGGCTTATACAAATCCGGCCGGCGTGTCTTAATCCACCTCACGCCCGTGCAGTTAGTGCGCAATGCCGCATCCAGATCGGCAACAATCATATCATCGTCGGCCTTCCACGTCTCTTTCAATATCCGCCCGTAAGGGTCCAGTATCATGGCGTTGCCGGTTCTGATTTCGTCGCCGTCGATACCGACGCCGTTACTGAAAATTAAAAACAATCCGTTATCGTGAGCACGTGCCGGAAGCCACGTCAATAGCCACTGCCGGCCTTTCGGTCCTTTGAATTCGGCCTCGATTGCCTGCGGATTTGCCTTTCGATTTTGCCACAGCGACTTTTCAATCACGCCCATACAGCAGGGACTCGGCGTTTTGCAGCCTCCGGTCTGATGCGGCGCCAGCAGTATCTCCGCTCCCTTTAAGGCCGCTATACGAACATTCTCGCCCAGATTATTATCGTAGCATGTCAGCAGGGCGAGCCGGCAGTCGTGCGGGCTGTCGAACACGGTGAATTCCGAGCCGCACGAGAGGTGCTCGCTGATAAAGCAGTGTATCTTTCGATGCCGCTGAAATTCGCCGTTGGGCATGGCGACCACGTACGTATTATACATTTTCCCGTCGCCGGCGATTTCCACGAGACCGGCGCCGATGGTCATTTTGTGCTGCCTGGCCAGGGCCATCAGAGCTTGTGATGAAGGCCCGTCAAAAACCGGCTCAGCCAGAGATCGCAGCTCTTTGCACGTAAGTTTCCGTAAAAACAAATAGCCGGTAATGCAGGCTTCCGGGAATACGATAAGCTCGACACCGTGGCCCGCGGCCTGCCGGACAAAATTCTCGATCTTAGCGAGATTTGCTTTCTTGTCACCAGCAATGTGCTCGAACTGTACGGATGAAACACGGATATTCTTCATAACTTCAAACTCAGTATATTTTATGCGACTCGTGTTAAATGGTTTTTGCTAACGATAGCTCTTTATGTCGCTTTGATTTTGCTGCCAACCCAACGTAAGACCAATCGACAATCAAACCATTATTCTAATCCTGGATGTTCCGTATGAAAAGCCGAAAATTGCCGCCACAATTTGCCGGCACACTGAATATGCCGGCGGAAGGTTGTTGACATTGAGATGGGATTTTGGTATTATGGGACTCAGGTTTGCAGGAGTAGTTCAGTGAAGTTTAT
>CAYTNN010000291.1:1921-4486 GCA_964439135.1 uncultured Pirellulales bacterium
TTATCTGTTATGTTGCGAATTTCATCTCACAAAGGTTTTGTGCCCAAAGAAGGTAAAGGAGAAAGCAATGGGAAATTTTATACGAAGCATCCGATATCCAGGCTATGTTCTACTTGTCTTAGAGTTAGCGATAGGCTTGTTCGTCGCTCCGGCAGCGGCTCGGTATGCCGAGCCCGAACCCAGATTCAATCTGGCGCCCGAGTTCATCGAGACGTTTGATGATCCTGCTGCGCCAGGCTGGGATCTGAGCGTCGGTGCTACTGTGGTGGACGGCATTTTACGACTGGAGTCGAAGGATGCACATGCCTCTCATAACAGGGACTTGCACAACTGCACTACTCTGGTCCGTATGCGTCGCACCGGCCCGGGGGCCATCGGTATTACTTACACTACGGCCGGACAAGACAGCATGCGTCTGGTTCTGGGCGGTGAGTCAATCGAGGCCCGTCGGGTTTTGCCCGGTTCGGCGGTCGGTATGATCGTCGAACGTCTAATCCAGGTACCGCCTGAGTTGCCCGTTGGCGACTGGTTCACACTGCATCTGACGCAATTGGACGGCTTGATCATCGTTGGCGTAGATGGAGTGCGGTTGTGCGATTTGTATAATCCGAGCCCTGAGCCCATACTGCCGGGCGGATTGGCGCTGGCTGCGGTGGATGATACGGCTGTTGAGGTCGACGAGGTTATTGTGGTTCCCTGGGTGATTGAGAATTTTGACGAGTCTCTATCCTCGGCCTGGGACGTGTCATCTGTGGACACCACACCCTTCATACAGGAGGGCAAGCTTATTGTTCCGCCCGGTGAATATGCCGTGCGTACGGGATACTGGGAAGAAATGACGTTTTACTCGCGAGTACGGCGCGATTGGCTGGTTAATTCGGCGTTGACCTATCCCGGCCACGTGCTGATGCTTCAAAAAGATTTCATTGCCCTCTGGAGCGAAGAAACTGAAGGCCAATTGCTTAAACTGGCCGAAGCACCATTGCCTGAATTTCCGGAAGAACCGGAGACCGCGACATGGATGTATGTGACAGTCGTCGTACGAAATGGCGAGCATCATGTGCTGGCCTATGGAATCGAGCTTTTCAGCGTCCCGGGCGAGGCCGTCGGCGGACCCGTATCGGCCGAAGCGATTGAAGGCACGTTGGCACTCGACAGGCTGATGCTTGGGCCGCCGTTGCCGCTCTGGCCCAATGCCGAAACGCCTGGTGGAGAAGAACCCGGCGAAGGTCAGCCCGGTGTTACCTCGGCAGACCTGGCGATAACGGACTTGTTCCCAGATCAGTTCCCGCTCGGCAGGCTGTACCTGCGCATCACCAATAATGGACCGGATACGCTGCAGGGAGTACCGGTGACAGTAACGTGTGGCGGGACGGCAACAGACGTTACGAGCGGAGCCTTGACGACGATCCCAAACGCTCCACAGGGCACGTTCAGCATTACACTGGCCCCGGGACAGACGCAGGCGTTTCCGACACAGATCGACCTGGATCTGAGCAGCTTCGACTATGACATGACGTGCACTGTGAGTGCCGCATCGGGTTCCGGTGACTTCTTCGATCCTGATCCCGGCAACAATACCTACACCGAGGAGATTGGCGCGCTGAGCCCGGGCGCACCCACAGCCGACCTGGCGGTAACAGACCTGTTCCCGCACCACTCACCTATGGGCAAGCTGCATCTGCACATTACCAACAACGGGCCGGATGCCCTGCAGGCAGTGCCGGTGACGGTATATTGCGGCGGAGTCGCGACCGATCTTGTCAGTGGGGCCACGACCAGTATCCCGTCCGCGTCGCAGGGCACATTCGACATCACGATCGCCCCGGGCCAGACGCACGAATTCCCCACGCAAATCGATCTGGACCTCAATACGTTCAAGTACGACTTATCTTGCGAGGTGAGCGCCGCATCCGACGCCTTCACCGATCCGGTCCCAGGCAACAATGTCTACAGCGAGCACATAGAAATCTTGCCCCATGCTCACATCATGCAGATTGACCTGGCCGTGACGGATATCTTTCCGGATAATCTGCCGCAAGGCGATGTCTATTGTCGTATCACCAACCGTGGACCGGATGCACTGGTGAATGCCACCTTTTACCTGAACATTTGCCAGACTCTTCATACTTATACGCTGGGCGACCCTACCGTAACTATATCGAGTAGCCATTTGATCGCTGCCACCCTGCAGCCCGGTGAGACCGGTGAATTCTATACCATATATAACGTGGACACGAGCAAGTACTGGTATGAATACACCTGTGAGGTCAACCTGCCACTGCTGGATCCCGTTTCCAGTAATAACAGTTACTCGGAGACAATCCCACCGCCACCGTAGCCTGTCACGGCATAAGAAGATCCGCATAGATTGAAATACACTGATTAGTCGTGCTCTGCGCCAGGCAGGAAGATTTTGATAAGGCCGCGTGCATATTTAACAAGGCTTTAGAGGGGTAAGAGATAAAATTCGGTGTCATATCGGGTCTGCTATAATAAAATTACAGTTATTAAATCTATCGGCGATGATCCTAGTGGTCTAATACCAATTGTGCATAATCAATG
>CAYTNN010000292.1:0-4437 GCA_964439135.1 uncultured Pirellulales bacterium
TGTGCTCTCAGGTGAATCGGATTTATTGATGGAGTGAACGTTAAACGCTGCGTTTTTTGTCATCCCGACTGAAATGGAGGGATCTGGCTGCGAATATAGAACACGTAAAATCCCCGGCAAGATATCTCGGCTGCGCTCGATATGACAAAAGAAAACAGGACGACGTCCGTGGCCCATTTCGTTGATTAATGATTACTATTTCGTTTAGAAGAACGGATTATGTGCTTTTTCTGCGGCGATTGTTGTTGCTGGGCCGTGGCCGGGGTAGACTTGTGTTTCTTCGGGCAGGGTGAAAAGTTTTTCTCTGACGCTTGCCAGCAATTGTGACATGCTGCCGCCGGGGAAGTCGCTCCGGCCGATCGAATCGGCAAAAAGCGTGTCGCCGACAAAAACTACGCCGTCTTGCTTCGAATACAGGCTGATGCCGCCTGGGGTGTGGCCGGGGGTGTGGAGCACGAGTAATTTCACGCCGGCCAGGTCGATTATGTCCCGCTCCTTTAAGGACGCATCTTCCGGCTCGGTGACGAACGCTGAGCCGGTCATAGCGGATAGATTTATACTTGGCTCCGTGAGCATTTCGGCGTCGAGATTATGAATGTAAACTTTGATTTCGGGGAACCGGCTTCGAAGCACTGCCAGACCTGCGATGTGGTCGATGTGGCCGTGAGTCAGAAGCACGGCAAGCGGATTTAGTTTTTGCTCGTCGAGGAATTCGAGCAGATCATCGGCTTCCAGGCCGGGATCGATGACAAAGCAGTCCTGAGCGGCATCATTTTCACGGAGAACATAGCAGTTGGTCTCATAGTCGCCCAAAATCAGATAGTCTATTTTCATTTAACGGCTTCCTTAAAAAGCGGACAGGTTAACAAAAATGGCATTTGAAGTCAATACCTTTAAGCTTGACCGGCAGGGGGAAGTTTGTTAGTGTGCCGAAACCGTAATGAATTGCTGATAAGCGTATGAAGCATGGATTCGGGGCTCGTCTGAAGCTCGGCATGAAGTTATTCTTCATCCTGAGCGCAGTCGAAGGGTCGTGCTTCATATTAAGGAGATAGTTATCGAATGAAGGCTTTTTGGCGTGTATTCGAGTATATCTGGCCGCAATGGCCCCGGCTGATTGTGATAATTGTCAGTGCGATTTTGATAAGCATTCTGTTTTCACTGAGCTTTATGACAATTATACCACTGCTGAAGGTGATGATGGGCGAAGAAGGTCTGCACGGCTGGGCCGACCGTAAGGTTTGTGAGCAGCGATACGGTATAAAGTTTTATACGCCGGACAGAATAGACTTTGCCGATCCGAACAAGTCTGACATTGCTTATTATTTGATTGTAACAAAAGTCAAACCCGACGGTCATGCGTACGCCGCAGGATTGCGAGAGAAGGATTGGATTGTCGGGACCGGAAGTTCCGTTACTGGAGAAGGAGCGGACAAAGTCGTCGCAACCAGGCTGCTCGAAGAACTTGCCAAGGCCGGCGGCAGCGAGAAAATACCTGTCCGTTATAAGCGGTTCGATCAGGGGGGGGCTTCTGAACTGCAGGATGCCGTGTTAGACAGCGGGCGCAGACCCTTTTATCTTGATTCCGTGCAGGGATTGCTGAGTTTTCTGCCGCG
The DNA here is from genome assembly GCA_964439135.1 of uncultured Pirellulales bacterium. Classification (GTDB taxonomy): domain Bacteria; phylum Planctomycetota; class Phycisphaerae; order Sedimentisphaerales; family Anaerobacaceae; genus JAFGPJ01. The sequence goes on from CAYTNN010000292.1 coordinate 1,617, forward strand.
AGAGCAAACTCCGGAGAATAAGACGCGGGCGGTGAGTATGATCATAATTTTAATGGGGATTTTTACCGTTATACGATGCACGGCGAGATATTATCAGCAGTACACTGCGGAAAAAGTCGTCCAGACGGCAGTTGTAAATCTGCGTAAAGATGTCTTTTCGCACGTACTTAATATGCCTGTCCGATTTTTTGAAAGCGAACATCCCAGTGATACTGTCAGCAGGCTGGTTCGAGATACGGGACAGCTCGCTACCGGTACGAAGGCGATGTTCGGCAAGGCTCTTTTAGAGCCGATGAAAGCCATGGCGCTGATCGCCGGTGCGATGATAATAGACTTTAAGCTGACGGTCATATTTCTTTGCTCTGCGCCCTTTGTCATGGTTGTGATCGGACAGCTCGGCAGGAAGATCAAGCGCGCCACGAGGAAGTCGCTTATGAGCTGGTCTCTGATGCTGGCCAAGCTTAAAGAGGCTTTAACCGCGATAAAGATTGTCAAGGTTTACAACCGGCAGGAGTATGAGAATGCCAATTTTGACGTTATCAATAAAGGATTGTTAAAGCAATTATTCCGGATAGCGAAGATCGATGCCGCGACGAGCCCTATTATGGAAGTGCTCGGAATGGTGGCAGGGGGTGCGGCACTGCTGTTCGGAGCGCATTGGGTGGCAAGACAGGAAATTGACGCGAGCGAATTTATTACACTGGTCGCGCTTTTAGGTACTGCGGCCGAGTCTATTCGCAAGAGCAGTGACATCTGGAACAAGGTTCAGCAGGCCAACGCCGCCGCCGAGCGGGTATATGCGATTATCGACCTCGAACCGGAAGTCGAGAGTCCCGCTGCTCTCGAGCTTGGGCCTTTGAAATACAAGATCGAATTTAAGGACATTGTATTTACATATCCCGGTTCCGAAATCCCCGCGTTAAAACAAGTCAATCTCTCGGTGGAGGCGGGACACAATGTAGCTTTGGTGGGGCCAAACGGATCGGGTAAAACCACGTTGGCAAATTTGATACCGAGATTTTATGACCCGGATTCCGGCCGAATTCTGATAGATGGAAAGGATATTCGCGAGGCGAAACTTCAAAATCTGCGAAGCCAGATCGGAATGGTTACGCAGAATGTGATTACGTTCAACGATACGATCGCGGCAAATATCGCTTATGGCAAGCCCGGCGCGACCAGGGAAGAAATAATCGCCGCCGCCAAGCGTTCGTATGCGCATGAGTTTATTGAACCGCTGCCGAAAGGCTATGATACGATGATCGGCGAAGAGAATACCGGCCTGAGCGGCGGGCAGTTCCAGAGAATCGTTATCGCCAGGGCGATTCTGAAGAATCCGGCGATTCTGATTTTTGACGAGGCTACAAGCCAGGTCGATGCCGACAGCGAAGCTAAAATTCACAACGCTATCGAGGAAATTATGCAGGACAGGACCTGTTTTATTATTGCCCACAGATTCAGCACCGTTATTACAGCAGACGTGATAGTAGTCATGGATGACGGACAAATTGTGGCTCAGGGCCAGCACAATGAGTTGATGAAGACCTGTCCATTGTATCAAAGCCTGTATGAAACCCAGTTAGTCAAGGCATAGTATGGCAATTTCGACGATGAGCCGGGCAGCAGAATAGATTCGTTATTTTTCGAGCCGGCCTGAATCCTGCGACATTAAGCTTCGGCGGTATCTAAAAATTCGTACTTTGATTTATAGGAAGATGTTCATCTTGCCGATTAAATGAGGTAATGTAAGCTAAAGATATTGTGCCGAGCATTTTGAACATAAATTGAGGTTTTTCGTATCATTATTTTTATTATGTTAAAATCCTTTGACGTTTAGGGGGAATAAAGCTATGCCTAATCTTTCACGACAAAAAAAAGCACACGAACTTTTCACTCGGTACGAGGGCAATCCAATAATGACGCCGGACAATTGGCCCTATCCGACAAACGCGGTCTTCAATCCTGGGGCAGCCAGGTTAAACGACGAAACGCTGCTGTTGATTCGCGTCGAGGATATGCGGGGCTTTTCGCATTTGACGGTCGCTCGTAGTGCAGATGGATTCACAAACTGGCAGATTGACGCTACGCCGACCCTCGAAGCCGACCAAAGCTCCCGTGAGGAAAGGTGGGGGCTGGAAGATCCTCGCATTGTCTGGCTTGAGGAGCAAAAGCAATTCGCCGTTACCTATGTTTCTTTCAGCGAGGGCGGCCCGGTCGTTTCGCTGGCGATTACCAAGAATTTCAAGACGTTTGCCCGTCTGGGTTCCCTGCTGCCGCCGGAGGACAAGGATGCCTGCCTGTTTCCTCGCAGGTTTAACGGGCGATTCGCACTGATTCACCGGCCTATTGTCCGGGGTGAAGCTCACATGTGGATCAGCTTCTCGCCGGACCTGAAACACTGGGGCGATCACAGGCCGTTGATTATGACCAGGACGGCCTATTGGGATTGCCACCGAGTCGGGCTGGCTTGTCAGCCAATAGAAACGCCGGAAGGCTGGATGTTATTTTACCACGGTGTCCGCAGTACCACCGCGGGAGCAATATACCGGGTTGGATTAGCCCTCTTGGATCTGAACTCTCCCTGGAAAGTTCTGCGTCGAGGCGCCGAATGGGTCCTTGGGCCAAGCGCAATTTACGAGCGTATCGGCGACGTCAGCGACGTGGTATTCCCTAACGGCGCTACCGTCCACAAGGAAATCGATCAGATTAATCTATATTACGGGGCAGCCGACAGCACCGTCGCTGTAGCGACAGCTAAAATAAGCGATTGTATGGAATATATCATGTCCAGCCCGAAAGTAGACGAATAAGCCGCCGGCAC
>CAYTNN010000293.1:0-1187 GCA_964439135.1 uncultured Pirellulales bacterium
CCGCCGCTGCCGGCTTCGATAATTATATCGCCCAGAGTTGTTCTTATCGTATTGTCAGTGTCATCAAATGAAACGGCACTATTTTCACCTTTTGCATGAAGCTCGATGCTGCCGTACCCGCCTGTGATTTCGCCGGTACCGGTATCGTCCTTTATGTCCTTGACGGTGATGCCCTCTGCCGCGTTTACAATAAGGCTTGTTCCTTCCTGCGAGAGAGCTTCGATATAATTCTCGTAGAGAGTGTCCATGGCAATGGGATCGTCACTGTCTGCAATAATGACACTCGGAGAATTAATCACCAATTTGCCGGGATCGCCGAATTCATTTCCGGATAATTCATTTCCGAATGAGGCGTCGATATCACCGGCAATGTCAAAGTTGTCGCAGGTGATTGTCACTTCACCACCGTTACCTGAATTACTGCCGCCGATAGCCGTAATGAATGAGTTCTCTTCGATGGTAACCTTGCCTTCGACAGTCTCCGTACCGGCTTTTATAGTTATCGTTCCACCATTGCCGTTGAGCCCGGCATCTGCAAACAACTTTCCAGGATTAGGTACGGTCACTCCATCCTCACCAATTACGACTTCATCAGTTCCGGTCAGGCTGATGCTGCCGCCGTCACCGTTGCTGCTAACAGAAATCAAACCTCTGTTTACAACATGTGAAGCTTGCATCGATACTTCGCCACCCGATGCAGCAAGGATGCCAACATTACTAATAGCCCTGGAAAAAGTATCACCGGCAGCAAGAACTATTTTTCCATTACCGGCACTTATGATATTTGAGTTCCGAATATCAAGGCTATATCCGATGTCTGATACGACAACTGAAACGTCGCTGCCATCCTGAGCAAGACGTACTTCGTCACCGGCAGCCATTACAACCAATCCATCCGGAGCTATAATCGGTCCATTATTAAAGACCTTCTTACCGATAAGATAGACGCTATCGGCCGTGATTTTGGCGCGGCTTATCACGTCACCATTGCCGCCTACGAATTCCATCTTGTTATTGACAGGGTCATCCAGATAAGCGTTGAATGCACCATTCTCCATATTCAGACCTGAAGCGACCAACTGCGTTACATTTACAGTTGAATTGTAGCCTGACTCAGAACCGAATACAACACCGGCGGGATTAACTATGAAAATACTCATGCCGGGAGCGCTCAGGTCTCCGTTAAA
>CAYTNN010000293.1:1287-4427 GCA_964439135.1 uncultured Pirellulales bacterium
TCAGGAAGTATGTTATAACCTTCCTCCAACAACGGCCTTTCAAACTTCTTTTAATTCTTTTCATCATCCATCCCCTTAATAAAATTAACAATTGCTATCTAAATTCTTCCATGCACTATTATCACTCTATCTACTATTAATTTGCCTATATACTTTTTTCTTTTTTGTTAAAAGGCTCACCACCGCAGCATTACGCTTGCGTTGACCCGGCCGTTCCCACTGCTTGTATCAGCCGTATCCTTCAGTGGATGGCCGTAATACAATGCTCCGCTGAAATGATTTCCGAACTCGAAAGCCAAACCAACACCTACCGAGTAGATCGTTTGATTTCCCTCCTCACCCGGAGCAGGACTTTGTACCTTGGTCTTGCCATAATCAAAGAAGGCCAGGGGCGCCAGTTTCTTCAGTTCTTCGTTAGCTATTTTTATGGGCTCAACAATCTGGTTATCTCTGACCAGATCATACTCATATTGAATCGAGGCCAACATCCCGCCATCGGCAACAATTTCATATTCGTCATATCCTCTTACCGAGTACATGCCTCCGAAAGAAGTCATTTTTGCAGGGACTAATCTTTCAGAAGGCGCTATCCATCTGAAAGTACCTCTGAACTGCTGGACCTTATTTGGATCCACGTACTGACTGTGGTTGGCTGCCATCGTATAAATGGCAAAGTCTTGCTCCGCATTCCACCGAGCACCCGTCCACGTCAGAGGGTCCCAAAACGCTTCCTGGTCGGAACCACCGAAGTTCTGGACCCTGTTGATTGTTATAGATGTGTTTGAGATGTCATCTCTGTGATAAATATTTGCCCCGATTCCCCATAATTGCATTTTAATGTCACTTGCAAAAACATCTTCTCCGAACAACTCTTCCGCTGAAGAGTCAATCTCGCTTTCCTCCTGGCTTAGAGATCCGGTAACGTCGAAGAACCAATTTTGTTCCTGGTAAATATTGTAACGCAGTACGGCTCCATAAAATGTGCCGCTGCCGAGGAAATTAAACGGGCCGGACTCCGGATCTATGTCAAACTCACTGTATCCACCATAAAGGTTAAGGCGAAGCCGGGGATCCATAATCGGAAAGTCATAGCTCCCGAAAAGTGAGTAGTTCTCAGATAAAGAATCCGGAGATGCCTGGACAAGAGCGGTTAATCTGTCATCTATGCCTAAAAGGTTTGTATTGATCACACCGGCCCTCGGGGCCCATTGCCTTTCGTTCGTGCCGGAATTATCCGCCATGATGAAGTAATGCCAGGGATTGATTTCGTAGACATCGTACTGGATCGCCAACGTGTTCGGCTCAGCGCCTCTGGATACAACGGCAGATATGTGTCTGTCAGGATTGAGATTGAGAAGATTGACCAGATAATCCAGTGATTTCTGACTGGCCACTTTATCGCGTTCTATGGGTGACCATTCCTCAAGAGCAGAGCGGCGAAGATAGCCTTCCTCAACCTCATTTCTTTCGGCGTCGTAATATTTTATTCTGACTTCGCTAACAGGGGCCTCAAGAATGTTAATTGGTAAAATCCCATCCACCAGTTGATAGCCATCTTTGATCGCCCCTTCCGGCACATACACATATATGCCGGAGTAATTGTTTGTTTGGTATACGGAAAGTATGTATTGCGTTAGGCCCTGAATAGTCCTTAACGAGACTTCTCGGGGCTGGCCGGGCGCCGATACAAGTCCCTGGATAGTCCTCAGGTCATAAAGATACTGGCTATCAGCCTGGGATTGTGGCTGACCGGAGGCATTATAAACAGCCGGCATGTACTCCAGCAGCTCTCCGGTTGATATCAAAGTATTGCCGCTGATACGTAGTTCCCTTACGACCAGACGCGTGGTTGTATCTACGGGCAAATTCAGTTCCTCCGATGTCTGGGCTTCGACAGTCTGAGCAACACAGACTACCAATCCCATGTAAAGAAGAACAACCAACATTTTCCTTAATGTACCCATCTTGCAACCTTTCCAGACTAAATAATCCATTATTAATTGAGTAAACACATCTTCCTTCTTGCCCGAACTATTATCATATCAAAAGTGGACAGTAAATTCAAGGAAATAATACATCTCCTTATGGCTTTTTTGGCGTTATCAGTACTTTCATCGGGGTTATCAGCACTTTTCTGGGACCTGCCAATATTCTTTTTTAGGTGCGTTATCAATACTGAAAATGGCATTTTTAAAGTTCTTCTGCGTTCAAGAACACTTGATATTAAAAGTGAATAAAAGACTGAAAGACTTTCAGAAAATTCCATTTAAAGAAAACACTCCATTATATTTGAGATTTGCCTGAAGTTGATTGTCTGCTATTTATGTCAAATTTGTATCTTGTAATACAAAGCTTCTCGTTATGTCAGTTTGTCGATGTTCTTAGTTACCTTTATAAAAGCTTCCAAAATATTGTCTATATCCTTTGTAGGCCCAAGAAAGGCTATTTTGCCTTCTATGGAAAGTTTCTCTTTTCCACCGGGCTTGATATTATCTATTATCGGCAACTGTAAAGATTCTCTGTATTTTTTAAGGCATGCTTTCGAAAATGATTTACGAAATGCCTGAGAATTAATGTGTTCTTCCAACATCCCTTCTTTGTGGCAGCCGTTTGAGTATCTTCTTGCTCGGCCTGAGACCGGAATGCCTTCGGCTCGAAGGGCCTCGGCAAACCTCGATGCCGGGACATTGTCAAAGTACTTTTTGTCGTAATCCATTTCAAAAGTAACATACGTGAATCGCGTCTTTTCGGTGTATCTATTTCTCGGTGTGATGCCGGGAATTTTGGCTAATTCCTGCTCCAGATATTTTCCATTTCTTTGCCGAATCTCATCCTGTTTCTTAAAGCGTTTGAATTGCTCTGTAAGTACGGCGGCCTGGAACTCGGTCATTCGATGATTAGAGCCTGGATATGGATAGCCTCTCCTGGCTCCCTTCGGGTCCCTTCCATTGTTAACGAAGGCCGCGCATCTTCGCATCAGCTCTTCATCGTTTCCCAGCAAAGCCGCGCCTGTTAAACTTACGGATGTCTTCTTCATGAACGAGCGACGTGTCAAAAAAGATCTCATAGTAAACTACTATGGCTTAAACCCATAGCATTATGTTTTCAGGCTTTCGCCTGTCCGCCTCTGGCGGATAACT
>CAYTNN010000294.1:0-4401 GCA_964439135.1 uncultured Pirellulales bacterium
AGGGGGCCTCTCCGGGCGTCGCGTGACTGATCGGAAATTTGATACACGAGATGCTCGCACAAACAATTTCTTACACATGATAATCCTCCATTAAAAAATTTAATAATATCGCTTTGGCCACGCACCAAAGCACTTACAGTTAGGCTTCGACAAACTAAATATAGTCTATCTATATTTGTCGAAGATACTTTTTGCGATTTGACATCACCTCCTTCCTTCAATAAGCCAAATATGAACTGCTAATTGAAAAATCAAAATCTGAAATAGGCGATAGAAACTCCCGACCGACAGGAGGCCGGAAACTCACTAATACCTATATTTCTACTTATACAAGATTAGTTATCCTCTTGTCAAGAATAAAATCCGGGTGATTGTGTGTGCGGCTTATGCAGAAGTGAAAAACCCTATTTTTAGCATTAAATTCATTTTGCGGGCTTATTTATCGGCGTTTTCATGCGGATTTTAAATTTTTTTTAAGGCTATCGATGCCAGATTCGGATAAGCCTTCAAAAGACCTGCGGGAACAAGCTGCTTTTCGCCGCTTACCAGAGCCTTCAATTCTATGACATTTGCAAGCTCGGCGCCTCGATAATGATTATTGGCGATGACCGTTAAAAACTCAAAAGCCTTGACCAATTTTCCGATCCTATCGTATATCCCGGCAAGCTCATCGCCATTGTAGTAGTAATCATAGGTCTGGTCCCTACCGGCCTTGCTGAACCATTTTTCTTTATTCCTGCCGTGCATTCGAAAATAGCCCGACCGCCCTACCGTGCACTGCTGCAAATTGAACGAGTTGTACGTAGTCGGATAGTCGAGGTTGCAGACTGAAACGCCAAGCTCCCGCAGGAATTCCAGAGCCTCTTTTTCCTGCCATGACTTATGCCTGACCTCGACAGCCAACTCGAATGCATCGCGGAAGCTCTGAACTATCCCGCTCAAATGCCGCCGGCTGTCCGGGCAATCCGCAAAATCGTACCGGAATTGTACCAGCAGGTGCTTTAATTTATCCGCATCCAGGAACGGGGCAAAACCTTTATGAAAATCCCTGACCATCCCGGCGTCAATTTTGCCTTTGTGCGTAAAATCCTGATGAAGCTTGGCCGTAAAGAAAAAGTCTTTTTTCCTCGAAGTCCTCTCCAGCCACGATTTAGTGGTCCTGGCAAACGGCGGACGGTAAAAAGTGCTGTTAATCTCGATGCAATCGACAAACCTGCTGACATATTCGAGCTGATCGACCTTAGGCTCGGTATAAACAATCCCCTTCCAGTCCGGATACGACCAGCCCGCTATTCCTATGTACACATTATCCAGCATATATCATTCCCGCGAACATTGTCATTCCCGAGAACGCGGGAATCCATTTAAGCACTCTAACAAAACATAACTTGTTACGTTTTTATTAGTAATAGACAAATACCTGCATATCATAGTAATATTAGCGATAAAACCAAATAATAACTTATTATATGTCGAGGAATGTAGTGAGTAACTACACAATATCTGAAAGGTATTTTGAGAAACTTTGTGAGAACAGAGGTATTGTTTGCGAACGCATACCCGAAACAATTGCAAAGAGTCCCGACTATCGCGTTTTGATTCCCCCGATGGAATTAATCACAGAAGTAAAACAACTTGATCCGAACAAAGAAGATGAGAGGATCAGCGAGATTTGGGGAACTCCACAATCTCCTGGTGGACATGATGCGACCCGGCGAGTACGAGACAAACTGGCCGAGGGTTACCGCCAAGTTAAGAGATTGTCTGAAGGAAAGCTGCCTACGATGATAGTTGTTTACAACAATGCAGGTGAGTGGAACTTGTTAGACCAATTTACTATTTCAACAGCAATGTTCGGATCATACGGTTTTGTGTATGAAAAGCTGCCTGATCGGTCAATTGAAGTGATTCGCCGCGGGCATCTTGGGAATAGGACAGTTACAAAGAAAAGACGTCGATATTTGAGTGTCGTCGGTGTTCTGGAACGCAAAGAGACAGGATCGGAAAATTTAGAACTATGTTGCTACCATAACCCTTTTGCAAAAGTACCCATCGAGCCTAATTTGTTGGCGGAACTCGCCAGCAATCAATACTGTTTCGACGATCCACATGAAGGTATGAACGTTTGGTGGGAGCCAAAACGAATTGAAATATAACAAGCGAGTTCAAGGGACCTTACTAACTCTCGGCCCTTGACTCGCAACGTTAAGTGCCTTATTAAACAAAAAACAGATGCAAAAACAATCAGAAGTCTACAAGAAACTATATCATTACACTACATGGGATGGATTGTTAGGAATCATACAAACCCAGTCTTTGTGGGCAACTCATTATAAATTTCTGAACGATTATTCAGAAATCATTTTGTTTAGAGACAAATTAATTTCATTGATCCTTCCCTATGCTCGCGAAGAGTACGAGAATTTAATTAAGCAGTATCCGCACATTGAACATAGCATCAATCAAAACGGAGGACTTGCCCAAGTTGTTCAGCATAATACGGAAGTTGTTGTTGACGCTCACTACCGAGCAACTGGCGATGAAATTTATATTCTTTCATTTTGCGGCCAGCATAAAAATCCTCAAGTTAATATCAATGGACTATTGAGCCAATGGCGTGGTTATGGAACTGGAGGTGGTTTCGCTTTGGTATTTAATAGACAAAAATTGAAAGAATTGCTCAAGGTAGAAGCAAAAAAATTTGAATACAGAGTGGGCCATTTTTCTGATTGTATATATAGCGACGATGAAAAGGAGTTAAAGGAGAAGCTGTCTGATGATTTGGCAATAATTGCCAAAGGTATAAAACAACTTTTGCATTACACAAATTCTAATAAGAAAGCAAAACCAAATATCTCTGGAGGCTTTCTTCCTTTTGTTAGATGCATTAGCCGATATAAACATTATGGTTTTAGTGAGGAAAATGAGGTTAGAATAGTTGCTTTGCCGACCGTCCTGGATCAGGAAATGATAAGACTCGCGAGTCAGAATGGCGATACATTAAAACCTGAAAAACAGAGAAAATTTCGCAATAAAAACGATCAACACATACCTTATATTGAACTCTTCAGTTCAAATGATATTGACCTGCCGATAGAACAAATTATAGTTGGACCTCACAAAGAAAAGGAAGCACGCGCGGCTGCATTGCGCGTGATGCTGAGCAAAACAAACATTGAAATAACATGTTCTGATATTCCTTATGTTGGATAGCCATGATGGATCAACAATTAAAATTATTGAGCACTTAACTTGTCGCTACGCCTGATCCCAAGGACATAACGTCCCTCGGTCCAGATGAGCTCTTCGTTCGAGATTCACAATAAAAGATCTTATATCACCCATTGAACTACACCACATCCACAAGTTCATCCCACTGGGTGGTATATCTCTTCGAGCGTCTGGCAAACTTGGTTCGCCAGGACTTCTCTATGCCCTCGGCCGCCCATATTAGCCGGCTGTCCGGCAGCTTTAGATTGACGGCGTCAATCGCGCGCATCAATCTTCTCGATTTCTGCCTGTCGGCCCGGTCGAACAAGTTGCCCTGAGCCCTGCCTTCCGGCACAAGGTCGCCGAGAATAAGGCCGGCCTTGGTGTACAAAAACCCTTTTTTGTACAGCCGCTCTACGGCCCCGGCCGCATAGTCTATCAGCTCGGGCGTATAATTCGTGGCGGTCGGGAAATGAACCCCGCGCGAATTAAAATATCTCTTCCGCGGGTCAACAAAACGGCTCGTCATCACAAAGACGGTCATCGTCCCGGCGGCCAGAGACTCGTCCCGGAGTTTCTCGCCCGCCCTCGTAGCGTAACTGGCTATCGCCTCTTTGAGCTCTTCGACGGTCTCGACTTTTCTGCCGAACATTCGCGAGACGGTAATGCCCTTTTTCGTCGGCGGCTGATCCTCTAATTCATAGCAACTCATGCCGCGCAATTCATAAACTGTCCTGACGCCGGTAACGCCGAAACGCCGCCTCATCCACTCGACATCCACCCCGCGGAGGGCGATCGCCGTTTTAATCCCGGCCCTTTTCAACTTGATGCAGGTCTTTATCCCCACCCCCCAGATGTGCTCCACCTCGGTCCGCGCCAGTGTCTCGTCGATACGGGCCTGCTCGGTAAGCTCGAACACGCCGGCCGCTTCGGGCGATCTCTTGGCAATCCGGTTGGCTATCTTCGCTAACGTCTTTGTCTCCGCGATGCCGATTGAAACGGGCATGCCGGTCCATTGCTTTACGGTCCGCCTGATTCTCCGGCCGTAATCCGCCAGATTGTCGCCGAAGCCCGAAAGATTCAAAAACGCCTCATCAATCGAATATACCTCGATCTCTGGCGTAAAATTGCAAAGCGTCTCCATCACCCGGCGTGACATATCGGCGTAAAGCGTATAGTTGGAAGAAAGCG
>CAYTNN010000295.1:0-4398 GCA_964439135.1 uncultured Pirellulales bacterium
CGACAGTAATTCGACGTTCTCGACGGCCTCCACGGGCACACCGGCGGCGACGCTGCCGGCTAAAGGGATGCCGGCGTCTTCTGTCGCATACGGTGGGGAACTTTGCCCTGACAGCTCGTTAAGCAATCCTTGCCCTTGCGAGCTGACCTTCAAAGAGCGAGCCTTGTTTTGGTATCCTGAAAGCAGGCCCTTTTTTCGCAGTTCGGCGAGGTGTTCGAACACGGTGCTTCGGCTGATGTCTAATTCGCAGGCCATTTCGGCCAAGGTCGGGGAATAGCAGCGGTTCTCCTGGAAACGGGCTACCATTTGCAGTAGCTGGAGCTGACGCGGCGTCAGTTGAATCGCGGGCTGTGCTGTTCTGGATCGCATCGTTTAATTTCTCCGTGTTACGGACGGTCGGTTCGTTAGTCCTTGGGACTCCTTTCGGAGGACAAAAGCTGTTGCTTAAGGGCACATCCGCACCGGCACGCTTGAGGCCGAATGCCGCGGCGAGCGCCTGGACCGCCGAGCCAAGCAATCTTGCCAGAACATCCGGGTACTCGGAAGGTTCCGGCTGCCAGGCAGCGACGAAATCGCCGCCGGGCCCGAACTTGCAGAGCGGCTCAGCTTGTTTTTCTCTGTCTGGTATCATATTTCTTTGATTCCCGGGTTGTGTCGCGGGCTTGAAGCCCGCGATTCGAGGGCGAGACGCCCTCGACACGATTCTTCAAATTCGTTTAGTAACAAATGTTCTATCGGCAGGGCGTGCTAATTTACCCAAACAAAAACCGAACAAAAATAAGCCGCTTCAGGACTTTTTTTTCGCCTTCGAGTTTCTATTCTGATAGCCGTAAAAATATGGGACTACACGCCGAATATTTTCACCGCCGGTCGATCCGACAAAGACGTTGGCTATAAATGCTCGATTCGGTTAAGATATAAGAGGTATGTAGTATTGGCGTGGAAATCAGATTGGTATTTTTATAAGGGAATCTTGATGAATAGAAGAGGATTTTTAAATCGATCCGGCATTATTGTTGCGGCTCTGGCTGCAATCGCCGTCGGTACCGGTTGCCGGCAGTGTGATCTTTGTTCCGAGGACGATAAATGGGAGTCGTTATTTAACGGAAAAGACCTGACCGGCTGGGTTGTCAAATGCAAGCCGGCCGATGCCGGCAAGCAATTCTGGCGGGTGGAAGACGGGACGATACTCGCTGATTCGATGGCCGGCAAGGACCATGATTACATCTGGCTGCTCACGGAACAGCAGTACGGCGATTTTATCCTGCGCCTGCGTTTCCAGGCGTACAGCGACAATCCGGGTAATAGCGGGATCCAGATTCGCAGCCGGTACGACGATCAGGCTGGCTGGCTGGACGGCCCGCAGATCGATATCAATCCGCCCGGCCCCTGGCGAACCGGCATGGTTTGGGACGAAACAAGAGGCGTCCAATGCTGGCTTTATCCCGATGTCCCCAAGGGCGAATGGGTCGATCCGTCAATGGCGCTGCCAGCGATGGTTTTTTATTACAGCGATGAAGGACCCGGCTGGAACGAGTTCGAAATCAAGGCCGTCGGTACCGTGGCTACCGCCCACCTCAATGGTGTCAAGGTCACAGAATACGACGGCACCGGCGAGCTTGATGACGATGTGCATAAGATGCGGAATGTTGGGCTTTCAGGCCATATCGCGCTGCAGATACACACGGGGGATCTGCTGAGAATCCGCTATAAGGATATTTACATAAAAGACCTGTCGAACTGAAAATTCGCCGGAACCGGACATCTTGAAATCACTGTGGCCGCCCTGGTTTTTCAGTTGCGCGGTTATATGGAATAGAACAAGAGGGCCGGCAGCAGCGTAGTATTATTACCGATTTTCTAAATGTGCTTGAATGGACATTAAGAGTATGTGGTTTTTACATGATTTATCCAGGTTATTTTCGGTGCTGCTTATTATAGCCATCGGTTGGTCGACGGCTGTGAACTCCGGCTTCGTCCGGAATGCGGATAAGTCTTTCTGCTCCGGGAACGAGGGAGATATCAAGTTCCGTCTCGAAGTTGCTGCTAACGCAATAATTGCGCCGAATAACGGTTCGGACAGGCAAACCGGCATTCACCCCCGGAAGATTTCTTTGGTATCTGGTTTAACGAGCGCGAAAGCTTTCAGCCAGGGCCCCGTCCTTTTGGCTCTTGGCAACCGTGTTTCGCTCTCAACACTGATAACACAATTCAAATCGTCATCCCTTTTTGCACTTCATAGCTGCCTGACGGTGTAGCCTTTGCCTTTCGTCTATCTCCCGGCGCACGGCGATCATCTGTTATATGGAACGGCTAAAAATAGAATCCGGATCCAATTCGCATCGATGAATTGTACGCCGGAAAAAACTTCGTTAAAGGTACGCATTATTGTTTGATTCGGCTGATTCTTCGGGCAGGTTCTCAGCATGATGTAATCTGTGCCGTAAAACAGCCTGGTTTTAGGAAAAGCAGAAAATGTCCAGTCATAAATTGAAATCGGCAACCATTGCTCGCGATCCCGTTCGGCAATTGCTTGACCAGGGTCGTCCGCAAGAGGCACTGAATCTTTTGAAGCATTTCGGGCAAAACACGGCTTCAAGTAAGAATACACAGGGTGTTTGTCTATTACGGCTCGGAAAAATCCATGAGGCTGTTACGATATTGAGCGAAATCACCTTCGGGAGTAATATTTGTATTCCTCCCGAGACGCCTGTTGTCTTCCAGACAAACTTTGCTACGGCGATGTTGATGGCTAATAACAAGGAGGCTGCGATTTCGGTAGTGGAGCATATCGACGACAAGCAGCATCCGGCAGTAGCCAGGGTCAGGAACGCTATTAAAACATGGGAAAGAAGCCTTAACCTGTTCCAGAGAGTACTTTGCAAACTCGGTATATACCCCGAGAAAGCGATACCTGTGGATTTCGTCCCGGGCGACCTTGAATGATGTTTCTCATCAGGAGGCTTGAAGGCGGTAAGGGCCGGTTTACGGCAGGCTGCGCGGTTCGACTCCAAGCAGGTGACGCACGAAGAAATCCATGCGCTGGCGGCTGGCGTAGGGGCTTTCTCCAATGCCGTGGCCGCCGCCCGGTACTATCAGCATATCGAAATCTTTGTCCGCTTTGATAAGCGCATCGACAACCTGCATGGTTGAAGCGGGATCTACGTTCCTGTCAAGTTCACCGACGGTCAGCAGCAGTTTGCCCTGCAGTTTGTGTGCCTGAGTGACGTTCGATTGTTCTTCGTAATGCGGGCCAATGGGCCAGCCCATCCACAGCTCGTTCCACCAGATTTTGTCCATCCGGTTATCGTGGCAGCCGCAGTCGGCAACCCCGACTTTGTAAAAGTCGCCGTGCGCAAGCAGGCCGCGCAGAGCGCTCTGTCCGCCGGCCGAGCCGCCGAAGATGCCGATTCGCGTCAGGTCCATGTAAGGGTACTTAGCCGCGGCAGCCTTCATCCACAGAATCCGGTCGGCAAAGCCCGAGTCGCCGAGATTCTTGCAGCACACATCGTGAAACGCTTTCGAGCGGTGCGAGGTGCCCATACCGTCGATCTGTACGATGATGAAACCCAGCTCGGCGATCGCGTGCTCGCGAGTCTGGAGGCCGAACGATTTCGGTACAAAGGCGCTTTGCGGGCCGGCATAGATTTTCTCGATCACGGGGTATGTTTTACCGGGATCGAAATTGCTCGGGCGGATAATGATACCGTAGATGTCCGTTTTGCCGTCCCGGCCTTTTGCAACAAACCGCTCGGCTGCTCGCCAGCCGGTCGCCGGCAGCATGCTCCAATCGGCCCGTTCCAGCTCGAAGATGAGCTTTCCGTCCTCGGTGCTGCGCAGCTCCGTCACCGGCGGCATATCGACGCGGGACCATCGGTCGAGGAAAAAACGCCTGTCAGGTGAAAACGTAATTTCATGTGTGCCATTGCTGCGAGTCAGGACCACCAAGCCGGAGCCGTCGAAGTTTACACGGCAGAAATGTATATAATAAGGATCCTGCTCGGGCCTAATCCCGCCGGCCTGAAACCAGATTTGCCGCTTTTCTTCGTCCACGTTCTCAACTCGGCGGACTACCCACGTGCCACTGGTGATCTGGTTTTTGACGTTTCCCGTCTCGGCATCGTAGAGATAAAGATGGTTCCAGCCGTCCCGTTCCGACACCCAGATGATTTCGTTCGTATCGTCGAGGTAACGACTGAATTGCTTGCCGGAGTAGTCGATGAAAGTCTCGCTCTGTTCATCGACGACGGCACGGGGCTGACCCGTCGCGGCACCCACACTGATAATACGCAGTACCTGGTGACCTCGCTGGTTATAGAGGAACGTGAACCGGCTCGAATCAGGCGACCAGCGAATCTCTGAAATACTCCAGGGATTCGGGAACAGCTCGTCCGGGAT
>CAYTNN010000296.1:0-2904 GCA_964439135.1 uncultured Pirellulales bacterium
TCGTATTTCGTATGTCGTATATCGCCGATAAATCCTTGCTTTTACTGTCACCTTTAGTTACAATAATATCGAGATTGCAAATAGCTCTTTATTGATGGAGGATGGAGTAAAATGGCTAACATAAGCAAAATAACGATGTTGCTGCTGATCTTGCTTGTTTTCTGTGCTATCAACCAACCTGCTGAAGCCGAAACAAGCGTTTATGTCTTCGGCCCCGACCAAAGCACCGTCTTCAAGACCGGCGGTTTCGCCGGCGTTAACATAACTTATGCCGTCACCGGACAATTCCAGCTAACCGTCGATCTTAATTCAAGGATAGCTTCGTTCGAGATAGTCGATGCAAACCTAACTGATGATACCGGCTTAGAATATGGCCAAAGTCTCAAAGAAATCTTCAACATGACCGGACTTGCCGGTACAGTTGTTAATTATAAGACAATCGAATTCGAGGGCAAAACAGCCGACGGCACAGAAAGCGACGTCAGCCTGAGCCTGAAGCTTAGCATCAAAGACGATTCGGTCCACTTGACCGGCAAAACCACCCCGCCGCCCAACAGTGCCGATATGTTTTTCTACGATGTCAATGCTGTCGCGACCAAAAAATACGCTGGTGGCACCGGCGAACCAAACAATCCATACCAGATAGCTACGGCCGAGGACCTGATGCTGCTTGGCGAGAATCCCGAAGATTACGACAAGCACTTCATCCTGACCGACGACATCGATTTGGATCCCAACCTTCCCGGCCGCAAGGTCTTCGATAAGGCGATCATTGCATCGGAAAACATATACGATGATCCAGAAGTGTTTGGTGGTACGTCTTTCTCTGGACACTTTGATGGCAACGGTCATGTGATCAGCAATCTAAATATCCAGGGCAGCAGATACCTTGGTCTGTTCGGACGATTAGAAATTGGGTCGGTGATTTCCAATCTTGGCTTAGAAGCAGTAGATGTCAACGGAACCGGTCCTTATGTCGGCGGTCTTGTGGGATGCAACCTGAGTAGTGAAATCGCTGAATGTAATAGTTCCGGCAAGATCAATGGAGGCTTATACGTTGGTGGATTGGTAGGATACAATTCTTCTGACAGCAGTATCTCTTCAAGCTCCAGCACCGGCATGGTTAGAGGAGAATGGGATATCGGTGGCTTGGTGGGAATGAATTTTGGCAAAATCTCGTCGAGCCACAGCACCGGTACGATCAGTGGGATTTCCTCCTTTTATGTCGGCGGCCTCGTTGGTAGTAATGGTGGCAATATAACCACGAGCTACAGCACCGGAACGGTTACTGGATATAGTGGTGTTGGCGGTCTCGTTGGTGGTTGTTTTGTAGGTTCTTCAACCAGATTTGAAGATCCTGAATACATCAGCTCCATTACCGCAAGCTACAGCACCAGCACGGTCATTGGAGAAAGCAGGGATGTTGGCGGCCTCGTTGGTAAAAACAGTGGCTTTATCACTGCAAGCTACAGCACTGGCACAGTTAGTGGTGATTTATTTGTAGGTGGGTTGGTTGGATCCAATAGATATAAGAGCATCTCATCGAGCTACAGCACCGGCAAAGTTAGTGGAAATGACTATATCGGTGGCTTAGTAGGATCAGATTCGAACAAGGATATTAGTGACGGCTTCTGGGATATCCAGACTTCTGGACTGACATACAGTGCTAGCGGTATAGGAAAGACCACAGACGAGATGCAGACAGCAAACACCTTCCTCGAAGCCGGTTGGGACTTTGTGAACGAAGCAGAGAACGGCACCGAGGACATCTGGAAGATAGCTGAGGGTTTAGACTATCCGCGTTTCTGGTGGGAGAAATACGGTGGGGGGACGGGGGAGCCGAACGATCCGTATCTGATATGTACTGCTGAGCATCTCAACACCCTCGGGGACGAACCGAATGACTACGACAAGCACTTCAAGCTCATAGCGGATGTTGATCTGGGAGACTACGCGCCGGACAAGTTCAATTTTATTGGTGAGTCCATACCCTTCACGGGCGTATTCGACGGGAACGGCCACAGCATTTCGAACTTCCATTATACCGACGGCGACAGGTCTCCACTGTCGGGAGGCCTCTTCTCCATGGTGGCCGATCCCAACGCCCAGATCAGGAACCTGACGTTGATCGACCCTAATATAAGTGGAAAAGTGCACGTCGGTCCCCTGGTTGGCTGGATGCAGGAGGGAGCTATAACCAACTGTCACGTCATTGGCGGCTGTGTCAATGCGGTTTTCCCCGCCCTGGTGACCGACGATATTGGCGGTTTGGTGGGCCTTGTGGACCGCGGCACGATTACTAGTTGCACGTCCAGTTGCCGGGTCAACGGCCACAATTCTGTCGGCGGTCTGGTCGGGTATGCCGGGAAGACCGACCAAGGCGGTTGTTTCATAACGAACTGTCGTGCCACGGGCGATGTCACCGGCGAGTCCCTTGTCGGGGGGCTCGTAGGGATCGGTCCGCACAGCATTATCATCTGTTCGTGTGCGACCGGTCAAGTGGTGGGAGGATGGCAGGTCGGGGGACTTGCAGGGAGCAGTGGGGGTGGCGTGACC
Organism: uncultured Pirellulales bacterium; assembly: GCA_964439135.1. Classification (GTDB taxonomy): domain Bacteria; phylum Planctomycetota; class Phycisphaerae; order Sedimentisphaerales; family Anaerobacaceae; genus JAFGPJ01. The sequence goes on from CAYTNN010000296.1 coordinate 2,557, forward strand.
GGCCGCTATATTACAGACTGCTATGCTACCGGCAGCGCAGCCGGACGGCACGCGGTTGGCGGCCTGATCGGAACGCATGGGAATATCCCGATCTCCCGCTGTTATGCAGCAGGCCAGGTTATCAACCTGTCCGGCGAGCCCGATACCTCACAGCATTACATCGGCGGTTTAATCGGTTCGGAGGACCATGCAGACTCGACGTGCTTCTGGGACATCGAGACCAGCGGCCGGACGACCAGCAAGGGTGGGATCGGCCTGACGACGGCCGAGATGCAGACAGCGGCGACGTTCTTGGAGGCCGGTTGGGATTTTGTTGGTGAGACGGATAATGGAACTGAGGATATCTGG
>CAYTNN010000296.1:3004-4356 GCA_964439135.1 uncultured Pirellulales bacterium
ACCTCGGCACAGTTCATTATCGCCGAGACCTGCGGGACTCCGACGCCGGATATGATTCTGGTGGTGCAGATCGCGCCGGGACCGATACCGATCTTAACAGCGTTGGCACCGGCGGCAATTAAATCCTCCGCCGCCTCGGCCGTTGCGATGTTGCCCGCGATAACGTCGATCTTATAGTCAGCTTTGATTTTCTTTACAGTATCGATGACGTTCTGCGAATGGCCGTGAGCGGTATCAACCACGAGTATATCGGCATCCGCTTTTATCAGGGCTTCGATTCGCTCGTAATCGAGGACGCTCACCGCGGCACCGACCAGGAGCCGGCCCCGCCGGTCCCTTGCCGATATGGGGTACTGCTGGACGCGGTCGATGTCCCTCATGGTAATCAGGCCGGCCAGCTCGCCTTTGCCGTTGACTAACAGCAGCTTTTCAACCTTGTGCTTCTGGAGAATTTCCTTGGCTTGTTCGAGGGTCGTGCCCGCCGGGCCTGTCACCAGGTTATTCTTGACCATGACAGTGCTTATCTCGACGCTGTAGTCTTTGAGAAACTTCAAATCCCTGCGAGTCAGAATGCCGACGAGTTTTTTGCCGTCGACGATGGGGATGCCGGAGACGTTCTGCTCGCTCATAAGTTCCTGTGCTCTTATGACCGGATCGTTGGGCGATAGAGTCACCGGATCGATAATTATGCCGTTCTCCGAACGCTTGACTTTTGCCACCTCTCGCTTTTGTGCCTCGATTGAGAGGTTCTTGTGAATGATGCCTATCCCGCCTTCCTGGGCCAGCGCGATGGCCAGGGCCGACTCGGTCACGGTATCCATCGCCGCCGAGATAATCGGGATATTGATCGTGATATTGTCGGTCAACTGTGTGCGGGTATCCGCCTGGCTCGGCACAAAATCGCTCTTGGCCGGGACCAGTAGAACATCGTCGAAAGTTATACCTTCAGCAACAATTTTGCCATTATCCATTTTTAGCTCCAGATATTAGTCGCCTTCTTGGGCTGGTATTAAAATTACCAATTATAATCAAAGAGTCATCAAAAATCAAAAATCAAAATATAAAACCACAAATTTTAAATTCAAAACCATCCCCAAAGCCTACGGCTTTGAGGCTGCCACCCATTTTTATTAATCCTATCGTGTGGATGGTTTTTGCCATTTGCATTTTAGCTTTTGATATGTATCATTGCCGTGGATGTCTGAAATAAAAGAAATTCTGGTTGCTACCGGCAATCCGGGCAAGATTGCCGAAATCGGGGCGATGCTCGACGCCGACGTTCGGTGGCTGTCTCTTGCGGACCTGCCGCCGGTGGCAGAAATCGAGGAAGACGGCTTAACTTTCGCAGAGAA
>CAYTNN010000297.1:0-1990 GCA_964439135.1 uncultured Pirellulales bacterium
AGAGATATGTAAATTAGTGTCGAGGGCAAGGCGTCAGGTTCTTGTCCCTGGCTTGTTTTTTTGCCTGCTCATACCGGGACAGGATTATTTGTGGGACTCCGCCACCTTCAAAACCGAACCACGCCCCCGCCCTTCCGCCCGTCTGGTACCATAGATACCTCTCTATCCTGCGAGGTGCTTATGGGGATGTCACTGTATGTGGATTATGCCCCGATTGCACAAGCTTTCGAATAAGCATTATAGTTTCTAAAAAAAAGTTGCCGTCAGGGGCGGTTGAATAGTCTCTGACGGCAAACTTAAACTTCGTAAATTAGAATATTAACCTGCTTTTTATCCTCCAAGAACACCTAAACATCCTGCAAGGAAGGCAACGACGCCGACATTCTGATCCTGATTCAATCGACTAATATATTTATTTGTAACAAATTGTACTGATTTTGTTGTCGAAAAACCCATTTCGCTGTTCAAGATGCCAATGTATGTCACAAGAGCGTCGAGGTATTCATCGGCTAAAGCATAATAACTGTCTTCATCAGTGTTGCCTCTTATTGCATTTACAATTGCTGCCATCTGCTCCTCGGTCGGTGGTGCGAAACTCGATGCGAACTCATTCATTACCTGTGCCAGAGCGGCTATATGAGTGCCATCGGCATCCTTCAGAATTAGCGCGGCCTTCATAAGCTGCGAATACGCATCGTACGGCTGAATGCTTTTGGTGGAGGCCAGAGAGTTTGCCATCCAAATATCGACCGTCCCCTCGTCTACCCCAAGTTCCTCGGCGACCCATTTTGCCAAAGCCGGACATCCTGAAATTTCTACCCCTACCGGAGCTATTCCATCGAGACCCGGTGCCGGATGTATATATGGTATAACGAGCGTTGACAGTGGTATCGGAGGCACTTCAGTGACCTTAATTCTTACTTCCACTTCCGATGATGTATTTATACCATCAGTAACCGAATACGTGAAGCTGTCGTTTCCGAAAAAGCCTTTGTTCGGTGTATAGGTGAATGTGCCATCCACGTTCAGCACTAAAGTGCCGTTCTTTGGTGCGACAGCGCCTTCTATTGCTGCGAGAACGTCATCCAGGTCCAAATCAGTATCATTGGCAATCACATTGATGTTAACAATCTGATTCTGAATGGTTGTCGTCAAATCATCAACTGCGACCGGAAGATTATTGACCAAAGTGATAGTAACTGTAGTATCCTCAGAGAGAAGTACCTCATCATTTTTTATTAATCTTCCTACGTAAGTAAAGGTGACCGTGGCTTCGCCATTTTCATCAAATGTTAAGGTGCTGAGATCCTCAGGCGGATTATAAGTAAGTCCTACGATACTGTCACCGTTCATAGTCGGTGTCACCGTACCGGCATCAGGATCCGTGTAAGAATTTATTGTGCCGTCTATAAAGTTTTCACCGGCTTGTGTATCATTGGCCAGAACGTCAAGAGAGATAGCATCGCCTTTAGGCGTTGAGAATTCATCAGCAATCCCTATCAGCGGTGGTGTTGGATAATACTGTGGATTGATGATAATTCGAGCATGATCGGGAGGATCCTCATCACTAAATTCCTCATCATTCTCAGTTCCCGGCCCGGCCTCCGCGTCTCCGTTATCGGCTATAGCGTGAGCCTCAGCTCCATCGGCAAATGTAACGTTGCCCCATGCATCTATCTCTACGATCGCTTCAGCGGTTCCCTGATCCGACGATTCTGCATCGGCAACAACGTCACCGCCTATGAAAGCATCCCCGATCAAATCTTGATCTGTACCGGCAAAAATCCTGATTTCGGCCATAGTTATATCGTCTTCTGTTATTTCATCATCTACGCCTCGAGCATGCGCGCCCACTTTACCATTGATCTGAACATTATCAGCGGCGGTTAGATAAACCGCTGCGTGAGCATTTTGGCCGTTAAAAACATTTACGATGTCAGATTCACTTCCAACGATAACGTCACCGTTAACGGTAAGGTTGCCGGAAGAA
>CAYTNN010000297.1:2090-4351 GCA_964439135.1 uncultured Pirellulales bacterium
CCGATTATTACTTCCTCAGTCCCTGTTAAGGCAACGCTGCCGCCGTTGATGCTGCTACTAACATCAATCAGACCCTTGTTTTTAATCTTTGAAGCTTGTATCGTTACTTCGCCGCCCGCTGCTGCAAGGGTACCAATATTAGAGACAGCTCTTGAAAAGGTATCACCGGCGGCGAGAATGATTTTCCCATTATCAGCAATTATTGAACCACCGTTAAGGACATCATCGGTTGTATTCAGGGGATCTGCCAGGAGTTCTACTAAAACTTCGCTACCGTCCTGAGCAAGAAATACTTTATCGCCGGCGGCCATTACAACCAATCCTGCATCAGCAGTAATAGAGCCGACATTAATAACCTTCTTGCCAACCAGAATAACGTTATTGGCATTAATTGTGCCGTAATTTTTCACTTCTCCGCTACCGCCGGAGAAAACCATTTGGTTACCCACGTCGTCCAGGACATTTTTGAATGCATCGTTTGACATATTCAGACCTGAAGCGACCAACTGCGTGACATTGACAGTCGAGCCGCTGCCGAATACAATACCCGCGGGATTAACCATGAAAATGCGCATTCCGGGGGCGCTTAGGTCTCCGTTAAATTGAGTTGCAGGTCCGGAAATTCTGTTCAGAACAGCAGAATTTGTCAAACTGCCCCCCCAGGTGTTCTGAGTGAAGGCAAGAGTCTCTCGCACATCAGCGGCACCACCCCTTGTATCCAGGCTATCCCAGTTAATAATTGTGCGGGTGGTATCAACGTTTACCAGTGTGGTATTATTGTTTAGACCGGTTTTATAGGTGATTGACATGCCGCCGCCATCCCTTAGGTCGGGACTAGCCCCGGTAGGTGTGGCCAGCACGGCCGGAAGCGATGTGTTCAAAACCAGACAGCACATCAGTAAATATATGATAACTTTCCTGCTGTACCGGGCTTTTAGGATTTTCTTTACCCTTTTCATTACTTATCCTCCTCATATCTTTAATCACTATTATCTTGCTCGCACTGGTCCTAACACCGGTTGAGATTCAGGTGATACACAGGGCAATAGCAGACAAGAGGCTCTATTAGAAATAAACCTCCAAACTATAACAATGATGCCCCCATGATCTCCCACCAATGGCCCTTTCAAGTTAAACGTCTACAGTTTCCCAAAAAAGGCCGATGTAAACTTTATCATTTTAGTATTGTACCTTTTTGGACTCGTTTTGTCAAGAGTTATTTTCGAAGGACTGCAAGATCCAAACAGTTGAGGATTCTCTGGCATGTTCCCATGTGGTTCCCGTTATAGCGATTATTCTCCGGGACCGACCGGTTCAATCACCCCGAACGTCCTATATTATCGAGCAAAAGACTCTTGCGCGTAGCTTTTTTGGGTAAAAAGGAAAATGCGTTCTTATCCGAAATTGTCGTTGTTAGATTGAAAATGAATTTTTGCCCCCTTTACGCGCGCGAGGTTGGGGGGCAAAATATACCGAATTTTTGCCCCCTTTGAATATTTTACACAACAGACAGCATAAAACTCCGGGGGGATAATGGAACGGATCCTATTATTGATACCAAAGTGAATGAGCAGCAAAAATTTTTGGGCAATAGTGTAATGGTAGCACGACTGACTTTGGAACAGCAATCTAAAAATATTTAGCCCGCCGATTCACTCGGCGGGTTTTCTTTCAAATCAACACGTTAGAGCATTTTATCCCGTAGCATGAGCAAGTTCTGCTCATTCTATAGTCTTTCAAAACCTTTTCATTATCAAGCACAACGCATAATAGAATGTACCGAATAAAATGTACCGGAGACGAATGGCGGTTGCTTAAGAGAATAACCTGAATCATAGGTTCAATTCTTAGTTCCTGCAAGAAATAAGTCTATTTTATTGGACTATTATGAGAAAAATATCGCCTGTTTTGACGTAAAAACGGGAAAAATAGAAAAATACCTATTCACCACACTTGTTTTTTGAATCGAAATAGTGTAAGATTGATTTTCGGAGTATCATGACATGAGGAGCGGCCGAAGTTGAGGGCTTGCTTCTGTGTGCCGGACAGGATTGTGACGGACCCTATTATTGTTGACAAATCCTTCTGGGTTTGTTTTGTGTGTAGGAATAATAAACAGATTGAAGGTCTTACTTAACCGACCGAACGAAAGATCTATTATTCTGACTTGTATGGGCAAGTCAGCAAGGAGAACTAAAATGAGAAGACTAGTGCTATGTCACGCTTAAAGATTTGGGTAAAGGGACTTCAGTTTAACTCGG
>CAYTNN010000298.1:0-4231 GCA_964439135.1 uncultured Pirellulales bacterium
TCTTGCTTCGAGGCGATGAGCTGTGGATGTATTATGGTGCGGCGGACAGTTGCACTTCTCTGGCCACGGCAAAACTTGACGAAGTTTTAGCCTCACTGGTTGATTGACAGCTCAGGCATGTCTCCATTCAGGGTTAAATAGATGGTTGCCGACTTCGTGTATTGAAGTTCTTTTTCTTCTGTTTCTCTCACCCGCCGGATGGCGGCCTTGTCGGCTGCTCCGCTGCCCCTATTTTTCTTGCTCCCCTGAAGGATGTTAGTGACACCTAAATCAAAAGCCTGACCCCTTTCCTCCCCTAACAGTATCCCTGATTGCCTCTGAGGCGTCACAAGAGAGGGGAGCCAAACTCCGCTTTTACTTCCTCCCACCAATCTGACAAGCGTTCTGAAGAAGGAGGTTGCCTTGAATATATGCGATCAGACAAGCCGAAAAACGGCTTGCGAGCAATCTCGCACCACTCATTAGATCCGACAGTTCCATCACCTTCTAGATTTGCCTTGATAATCTCAAGGTCACTGCGGTCAGCTGCGAATATCGACTTCTCCGCCCAAGCAGCAAGGAAAGCGTTCACTTGGTCAATCGTCCACGACCTAGCTTCGTCAACAGCCTCCTGAAGTCCTCCAACGAGAACGTGTTTCTTAGACAGTGGGACTATTGTTATTTGTCCTCCTTGCCTTATGCCGTTCGTCTGGCAGACGGGATTGTCTGTCAGCACAATGTTGCATTCCCTCTGTAACACTTTCATCGACCATCGAAAGTTGGACCTTGTCAGTATGTCTTTAATCTCAATAAACCAATTCAACCGAATAGTGTTCATAATCAAGGGCAGAAGACTGCCCAAGAAAGCATCTTCCTCGCGAGCGATCCGATGCGACAAACATGCTATTGCCCTTGTCCGACACAGCATAGCAGCAACCCAGTCAACCAAGGCAGCCTCGCCCTCCCCGGAAAGCTGAGCCGGTTGATTCTGACCGACTATGGACGGATAGTAGTGAGCGAATGCCTGCTCAACGCCCTGCAAAATCTCAGCATCAAAGTCCAAAAGGAAGTCCCGATAAAAGTTGTCTATCCAGAGAATCTGACGTGGGTACTTACGACGAGTAGCGATTGTAAGCATTGGCTTATGGAATTCAATAAGTCTCCCATCATCGGACGCAAAGCGTCTAATCATCATTTGTGGTACTATGTGCTGACGTCTGCCCGCTGGCATGATGGTCTCTTCACCAATAGTGTAAAATTGTTCCGTCCACTTAATTCCAGCCGATGTCTGCGCCCCAAAGCTACGCAGTAATTCAGCCCACCCGCTGTCCTATATCAAAATCTGTCATTATCAAGCACAACTCATCTAAACATTTACTGTAGCTCTTTAAGTCTTTGCACGTATCCTGGAAAAAGTACCATAATTTCCCCTGACGGTAGTTGTTAGCCATTCTGCTTCTTCCACTCTTCAAATTTTTCTAAGATATAGAAAGAAAATGCCCATAGTATGTGCATACAGACTCTGGCTGCACTCTGTTCTGAAATGCCCGGATGAGATCCCTCCTCGCTGAAATATCCGTACACACCGTCTACGAGTTTCTGCTTTTCTCCCGTGTCAAAGAAACCGCATTGCTGTAAATACTCTCTAATCTTTACAGGTTTGCTTAAATTAGGAGATTCTTTGTTACATTCTGCAATTGTCTTAGCGACGTCTTCCAGTAACTGCTCTACGAAATTCCTCGCATGGCCTATAGAAGAATCCCACTTTTCTTGTTTAAATAAGTCAATATTTTCTGATAAGTGATGGCTCAGAGTATTTATATCAAGATATTCAGAGTTCCTCTTGATAAGTATCTCTAAAGAAGTACGGGTATCTTCAGCGACTGGTACATCTTCAGCCATTGATTTACCATTTACGACGAATCCGTCTTTCATAAGAGCTTCTTTCAGCCAGATTCGATCATCACGTTGCAAGCGTTGTAAAGCTTCGAATACGATTTCTCGTAGGAGTTTGGTGTTTTCCACCTCTTCCAATCCTCTGAAAAGGTTCAACAATATCCTTCTCTTTGAATCACCAACAATTAGTTCCTCAGGTACATTCAATTCATATAGAAACTGATCGATCCGTGTATTGGTCCATCTTTCCAAACAAGATATTGCTATACTAAGTGTTTTTCTGCTCAACGTTGCCATCGTATTTCCAAAATAATTAAGTATCCGACTGCACACTGTTGAATATCAAGTTTTATGTTTAATAGGTACATTCACGTATTTATGTTATCTTATTAAGTTCTTTTACTTTTGTTTATTTACAGCTTCAGCCTCCTTTTTCTTCTTTTCACGACCTTCTGCTCATGAACGAAGCCTAATGTAGTACACGTCTTCATTATTCTCTTTTACAATGATATTTCATTATCTTCATAACATTTGTAAATTTTCCTATTTTTCTGAAAGCTTCAATGTCTGTTTGGAATAATTGCTCTTTCGTTGTCTAAAGTTAGATTTGAAAAGATACCGTCACCGTGAAGAGCAAAACTCACCCACATAGACTTAACTGGCACTTCATTCTTTTTATCAAATGCAAAGGTTCGTAAAAGTTCTCCATTTATAAGAAAATCTATGTTTACATTTTCAATAAGCAATATCTGATTTTCAATATAATCATACCGGATCAGCGGTATGTGAATGTCAATTTGGTCATAGTCAATAAGCTCTGGTAACAATTTCCCAAGAGGATTGTCTCCCGAATGAACGGCTACACGTGCGTAAAATAATGCTTTGCCCTCTCCCGCATCTTTGAATTGATACTCTTCGGAAGCAAAGAAGGTGATCTTCTTACGTTCTTCTGGTGATTGTGATTTCTGTAAAACAATATAATACTCCTGATTGACTGGCGAGAGAATTCTTGTAGGATATGGCTTATTATCTTGGGGCCATTTACCTGAAAAAACAATTTCAAGCTTTGCTTGAAAGTCCCTAATAGTTCCTTTCTCTAACTCAAGTTTTTTCTCCAGAAGATCGATTTTATGAGTTTTCCTGTGGCCTTCAATAATCAAAAAAATGCGTATGCCAACATTAATAAAAAGAATTGCCCAAAAAACATATCTTATCTTGCCTTCTCGTGGCACAAACGCTAGTCCCAAAAGCGTCAAGATAAAGAGAATATCTAAAACATATCTCACTATATTAGGCATTCTTAGAGCACCTTAATAAATTCTATCGATATTAAGACTATGGACAGTCACCCATTTGATCTACGCCACACATCCTTATCAAAATACTCACCCGCAAAAGCCTGCCTTCCACGAAATAATCAATATCTCATATCTGCTGTCTTCCGCCGGAATCAATTGAAAAGCTCGCTCAAGGTTTTTATTTCATATAATATCCATTGTTACGGTCCAAAACAAACAAATTCTGCTTTTCTACTTCTTACAGCGTATCTCACGGGGTTCACCCCATTAGATAATCTTTTACGCGGCCCTTAATATATCTTTTGCCCCAAGCAGTCTTCAAATACTTCTCTCTTCTTGTCGCATCATGTTGACTGATACAGCCCTCCCAATAAATGAGTTTCATGGGCCGCCGATCCTTCGTTGACGCAATTCGACCGCTATTATGCTCTTCCAAACGCCTCTGGATGTTCTTCGTATACCCGACGTAGAAATTGCCATCCTTTTGAGACATAAGGACATATACGTAATGGTAGTTTGCCATTTTATATCTATTGTTTACATCGTTTTAACGGGGTTCACCCCGTGAGATAACTTAAGCCATCTTTACTGATGGCGTATCTCACGGGGTAAATGTTACTGACAAAATCGAAAAATTGTGAAAAAAGTGAAAAAAGACAAAAAGCAAGGAAAGAGTAAAAAGGTAAAAGGAAAAACTGCCGGAAATCCCTTTCCGCTATACGCAATACGGACGCCGTGTAATGGACATTTTTCCGGAAAAAGCCCGCCTTTTCGCCGGCCGGGTCGTATAATAGGTAACGAATTCGTATATCGTATATCGTATGTAGTATGTCGTGATTTGAATGAAAAATAGTAAATCGCAAATAGAAAATAGTAAATCCGGAGCTTCTCCGGCAGGGCTTAAGTTGAAAAAACAAAACCAATGCCGACCATCGGCCGGAAATCCTAAACTCGAAGTTCTAAATCCTAAATGAGAAGAAAGGATGCGGAATGGCAGAGTGCTATTTGAAAAAACAAAGCCAATTTGCGGTAGGGTGAAAATGGCGCAAAGTGTTATA
>CAYTNN010000299.1:0-4202 GCA_964439135.1 uncultured Pirellulales bacterium
TCCCGTATCAGCTCAGCATCAACATTTTCCGTTTTAGCGACAAATTTTACTTCGTCGCTAATCGTCCCGCCTCGTGCAATTTGTAACTGTGTTGTCATTTTTCTTGATTCCATCTCTAAAATAAAAAAATCGCTCCTGTAGGAAGCGATTCATTCTCACATCGTAAGTTTTATGATATTAGCCAATCACTTTCCTACGCAGGCATCGACGCCGAATCGGCGATTGTCCTGATCAGGTTCAGAGGGTTCTCTCTCAGGCCCGCTTCTCCGCGGACCGCCCCTAGTGAACGATATCATTATAACGTGTAACCGCCGGCAGTCAAATAAATACTAACAACCGCTGAAAGCATATATGCTGCCCGCCGCACCATACTTTTCTAAGGCAGTTGCATAAAGAGATAAACGCCCTTTTTGTTCGAGGTTGCGATATCGGGTTTTCCGTCACCGTTCATATCGGCGATTTCGAATTGGGTTCCGACGCCGGAATCGTCATCGATTTTGTGCGGAATATATTCGATATCCTCGTTTTCGGGACGCCGCAGCTCGAACCAGTAGAGCACTGCTGGTTCGTTGCCTCCGGGGTCTTTGCCCATGTGTGCAAAATGTCGCTTGCCCGTAACCAAATCCTTGATACCGTCATTATTAACATCGACCAGGCGTATCGCGTGTGTCTGAGAAAATTCCTTGAATATCTCATGCTGCTCGAATTGCGGACCGTCCGCGCCGGGGATTTGCTCGAACCACCAGATGCCGTAATTGTGTGCCGAGCTGGTAATAACGTCGCCGTCGCCGTCCCCGTCAATATCATAGACGAGCAAATCGGCACAGTCCGGGCCGAGCTTGGCGGGATGGAACTTCCAATTCTTATCCGTGCGGTCCCTGGGCGCCTCCCACCATCCTTCTTTGATAAGTACATCGCATCGCCCATCGCCGTTGACGTCGCCTGCGCCGAGGCCGTGGCTGTATTTCTCAGTTCCCGGTGCATTCGGGCCGTCGGCGATAATATGCATGTCCCACAGACCGTCGAGGTCCTTCGGCACGCCAAACCAGGCCATCTGGCCCTTGGGCCGAACGGCAAAGACCAGTACAGGTTTACCGTCGCCCAGCAGGTTGACGAAGATCGGCGTTTCGTTGCAGGCGCTTTTGACGACCATCCTCTCTTTCCAGTGGCCGGGCTTGTTCTTCGGATTCTCGTACCACAGGCACGGCCCATCCGGCAGGCCGATGACAATCGAATCGATCCAGCCGTCGCCGTTGACGTCCTTTGCGAAGTTGGCAAAACAATTGCTGTAACCCTTTGTGCCGTCGTATTGACCGACCGGGCGCAGCTCGTGCATCTTCCAGTCCGGCGCTGCGTACCAAACGTCGCCGGTCAGGATGTCCAGCTTACCATCGTGATTTACGTCCCCAACTGCGACCCCCTCGGCTCGAAATGTTTTGTCTAAGACTATTTTCTCAAAGCGAACTTCCTCGGCGGCTACTGAGATGTTGCAGAAAAACGCCGATATGACCAACAAAAATACCCATCTTGTCTTCATAATGACCTCCATCTTACATAGTTCATCGATGTTCGTAGGGGCAGGCCCATGTGCCTGCCCAGAGCAACCACACAGGGTTGCCCCCTACAACGCAGCACGAACTCAGCACGTAATTATAGCGTGTCGCGTTCGGGAGGTAAACAAATATCTACGCCTTTGAGTCAGGCAATCAGAGCCGGAGATGAAGAACAGCACATTGCCGATCCGGGCCATTAGTGAGAATTGTCATTGAGTTTTTCATCAAGCTCGGCCAAGGTGAAACCTTCTGCGATTACAACATGCTGTGTATCCGTCAAAATCAACCAGGGAAACGAACGAACGCCCCAGGAGAAACGAGTCTTCTCCTGGTTGCCTTTAACCATTCCGACGGGGAAGGGAATGTTGTTTTTTTCCACCCAATCTTTGAGTACGCTGTCATCAACCTTTGAAGCTTGAACGGCAACCACGACGACATCTTTTGCCATAAGCTCTTTTGCCCTTGTTCTTAATTGCAGCAGGCAATTTCGCGACGGCCGTTGGTTCATGTTAAAAAAGCAAAGCAGAATTGCTTTATTACTAATGTCCTCAGCAGTGATGTCCAGATCAATACCCTCAAACGCCGGTAATTCTCTACCCACGCCTACCCGTATCGACCAATCCTCCGGCACGTACTGGATGCGTCCATCCCATTCATCCACCACGAACTTTTTGCCCTTCTGCCAGGTATACTCAGTTCTAATTGGCTTTCCAGGTGCATCGCCAATTCTAATTCGTGTGCCATCCTGAATATCAAGCCCATCAAGGCTAAACGAGCCGAGATCGTTGTGGTCCGGATTAACATCGAGATACGTAACCTTGTACGGTGTGCGGCCGGACTGAGTTCTGTCCTTATACTCTCGGTTCGACAACCGTTCGAACTCCACGGGAAACCATATTCCATTCACACGCTCGAATCGGACGTTCTGCATCACTTCAGTAGAATTGTCAAAAGAATTAATAATATAGTAGCTTCGCGGACGTCCCCGCCGAAGATCTTCAGGCCCCTTCCGCACAATCGCTTTAGCAATCCCGTATCCGTGCTCAGGATCAAACCAGATCGTATAAGTCCCATGCCTGGAAACAGCATCGATGACATAACATTTCACCGATGCTACCCGATCAAGATCAGGTCGAACTGAGAGAGAGTCTGACTGCCTTAGTATCGAGTCAATACGCTCACGATCGCCACACAAAAATCCCAAGAAAGGACCGACACCGTCATAAGCTATTTCAAAATGCTCATTGCCTGTATATTCTGCATCGGCGGTCACGTAGAGATTGCTAACCGCTAACCGCGGTCCTTTGTAGTATTGGTAGTAGCGTTTATCACGCCACAGTAACTTTGTCGATCTCGATGCATTTTTCTCGACCCAAGTGCCGTCGCTTTCCAATTTAAATGGAGTTCTGCAAAAGTATGCTTTGAAGTCCTTTCCGGTATCCTCATATCTGAACTCTACTATGCTTTTGCTTCGATACTGTTTCAGTTGCTGCTCTGTAGTGCTCTCTGCAGAGGGTATCCAAGCTGACTCTGTCCTGGCAATGAGCGACTTCATTTTGTCTTGATTTTCAGCGTATCTATCGAGTAATTCCGACACGTTAAGTTTTTCGGCGGCAAATGCCGGGACCGATATACAGAAAGCCGCAATGAAAAGGAGTATATGTGTAGCTTTCATTATTAGACCTCTCTTTCAGAACCGTAACTGGTTCGTCTATGGCCCATCCTGAGATGCTACTGGTAAGACTGCGATACTTCCCGCTCTTGTTATCTTAGCAAAAACGATTTGGCATCACAAGCTTTTTTTTTTGCTGATTTTGGAGCTTGAACAATTGCCCGCGATTCGAGGGCGGGACGCCCTCGACACAGTTGCCCATCTACGAAAAAATTACGACAATTCAGGCGAATGGGGGCACTTATGGGTAAGAATTTTGTGGTCTGTTTTGGTTACGAGGATGTCGTCTTCGATGCGGATTCCGAGCTTGCCGGGCATGTATATACCGGGTTCGATTGTGATGACCTGGCCGGCTTTGAGTTTGCTTTTGCCATCTGGCTTGAGGAATGGATCTTCGTGGATTTCGAGGCCGAAGCCGTGTCCTGTGCCGTGGCCGTAAACGGGCAGGCCGGCCTTGTCAATCACCTTTCGTGCGGCGGCGTCGACCTGTGCGATTTTCACGCCGGGTTTTATCGTTTTTATCGCGGCGGCCTGGGCCTGCTCTACTACGTCATAGACCTTTTTGTAAAAAGCCGTCATGCCGCCGATCACAAAACATCGGGTGATGTCGCTGCAATAGCCTTTGTATTTGGCGCCGAAGTCTATCAGGACGGCATCTTTTTTCTTGAGCTTTCTTTTAGCCGGCTGATGATGCGGACGGGAACCGTTGGGGCCGAAAGCGACTATAGTCTCGAAACTGTTACGCGCCCCTAATTTGCGGATTTGAAAATCGAGCATGCCGGCCATCTCGCTCTCGGTGACACCCGGCTTGATGTAAGGCAGGGTTTGTGCGAGGGCCTTAGTTGAGATGGCAGCGGCGGATCTGATTGTTGCAATCTCGCTTTCGTCCTTGATGCTTCGCACGGTCTCTACAATACCCGCAGCTGTTTTGAACCGGGCTTTGACATTCTTTTTCAACTGCTCGAAGTCCGCAAGCG
>CAYTNN010000300.1:0-4193 GCA_964439135.1 uncultured Pirellulales bacterium
TAATTTGAAAAAACAAACCCAATTTATGAAAGACCAAAATGAATGTAAGTATATATATGAAAGGGTATTATGAGGATTGTTGCGGTTTTTGGCTGCGAAAAAACAAACCCAATTCAAAGCCAATCGCCGGCGCTTGGCTGGAAATCTTAAACACGGCGGGTGGGGAGAAATTCCCCAGTTTGGCGGTTTTGTGCGGGTTAAAGTGGCTAACCGGATTATCGGCTGGAGCCGAAGAGCGATTTTACGTAACACTTGATCCAGGTCCAGTGCAGGAGGATGTGTGTGAGCATCAGAACGGCGAAAATGAGGGCCAGGTAGAAATGGACGCCGCCCCATTCGTGACGATCCATCGACCAGAAATCCTTGGCCACTGCCGCTCCCCGGCCACCGCGAAAACCCTGGCCGTGCCCTGCTGAGCCGGGCGGCAGAACGTATTTCATAAGAAAGCCGGTAAAAGATAATGCCAGCAGGTCTAAAAAAGCGACCAGATCGACTATAAAGTTTACTGTCGTGCGTTTTATCATGCGAGCACCTGAATAATACATAGAAAACTTACGTCCTTGAGCCTCGAAGCTCGAAAGTAAAGACGGCTGACTGGCGGGTTTTGTTGCAGACAAAAATGAAATTGAGCAAAAATGGTTGTTTTCCAGCGTTAATTTGACATAAAAAGGCAGACGATATGATAAAGAAGACACTTACCGACGTTCCGCAGGCCAATACCGACCCTGAAAAGCCGCCGAGGGTGTACTTCAGCAATTTTAACGACTGGTCGCTGAACATTTATAATGAGCTATTAGGTCAGTCCTCCGGACGTCCGGCTCTTCCAGGAAGTAAACGAGCGAGTCAATCTGGAGATTATCAAGCGGTTCGAGGCCGGAATGATCAAGTTCGCGTTCCCCAGCCGGTCGCTTTATGTGAAGAAATACCGATTCGCCACCCGGGACATATCGCTCGTGAATCGTCAAACACATCACGAGCGGCAAATCATGTGTCCGGCGGTTATTTCCCGGCTTCCTTCTCTGCTTTGGTTTTAGTAGGTATCGGCCCGCTAAACTCAGTGACATCGAGGGCCTGCTGCTCTTCTTCGGTCAAAACAGGCTCTGTGATAATATGTGGCGTGATGAATACGACCAGCTCGGTATTAGTCGTCGCTTCACCTTCGAACCTGAAGAGATGGCCGAGTATGGGTATGTCACCGAGTATGGGCACCTTGTTGACCTGCTTGGACGTTTCTTTCTTTCGCAGGCCGCCCAGGACAACCGCCTGACCATCTCTGACAAGTGCTATAGTGTTAACTTTGCGAGTGTCAACCACAGGGACATTGCTCGTTGCGACTACAACTCGAGTCACAAGAACGCTGAATTCCGGCGCTATGTTCAATCTCAACATATTGTTCCCTGCTACATGCGGGGTAACAACGAGCTTGACGCCGACGTTTTTGAATTTCACCGTCTCGGTGGTGCTGCCCGCAGTGATGGTTCGTTCCACGTAGGGATGCTCGGTTACGATATCGAAAGTGGCCTCTTCGTTGTCGATGACCAGAATTCTCGGATTGGCCAGAAGCTTGGCATCGATATTTTCCTTCTCGGCCCTGAGTATTGCATTGATGTCGATGCTGTTATTAAGCAGGCCGAATCGAAGATACCCTTGCGTGCTATCTTCTGTTTTGTTTGTACCGGCGACAAAACCAGCATCGAGAGATGGATCGGTCCTGCTGCTAATGTAGGTTTCATTGCCGCCCTTTTCGACGATAATATCGTCGTTGACCGGATAACCGGAAGCATTCAAGTTGGTTCGCCTGCCGGCGTACCAGTCGATGCCGAGGTCGAGGTTGTTCTTGCTGGTGATGTCATAGATTCTCACTTCGACCAATACCTGCGGTGTTATGCGGTCGATTGTGTTCAGCAGATTCGTGATGTCCCGGACTTTGCTCTCCGTGTCAGTCACGATGATATGACTGGTGCCCTCGATGGAGGAGACGGAACCCTGGGCCGACTTGAATTTTTCCAGAGCCTTTACAACCTGCGCGACATCCGCGTAAGTAATTTCGAACGTTTGAGTGACAAGCCTCTCGGCTATCGCGGGCATCTCTTCGCGTGACAATATCCGGATGACATTTTCACCTATAATAATACCGGCGCCGTGGACATCAAGAATGCATCGCAGAGCTTCGTCGAGCGATACTTCGGTCAGTGAAACGGTCACATTGCCGATGACCTTTGGACTCATGATAAGGTCCACGTTAACCTGGTCGGCCAGTTGTCTTATTACGGTGCCGATAGGGACTTCATTGACATCGATACATACGACTTTCTGCATTCGTTGCTCGAGATCGGTTAAGACGGTTTTTTTTGTTGTCTGTTCGCTGCTTTCAGCGGCACGGGCCGAGACGCAGCAAAAGCAGAGAAGTGCACAGATGATCAATAAATTTAATCTGCTTGGTTTTATTGTTAAGCTTTTCATAACAGCTCCTTTTCTAACTTTGGTCTTACCTAATATCACTTCAATTCGTATCTCAGTAGTGTCATTATTCGCTTTATTAATTATTGCAACTCCGATTGATCTTCACTCGGATTGTCAACTTTTTGAACAGTAGTTTTTTCTGCTTCGCGGACCTTTTGCACCCACTTTTTTTCATCCGTTTCGAATTCTATGCTGTCTCTGTTTATTTTTATAATAGTAGCGTCATTAACCTTATCCCCAACGTATACTATTTTCGAACCAATCACGGCAGAGGGCCTGTCGTGTGAATATACGATATCTCTTACGATTATTGCTCCTTGTTTCGGCTTATTGGCTGTTCCGTTTTCTTCTGTGTTTTGTGTACCGCTTTCATCCGGTAATTTTATCGGGTCCCTCATCATAATCGAAATTGGTTCCGGAACCTTCCAGTCGATTTCACGGCCGGAATCGGCGTTAGCGACAACGACGGGTGTGTCATCAGTCCCGGCTCCTTTCGTCTTACGCGGAGCTTTGCTAAGAACCTGCCTAAAGACAAAAATCATAATGATAGCCAGGATCGGCACCATTATTACCATAGCTTTTTGCTTGGTTGGACTGACACCCGGCTTCGGTGTAAAGAGCTTGTTCTTGATTTGTTGTAACAGGCCATAGCTGGTTTCTTCTATAAACGGACTGCTTTTGGGCTGCGTGGCCTTTGCGGCTTGCTTCAATGACTTTTCGGGCTGAGGAAGTTTTTTAATCAGAGGACTCTGCGTCATCTGGTTCGTGGAAGTCGGTTTTGGAAAGACGTTGGGGGTTTGTTTTTGTGCGGTATTATCCAAAGAATCCTCGGATTGATTGAGTTTTTTAATCAGAGAACTCTGCGAAACCTGACGGTCTGCGGCCACGGGTTTTGGAGGAACACCGTGCGCAGGATCAGGTGTGGGTGTGCCGGAAGGTTGTTGAGAGCCGTTGTTTTGCGGAACAGGTACCCCTTTAAATACCGACGACACATTCTTCTGCAATCCTGCCTTATTTTTATCAAGCTCTGACATTACTTATCTCCTGACCAAAGCCTTCTGGTTAATTATCTGCTCAGCCAAATTTCTGCTGTTGATTATCTCATCAGCCAATGCCCTGTATTCGGCGGCCGCCTTACTTTCGGGCGCATAGATCAGGACCGGCTCACCGGCACTGGGTGCTTCAGCGAGCTTTACACTTCTGTTAATCACCGCATTAAAGACCAAATCACCGAAGAATTCCCGCATTTGCTGCTGAATTTGCCTGCTGAGCAGGGTGTTGTTTTCGACAAGAGTCAACAATATGCCTAAGATATTTACATGGCAAGGGTCGAAGCGCTCCGCAATGATGTTCGCCGTCTGGAACAACTGCCTGAGGCCTTCCATAGCATAATAATGAACCTGAACCGGCACGACGACACCGGTACTGGCGAGCAGTGCGTTTAAGGTCAATAGTCCGAGCGACGGTGGACAGTCTATAACACAGAAATCGTATTTGTCCCTGACTATTCGGAGCTTCTCGCCCATGACGAATTCTCTGCCGACAATGCCGGTCAGATCAAGCTCGGCACCCGAAAGCAATACATTGCTTGGGGCCAGATCGAGCCACTCGACCTTCGTGCCTAATATTACATTGGATATTCCAATTTGAACGTTCAGAAGGACATCATAAATCGTCAGGCTCATCTCATCAGGCTCATAGCCCAGACCGATCGTACTGTGGCCCTGCGG
>CAYTNN010000301.1:0-4098 GCA_964439135.1 uncultured Pirellulales bacterium
GTTACTGCCAACGAAACCAAACTCTTTCAAACAGACGCGGCCAATCTCAAAGAGAACCTTGAGATAAGCCGTCACAGTCTCAGGGTCGCCCAGTATGCGAAACAACAGGCCAATGCAAATCTGGAGAAAACCAGGGCGGACCTTCACAAGACAAAGCTCGACTATGATCGCTTCAAGCGGCTGTTCGAGAAGCAGGCCGTGACCGCAGATGCTTTTGAGCAACAGGAATCGGAATACCTGCAGTTGCAGGCCTCTGAGAAATTGTCTGCAACCCAGGTTGATCTGGCGGCAGCGAAGGAGGATCAGGCCAAAGCCGCTCTGGTTATTGCTCAAAAGAATCTGGCGGACACGACTATCTACGCACCTGTCAGCGGAAAAGTAAGCGTGCGTTTGCTGGAACCAGGGGAAATGGGCAGCCCCGGCGTGCCTGTCGTACGTATCGATGACATATCTTTAATAGAGACATGCGCATATCTGCCTGCAAGTTACTATTCCGAAGTAATATCCGCTAAAACAATGATTGAAGTGATTGTATCGGATAAAAATCTGGGACAATTTCCTGTCAGCTATAAAAGTCCGACGATCAACCCCAAACTTAGAACTTTCGAGGTTAAGTGCCTTATTGATAATGCTTCGGCAAGTATTGCCCCCGGTGCAATGGCTCAGATCAGAGTTGTTTTAGAGTCAAAGCAGGGATTGTCAGTACCCTCAACATCTATCCAGCGGCGAGGAGGTAAAGCCATTGTTTTTACTGTTAGTGGTGACAAAGCCCGGATGGTGGAATTACAAACCGGAATTGAAAACGATGGTTGGACTGAAGTTATCAGCGATAAGTTAAACGAACAAAGCTTAGTCGTAAGTATGGGGCAGGATATGCTTGAGGATGGCCAGGTTGTTTCCGTGCAAAAGGGGGGTAACTAATGTTTCTTTCCGATGTCTCGATAAAAAGACCTATTGCGATGAGTTGCCTGATAATCGGATTAACTCTTCTGGGCCTGAACTCATACTTAAAAATGGGCCTTGAATTAATGCCCAAGATGGACGTGCCCTATATTACGGTAACGACAATATATCCCGGCGCCACTCCGGAGCAGATTGAAACGGACGTGGCCAAGCGAATAGAAGACCAGATCGTTACTATCGACGGGCTCAAACACGTTAGTTCCGCCTGTATGGAGAATGTGTGTCTGAGTCTTTTGGAATTTAATCTTGGCGTAGATGTAGATATAGCGGCGACAGATGTTCGCGAGAAACTGGATTTGATTAAGGCTGATTTCCCGGAAGATGTCGAAGATCCCAAGATTCTGAAATTTGATATCAATGCCAAAGCTATCGCCAACCTTGCTTTGACAGGAGAAGTTTCTTTGGATGAGCTGTATGACTTTGCCGACAATACGCTCAGAGATAAGATCACAGTTATTTCCGGTGTTGCCGACGTCGAGCTGGTTGGCGGGGCCAAGCGCGAAGTTCACATAGTAATTGATCGTGACAAATTAGCAGCCAAAAGTCTGGCAAGCAATGCTGTGGTTCAAGCGATTCAAAATAGTGTAAGGTTAATTCCATCGGGCCATATTAAGGAATCGGGCCGCGAGTTCACGGTTAAATTCGATGCCGAATGTAAAGATGTTGACGATATTGGTGGTCTCGAAATAGCGAATGAAGATAATCAGCGGTGTTACATTCGTGACATCGGCCAGGTCCAAATGGCTACCGAGGAATTACGCCAAAAGGCAAATATCAACGGCAAACCCTGTATTTATATTAAGATTAAAAAGAAAGCCGAGGCCAATGCGGTTCGCGTTGTTAATGGCGTCAAATCAGAGATGGACAAGCTTAC
The DNA here is from genome assembly GCA_964439135.1 of uncultured Pirellulales bacterium. Classification (GTDB taxonomy): domain Bacteria; phylum Planctomycetota; class Phycisphaerae; order Sedimentisphaerales; family Anaerobacaceae; genus JAFGPJ01. The sequence continues at coordinate 1,838 of CAYTNN010000301.1, forward strand.
CAAAGAGCTGCCCGGGGGCATGGAGCTTGTATGGGTAAGTGATGACGGACGTTTTATAGAGGCTACAGTTGAAAGTGCCTGGCTGAATGTGGCCGAGGGTATTTTTCTAACAGCTCTAATTCTATTTTTCTTTCTTTATAACATACGCGCGACAATGGTAGTGGCTGTCACTATGCCCCTGACCATTATCATCGGATTATTCTTCATGCAAATGGTCGGATTCACGCTGAATATTTCCACATTGATTGCTATTGGTATGTCGGTTGGCGTCCTTGTTACAAACTCTATTGTCGTTTTGGAGGCAATAGTCAAAAGGCTCGATAAAACAGGCGATGTCAAATCATCCTCCAGGCTTGGGGCCAGCGAAGCATTTATTGCGGTTTTAGCAAGTGCCGGAACAAATATAGTAGTGCTGTTTCCGGTTGCCATAATGGGCAGTATGATTGGATTATTCATGAAGCCTTTGGCCATGAGCATGGTCATAATGACGGCGGTATCTTTGTTTATATCCTTCACGTTGACACCTATCCTGTGCTCAATTTTGCTAAAACCCAGGCAGGCCGAGAGAAAGGGTTTGATTGTTGGTATGGAAACCCGATTCAATCGCCTGTTGGGTTCAATCATCGATGGATATCGCCGTCTTTTATCTTTCAATGAAAGACATAAAACCGCTGCATTAGCGACACTGGCTCTGGTCATACTGCTGTTTATTCATGCCCTGTCGCTGACAGGCAAGCTCGGATTCGGATTCATTACAGAGCCAGACCAGGCCCAGTTATTTGTCAAGCTGGAATATCCTACATGGTACGATTTGGAAAAGACCGCCGGCAGGGTTAAGGATGTCGAGGAAAGACTCCGCGATTTGCCCGAACTCAAACATATACTTACCTCTATCGGAAAAGTCGAAGGAATCGTCGGCCAGTCCACGCAGGGTGTATATCTGGCACAAATTCTACTCGTATTCAATGACCGCGACCAAAGGCAGCTTACTATCGACGACCTCCAGGCCGAAGTCCGCAATCGCTTAACAGGTTATCCAGAGGCCATTCTGACGGTAACACAACCGACTGTGATTGGCGGACAAAGCCAGGATATCGAATTAGAGATTGCCGGCCGGGAGCTTGCAACTCTCGACAGCCTTGCAACTCAAACCCGGCAGCTTTCCAGTGAGATTAATGGGCTTGAAGATGTTGACACTACCGTAAGAACAGGCAAGCCGGAGCTGGCCATCCTGCCGAATCGTGCGGTTTTATCCGACTTGAATATCCCGGCGGTGGGTTTGGGTATGGCACTTCGTGCAAATCTCGAAGGACTGGATGCGGGGACATTTAAAAAAGGCGATCGCAATTACGATATCGTTGTGAAATTCGCCGCCCAGCAGGGCAAACAGCAGATCGAAAAATTTATGTTTCCCGGCACGCCCGGCAAGCCTGTGACTCTATCCAGTTTAGCGGATATAAATCAACGTATCGCCCCAATCCAGATTACACGTAAAGACAAGCAGAGAGTTGCTAAGGTTTTTGCCAACCTTGGCAGTAATCTGCCGCTCGGTACCGCCGTGGATTTAATCAGCAGCGAAATTGATACCAAGGGACATTTTCCACCCGGTTACGACTATCAGTTTACAGGTATGTATGAGAGGATGGGCGAGGCTAACGCCGCATTCGGCGAAGCTGGTTTGATTGCTGTAATTCTTGTAATCTTAACACTCGCGGCTATCCTTGAGTCATTTAAGCAGCCCTGGCTGATTCTTGTCACCTTACCCCTGGCATTGATTGGTGTAATGTGGGCGCTTGCATTAGCTGGCGAAAGTATTTCGATGTTTATTTTAATGGGTATCGTTATGATGATTGGTATTGTTGTTAATAATGCCATTTTGATTATGGACCAGTTCAATGTTCACGTCGCAGAAGGCGTTCCGATTCACAAGGCAATGATTAGCGCCGCATGTGAGCGTTTCAGGCCTATAGTAATGATTACAATGGCCGCGGTTTTAGGGATGCTCCCGCTGGCGATTGGCAGAGGAATAGGTGCTGAAATGCGTAATGGCGTTGGAATCGCCTCAGTAGGCGGGATTCTAATATCCGGCATTCTAACGCTTATCGTCATGCCTATTCTCTACGATATGTTTACCCGGCGAAGAACAAAAAGCTGATGGTCTTGAGAAGTGAGAATTGAGAAGTCAGAAGACAGAATTCGAGAAAGGTTGTCTTGTCCTGTGATAGGTTGTCAGCTAAATGATATGATAACTTATTGCAGGA
>CAYTNN010000302.1:0-3989 GCA_964439135.1 uncultured Pirellulales bacterium
TCATTTCTCCCTGATTTCTTTGTACTGTCACCAGCCATTAATAGGTGGCTGTCCCTAGTTTCCCCCTAGTTTCCCGACTGGCCAGGATCGTATTCATCGGCACCCATGTCTACGCGCGCACCAACCAACCGTTCTCCTTCATAAAAATCAAGCACGGCGTGATTTGGATCTGCTGCAAAGTCAATATCCCCGGTGTTGATGCATGGCGATTCGCTTTGCAGGTGGTAGTCGCCTTGGATCCATATGGCATTGGGATTCGTAGGCTCTAAAACAATACTTGCATCATTAAGATCACCCCAGTAACCAGGATTGACAAATACTGGATCCACATCAATGTTGTATTCACCGGGCCAATCCCAACCACCATCGACGTTTGAATAGCTGACCCAGACATAAGAGATGTCGTTTTGCAAAATCTCGTTTTTCCCGTTCCAAAGTATTGTACTGGTAATCATTATACGATCACTTGGATCAGTGAATTGCAACGTAAATCCCTGAGATGTATCGTTGTCTGCAAGTGTGCAGTTGATAATTCTGGCTTCACATTTTGAGCCATACATGGCACCTCCATAATTAGCAGAGTTACCGGTCACGAGGCAATTACTGAGAATGGATTCATCTGTTGTGGTGTTGATGTAAATTCCGCCGCCTAGCCTAGAGATATTGCTGCTCAAGTTGCTATGATAAAGTGACATCACGCCGTTACTAAATGCCAATGCTCCACCGTTTTTACTAGCAATGTTATTCACTATCTCGCACTTGTTTACATCTAGAATTCCACTGTCAGTGTATATCCCACCGCCATCTGTTTCAGCATAATTATCAGATAGCTTGCAGTTATAGAAATCCAGGTTTCCACTTTTGCTGTATAGACCGCCGCCTTGTGTGTGTGAACTATTTCCAATAAATTCACAGCCCTCTGCTATTAATCCAGCATTGGCATAGACACCACCGCCTGTTACACCTGCCGAATTCTGGTAGAATTGACAATTCATCAACGTTATCTGGTCCAATATGTACAATCCGCCACCGCTAGAACTAGATCTGTTGTTGACAAAATGACATTCTTGGATTGTTGGATAGCAGTGACTGTAAAGTGCGCCACCTTCCTTCGATGCTGCATTGTGCTCGAAAACACAGTCAGTTATCGTTGGCTGTCCCCACTTGCTGTAAATATACATGCCGGCACCCGAACCAGCTTCATGGTTTCCTCGTGTGATGATGAATCCTTCCATGATGGTGTTATATGATAAATATTCTGCGTAGACGACACAGAGGCTATTGTCTTTTCTGGTGTCATCCATCAATAAAAGACTTGGATCTGAAATATCTGCATCGTTGTTACGCAAGTCTCCAGTCAGGAACGTAGGATACTCGTTAACATCTCTAACATTTGGATCCACTGCTCCTAGCCCAGCGAAGCCACCCTTATAGGCTACATCGCTTATCAACACAAATGACGCATGACGATCTCCTCGATCAACATCGCTACCTCGATCCGGTGTGTAAGCACCTTGAGCAATTCGTACTTCATCCCCTGCTTCTACCGCGGCAAGCGCATCTTGAAGATGTCGGTATGCATTTTCCCAGCTTGATCCATCGTTTGCGCCAGTGGCATCATCATCAACGTATATGATGCATTGGCTGTCAATTTGATGTAAAAACACAGTACCATCGTCACCTGAGTAATGATAATATGTGTTGTTACGCCCCCCATTGGCTGTTATGGTTCCACTAAAATCGGCTAGATTTTGATAGTAGATTGCAATGCGTCCCCCTCCACCTCCAGCCGTCGTTCCTGGTGCATAGCCTCCATTGACTGACAATACACCCGAACCTGCCAATGACAAAGCTTTGACAAGAATACTACCGCCAGAACCGGCAAATCCACTTGCGGTATCACAACCAGGACCAATACAGTTTGATTGTCTCCAATAAGAACCCGTTTCTCCATCAGCTGCAATTTTTCCTAAATTGTACAAAACACCATTCACGGATACTTTAATCAAGCCTCCTCCACATCCACCAGTTCGACCATAGCTTTGGCCCCCGCTCCCATGTTCATTTGGTTCATTTATTGAGCCATAGATTGAGCTACCACTTGCACTCGAACTACTCCCACCTTTTCCACCATACCCGGCGGCACCACTGCTAGAACCACGTCCACTTCCCGGTTTGTATCCTTTGCCAGATGCCACAATTCCACATCCAGCAGGAATAACGACATCCATTTCTATCTGTAGATCAAGTCGATGATCAATCTCGCCATTAGGTGCCGGAGAGTGCGTAACAACGGCCTCGTTCATTAGCTCAAGGCTATTGAAAGTGTGCTTTCCATTGACAGTTAACGTGCAGCCATCAATGACGATGTCCTGCCCGTCGTATGTAAGGTCATTTGCATCTATCAGCGTATTTTCAGTGAAAGTCACACTGTATACGGGCAATGCCAATAAACTTATCGCCACAATAATAAATACTCTTTGCCACATTGTCTCTTTCATTTTTCTACTCTCCAAAATATAGGTTACGGTTGTTAAATATGGGATTACTTTGGCTTTCTAATTTAGGTGTCCGTCAATTCTATGGTATCCAGGGAACGGTGAGCATGGGCTACTTGGAAGAGTGCAATCAGGCTGGATGGCAACCAATCATTTTTTCCCAGCTTGCTGAATGCGTCTTTCAGGTATTTGCAGGGATGTTCGGAAATCCTGGCATTATGATAGACCAGTGCCGAGGCGATGGCGGCATAGTACACTGCTAGGGCGACTTCCCGTTCGGTTTCGTTTTGGGCGGAAGTGCCGCGTTCCTTGGCATACTCTTTGATTTCTATAAGGATACGCGTTTCCGTCTTTGCATCTAAAAGCAGTTCTTCTATCGAAGAACCTGACAGGGTCTTTAGTTCTTCGGACAGTGACTGAATCATTGCTGGTAATGTTTTCTTAAAAGTGCCCTCCAGGGGGAGTTTGGATCGGAGGAAATCAAAGAGATGTTGTTCTCTATGAACACCCGAGTCAAGGGGGATTTGATCGTCCGGACCGTGTAAACCAAGGTGGAGTAATTGCTTGGTTTGTTCCGCATTCAAACGCATCTGTTCTATTTTATTTATCATTTTCTATTCACAATGAAGCTTCTAATCTTTTGTCAGATACCTTGAATACGGTGCTCAGTTGAAATTCTTTGTATTATTTACAGGGATTTCCCATATACACTTCACTATAACACTCCTGCGCACTTGACGTCCTATAATATCAAACTCTCATCGAGATTGCAACAATTATCTGGCCGCCCAGTGAGTTTTCTCGTAAAAAACGCCCAAGTTGAACATTTACGCCGAGAAGCCACCTTTTCCTACCATTTTGGCACCGCGCGACCGTTGCCCTCCATTCCAGAAGCCGGTTTTCAGCAGTTCCACACATCATCCCGGCCTCGCATGTATTGTCAAAAAACGCAACTGCCGGATTCGGTCAAGGATTTCCCGAAAAAATATGGACAGTCACCTATTAATATTTAAGTAACACTGTCTAATTAAATTCTCATTCTCGAAAGCCTTCCTTCGACGAAATAATCAATTTAAAACAGGTACGGCAAGAAAATAAGGCGATTCGAGGAAGTTTCGCGTTCTTTGGAGTATTGCCTTTGGAAAAATGATACACAAAAGCTGATAAAAAAACAATATTTTTATATTTCTTAGACAGGATTTACAAGATTTACACAGATATTATCTTTTTCTTTTAACCATGTCTATCCCTGTAAATCCTGTCCAATTTAAGTTGATTATCCCAAGTACGCACTACGAACAAAGATCGCCGTCTCACGGAGATTTATTTCGAATTTGCCCGCCCTTTTACGTTTAGATTCGTATAATGATTAACAAATATAATACAGTAGACAGGATAACATGATGACAGAGATATATAAAACTAAATAAGGAAATAATCATTTATAAACACAAAAATCCATATTTATCGTGTAAATCCTGTCTAAAAAGA
>CAYTNN010000303.1:0-3965 GCA_964439135.1 uncultured Pirellulales bacterium
GCTGCCGGGCACAATCGTGAGCCGGATACGCTCGTACTCGGTACCCTCGGCTATAAGCCGGCCACCCTGCTGAACGGCAATACCTGCGCCGGCATCGAAGAACAGTGTCGCTGCCGGTTCAATAGTCAGTGTGGTCCCGGCCGGCACGATCAGGTCGTTCGTTACGTGCCACGGGCCGGAAACAGCATCCAAAGTCGTATCGGCTGTGAGCGTGCCGGAGATATTCGAAACGTCGCCGTCATCGTACCAGACATCTATATCATTACTTTCCAGCAAATTTCCCATTCCATTGTGACCATCGAACGCTTCAATCCTGACGTGATTGATCCCCGGCCACAAGGCGCCTGAGCCGCCGGACGGAATGATGCCATTGAGCTCAAGATCGAAGCTGATGTCGCTGCTCGTAGCCAAATCCTGGTGAATCTCGACCGCTATGATATTAGTACCGGTCAGCAGCAGGTTAGGATCTACATCAAATTCCAGGAACGTATATTCATCTGCTCCACTGATGCCGTTATTGGCAAGAGTCAGAAAATCAATCACTCCCTCAGGCATATTGCTGCGTACTAATTCCACGCCGTTAAGGTACACCACCGCGCCATCATCGCGCAGCAATCGCAGATTCAGCCCCGAATACAGTGACGCATCATAAACATCAAACGATCGCCTGAAATACGTCGTGATAAAATAATTCCGGCTGGGCCCGCTATTGACGACGGTCGCTTCCGGCCGGCCTTGAGTATCATCGCCATAGCCAAGCTCGGCCGGCCCTTCGAGCCACAGTGTATCGTCGTAAGACGGATCGGCAAACCAGTTCGCACCATCCTGTGCCGTACCTTGATCGGAACCGTCGTCGAGATATTTCCAAATCGAACCGCCCCTTATCAATGTTTCAGTAATACCGCCCGGATTCCCAAAATCCCATGTTCCATCAACCGGCGAGAAATCGGCCATCTGACCGTTTACCAGCACAGAGCGGGTCTTGACAGCATCGGCAGTCCCGTAGAGGGTAAAAGCGTTAGTACTGCTCTGGTAGTATCCATCCGACAGCGGAAGATCCGTTTCGACGGTCAATTCGGAAGGGATCAGCGAAAGAACATATTGGTTACGTGCTTCAACGAAATTCATCATATTCTGTATCTGGCTGGGCGGCACGAAATCGCCCAACAGATCATCCAAAAGCGGCCTGAGCTGCTCCGGGGAGAGAATAGTCTCGATCAGGTTCTCCAAATGATAATAATATCGCCCTATAAACTCAGGGTTCTTGAGAAAACGGTCTATGGTCCGGACAGGCGAAGAGCGAAAAATACTGCTTGTTGTACTTCCGCTCCGGCCGAATATAGTATCCAGATCGTGCTGAATCAGCACAAACCGTGGATCTTCAACACCACTATAGAGATAGTAATCATCGCCATAACCGTTTGCGAGGGACGTTTCGCTGTTATCGAGCAGTGCATTAAGCGCAAAGAAACGCAGCCAATTGTCCACATCGGCAACGCGTTTAACTTCCTGGATATAAATGTCATCCGGTGTCTCGGACATAACATAGCAAAGATCCATCAGGTCCGACCAGTCGTCCTGGGCCTCGTTGGTCCCCTTGAAGTAGCTGTTTCGATAATCGTCGGGATTCGATCCCCGGTATTGCAGGTCGGCCGGTCCAAAATCCCGCATACATTTGTATGCGTTGCCGTCAGCATCGTCCGGGAAATGGTTACTGGCAAAGTCACTGTCAATGACCTCAACATGGGCATACGAGCCGAACATCAATTGCCCGGGTTCAGCAAGGTTCCGGCCGTTAACTCTGACTTGAACAACAGTGACATTGGGTTGTGCTAATCCGGAGAGCTGGAAAAGCTTATTCCCAGCTAATTGATAATATGGATAATTTTTATTCAAATTAACAGCCGTAACACCCTTCCAAGGCCGGTCGTGCGGGAAGTTCAGGCGATAGTTGTTCGGAAAATCACTCCGCGTACCGTGCCCGCGATTACGTACTCCGAGATTATAACGCAATTTTATATCAACGCCGTCCACGCTGATGAATGTAGCGTTCATTTGCGAGTCCGGCCCGTACAGATTGCTTGCGGATGGGATTGATTCGAGCCTTCCGCGTTCGGCCTCTGTCATTATCAGGTAGTAAATCGGCTGGCGACCGGGCTGCCATGACACGTCGCCGTCAAAGGAATTATTTACTTGGTAAAGAGCATTGGTCACCTGCTCAGGTACCCCGTCCACTATACTCGGGGCCGGCCAAGTTCGCGAGCTGAAGGCGGCATCCCGTGCTTCGACATAAAACTCCATGACTGTGCCATCCTGCTGTGCCGGCATCGCTGCCGCATATATCCCGTCACCAGCGGCGCCGTCATCGTGTGCTCCGTCATCGAACATTGCAAGACGGCTGTAACTGTCCGGATCGAAATGGGGATAGATGTCCCGGTCCTCATAGACCGAAATATCAATTCGATAATGCAGCGTCACGGTAATATTTGTCTGAAGCTCGTCCAAAATACGAGCTGTGACTACTACCGTATCATCGTCCTTCGGGATAATCGGAGCATGTATTACATCCAGGATTAAAGGAGCGACATCATCATCGGCCACCGAGTTAACCGCTCCGGGCGTTCCACCATCAATATCGCTCGCGGCCCAGTTCTGGCCGTATTCGTTCGGCATATTAACATTTATCAATTCCAATGATCGCCCGCCGCCATCGTGGTCATTAGCCCATTCCCAGCCCCGATGTCCGCGATCAACCGGTCCCAGCACGCGCACCGACCAGTCGCCCTCGTCGGCATAGGGTACCCTGTTGATCATGACACCCGTATCGTCAAGAATCTCAATCGTTTCGCCATTGTTTCTGAGGTGGCCCAACCAACCGCCGACAACATTATTTACCGACGGATACATAGCCTTGAAAATATCTACATCCGCGGCCACAACGAGGTACTCCCCAACTCCAAGCGTCACATCGGGGAACGCGAAATCCACGCCGTTGCTAATCCGCCAGCCCGAGAGGCTGACAGGCTCGGAGCCGCGGTTAAAAAGCTCGATATATTCCTGTCGGATGTCCTCTGCCCCGGGAACAGGATGATAGGGATGGTACATAATCTCCGTAATCACAACGGAAATAGGCGCCGAGGAGTTGGATTTGCCCGGCGTGGGCGCAGCCAGAGTCTGCCAGTTACCGCTGCCGTCGGACATCCGGCCGTAGGAGCGGTTTTCGGCCTGAGAGCCAAAAGTCACCTCATCGATCAGAGTTTTACCGTCGGCAGCAAAAAAACGGATATTCTCGCCATCGGAGCCAAGCTTGAAACCAGCGTGCAGCGTGCCCTCGTTCGTCTCGCCGTCGGCCCAGATTACCAAAAAGCCTCTCGGGGCAATTGTGGTCACAGCAGGATTGTTATCGGGCACACGCCATCCCGCGGCAGCCGACTGATTATCCGTAAGATACATCCCGCCGATATTTACTGCCGAATCGCCGTAATTGTAAATCTCGATCCAATCGTCGTTATCGCCGTTCTGATCACGTGCAGAGCCGGTATTATCAGCCATCAGTTCGTTGATTACCAGCGTCATATTGCCGGAATTTTCTGCCGGCAAGGCCGAAACAGCCAAAAATACAACCAGAATCAATGGTAGAAAAAAAACTTTCACAGACATGACTATATTCATACTCCATTTTTGCCGCTGCCATAGACCGACGACCGCGGTTTTAAAATAACCTTCCAGCCCTTGAGTCGCGGTCATCGACTATGAGGGCGTTTTGCAACATCTGCACCGAATCTTTATCTATTTTAACATTAGAGCGCATCTGAGTCAATCGAAATAAGAGGGCAAGAACCTTGTGAAAAAAGTTTACAGTTAATTCTCTTGCAGAATTCTTCTTATAATTGTATATATTCAAAATACTGGGAGTGTAGCTCAGTTGGTAGAGCAACGGCCTTTTAAGCCGTAGGTCTTGGGTT
>CAYTNN010000304.1:0-3961 GCA_964439135.1 uncultured Pirellulales bacterium
GCCCGGTGTGCCGCCGATAAGCATGCTGGGCGACCAGGTTGACGCCTCCCGCGGATCGCCACTCTGCCTGGCGAGAATCAGCGAGTGCCCTGCCCCATCGGGCGAGACCGGCCAGGGGCTTTCGTCGTCGTACCGCAGCGAGATGATAATCTCACCGTTGTTGTTGGACAAATCGATACGCTCTCCATCGTTGCCGAGCCGGCCGGTGAAAGGACCCAGCACATTGCTGATTGGGTATGCCGCCTGAAGAGCAGCGGGATCGCGAGCTACAACCAGGTACTCACCGGAATTAATGATCGACCCAGGTTCGAATACATACTGAATACCGTTTGTGAATGCATAACCGGTGAGGTCTTCGAAAACCTGCCGATTGTTGTACAATTCAATGAACTCAAGCGTTTCTCCCGCATCGGCCGGGTGATACATAACCTCGCTCACAACCAATCCCATGCTGGATGGCGTAGTCCCAAAGACGACCATACAAGCCATCATTAAGAAACAGCACCAACGCGGCTTAATATCTTTCATATTTACACGGTCCTTTCTCCAAAGATGATAGTTATTTCACCATAACTAATTGCGCTTGATTTCTCCTTGTGTCACTATCGCGGCATTCAGGGCTTATACGGACTATATCCCCGGTTTCCCCAACCGCTCGTGCGGCTAATGTGATGCGGAATTGCCTATTTGAATCGCCTGACAGCATTCCTAAAACCCTTAAATCTTCTATATTAACAAATTTGTCATGCAATTTCTATCTTTTTCCTCTTTTCGGCCACATTCGGTCCCATAGCTAATTATAATACAGGAATCTCCCGGCAAAAACCGCTTCTTAATTCGTTGACGGCTCGCTCCTCAATCCTTATCATCGGCAGTTCGGTGACATATTGGAAAACACTAACGACCTGCCTGGGTCGTGACCATTATACCAGGATATTGGTCTTCTAACCCGGAAAAGCAATAAAACTGGGACTCCTCCAGCATTTATAGGACTCTATAGATGTGTATATAGAGATTTCCAGGCCGATCCGCAGCTTGAGATTGATAGTGTCCGGATGACCGGCCGGCAGATGCCAAACTACGCGATCCAGCTCGATAATACAGACCTATCCTAAGACCGTGGCGGAGAACAATCGACACTATCCATATTATTGCCGATTGCCGAACGACGATTGACGATTGACGATTTCAAAATCGAAAATCGAAAACCGAAAATTTATTTTATTTCCCGCTTTTATACTTTTCCCAATAGTCCGGGTAAAGCTCTTGGGCTTTAGCCTCAAGCTCCTGGTCGCTGATGGCCGTCAGCCGGCCTTCTTCATCATACTGGTCGATGACCCAGCGGGCTAATTTGTGGACCCTGATTTTGCTTATCCGGTCGTCGCCCTTCAGGCCAAAGAACTCGTTGAGCCAGTGAGCTACGCCATCTGCACCGCTCTTGTCGGTAATGGCCACTCGGGGCGGCCGGCCGAGCAGTCCTGCCGTATCGAAAATATTGTATATCTGCTCGTCCTGACGAAGTCCGCCGGCATGAATTCCAGCCCGGGTCGTGTTGAACGCCCTGCCCGCGAACGGAAAATTATCCGGAATCGGCAGTCCGATCGACCGCATGTAGTCGGCCAGTTCGGTGATTGCCATCGTGTCGATTCCGCAGAGGTCGCCTTTCAGGGCGATATACTCGAAAATCGCTCCTTCCAGCGGAGGATTGCCGGTCCGCTCGCCGAATCCGAAGAGCGTCGTATTGATAAAATCACAGCCGTACAGCCATGCCGTTGCCGCATTGACATGAACTTTGTGGAAATCGTTGTGCCCGTGCCATTCAAGTCTGTCGCTCGGCACGCCGCACTCGCGGTTAAGCTTGTAAATCAGCTTGGGGATACTTCGCGGCAGCTCAGCGTTCGGATAGCTGACGCCGAAGCCCATCGTATCACACAGCCGGATTTTGACGGACTGCTCTTCCGGCACCTGCCGGCTCATCTCCATCAGCCTGTCAACGAACGGCAGGACGAATCCTTCAATGTCGGCACGAGTTAAATCTTCCAGATGACAACGCGGGCGCACACCCGCCTCGAAAGCCGCATCGACGACCTCGCAATAGCTTTCGATACACTCTTTCCTGCTGCGGAATTTCAATTTATGAAAGATATGATAATCCGAGCAGCTCGTCAGCATACCTGTCTCTTTGAGGCCGGCCTCTTTCACAAGCCGAAAGTCGCCCTTGACGGCACGAATCCAGCCGGTACATTCGGGGTATTTGTGCCCCAGCCCCTGGCATCGCTCCAGCGTTTCGCGGTCGTTCTTCGTATACAGGAAGAACTCGGTCTGGCGAATCACGCCGTTCGGCCCGCTCAGCTTCGACATCAAATCGTAAATTCGGACCATTTGCTCGATTGTATAGGGCGGCCTGGCTTGCTGCCCGTCGCGAAATGTCGTGTCGCTAATCAGGATTGGTCTGTCCTTGACGGCCCCGAAATCGAACTCCACCGGCTCGCCGTCGATATACTCGATCGCCGAGCCTTCCAGACGAATCCGCGGGGGCATACTATATGGAAAGATATCTTCCAACAAATTCGGCCTCTTCGCATCAACAAGAGGATGTTTCTTTTTGACTTTACCCATTAAAAAGTCCTTTCTTTTTTGTGTTACAACCTGTCACTCTTCTACGTCGACACCCTGCTCCTTGCAAACAGCGGTAATGAAGTTTACCGCGTCGCCGACTGTTTCAACGGAAAGTGCGGCATCCTCTTCCATCTCGATGCCGAACTCTTCTTCAAACATCGCGACGAGTTCAATCGACTGCACGCTCTCGGCGCCTAAATCGGCTGTGAAATTGTCATCCATCTTGATTTCATCAATATATAGTTTTAAGACATTGGCGGTAACCGCCTTTACGCGTTCTTCTACTGTGGCCATAGGTTATTCTCCTGTCCTATATTTTAGTCTACTTTAGCAGCGTTCTGCGGCCCTTTTTAATGGCCTTCTTCCGCACAGGCGCTGTCATTTCAAAAACCGCATTCCACATTGCTTCCATTGCCGGGGTCCATTCGCATTTGCGGCGGCTCATGGCTGTTTTAGCCGTTTCGTACAGTCTGCCTTTGCCGAAACCCTTGGTTACAATTCCCTCTATGAACCAGCCGAATGACGGTATGTGCTTCGGCAGTGGTTTGCCCGTTGCCATGATAAGCGCCATCGCCCCCAGATATGAACCCGTATTCAAAAGAGTGCCGATCGACGTTTTCACATGGTCGCCAATCAACGAACCGACTTTGGTCGAGCCGGTATCAATGGGCCGCTGCCCATCCAGCATTACCGAGACGTTCGAGTAGTCGTTCTTCAGGTCGCTGTTTGTCGTCAGGGCTCCCAGGTTCACCCACTCACCGACGTAGCTATGGCCGAGAAATCCATCATGGTACTTATTCGAATATCCGTGTATGATTGACTCTTCGACCTCGCCTCCGATTCGGCAGCAAGGCCCTATCGAATTGCCCTCACGACAGTTCGCGCCTAAGAGCATTGAATCTTTCCCGATGTAGCAAGGGCCCTCAATTCGTGTAAAAGGCAGTATTTCCGCGCCCTGGTCGATATAAACCGGGCCGTGCTCGGCATCGATGGTAACCATCGGATGCACTTTCACCCCGGGCGCCACATAGACATCTTTCTTGCTGCCCCGAACAGCTACGGGATCTTCCAGCGACCCTTCGAATCCATTCCGCCCCGCCGCTGCAAACTCTGCCGTTATTGTCTCGCCGTTGGCCAAAACGAGGTCCCAAATATAATTCCATACCGGGATTTTGCATGAAACATTCGGCAATTTCGCCTTGGCCGAGGCAATAAAAGTCTCGATATCGTCTGAGGCAAGCCGTTTGAGATCGCCTTTGCTTATCCGGGCATAGATAACCATTCCCTGCTCATCCAGGCCAATTTCACTGGCACCTTTTGCCGGAACCTTAAAATTCTCCGC
>CAYTNN010000305.1:0-3899 GCA_964439135.1 uncultured Pirellulales bacterium
GCATTCGCAATCGGGGTGATGACCAGCATCAATACGTTTGTCAGCCAGAGCCTCGGCAGAGGAGATAAAAAGGCCTGCTCGAATTACTGCTGGCAGGCGATATATATGGGTTTGGCGTATTCGGTTGTTGTTGTAGCGATTATGTGGCCGGCGGCGCCTGCGATATTCAAAATGCTTGGCCACGAGCCGGCTGTTGCCGCGATGGAGGTTATATACCTGCGGATTATGCTCTACGTCCAGGTTCTGGCGGTTTTTGTCTGGGCGAGCAGCCAGTTTTTCATGGGGGTGCATCGGCCGGTTGTTATGATGTACTCGGCGATAGCCGGGCAGATAGTGAACGTCGCGGCTAACTACGTGTTGATTTTCGGCAAGTTCGGCTTTCCGGCAATGGGAATCGCCGGCGCCGGCTGGGGGACATTTATCGGGATTGCCGCGGGTTCGACTATTCGAATGGCGGTCTTTTTGATCGGTGATATCAATACGAGCTTTCAGAGCAGGCATAGTTTGAATATCGATTTTGCCAAAATGAAAGACCTGCTCAAGGTTGGCCTTCCGGCGGGAATCGGACTGATGGTGAATATTGCGCTCTGGGGAGTGATTTTGTTCGCGATGGTCGGTCAATTTGGTAAAGACGCCCTGGCGGCTACAAGTGCCGTTCTTTCATGCGTGAATGTCTCGGTTATGCCTGTAGTGGGCCTTGCGACTGCTTTGACGGCCGCCGTGGGAAAGTCGATCGGGGAGGGGAAGAAAGATGTGGCAATCAAACAAACCAGCGTGTGTTTGAGAATAGGGCTGGTTTACATGGGATTGATCGGTCTATGCCTTCTGGTCTTTAGAAACTCAATCATGGCGTTTTGGTCTTCAGATGATACGGTCATAGCGATTGGCATCAGGATTTTCGTTCTGGCGGCAATTTACCAGGTCTTTGATGCCGCCACACTAATCTATAACGGCTCGCTGCGCGGTGCCGGCGATACGCTCTGGCTGGCGGCGGTCTCGGCATTTGGTGCTATTGTCGTGCTGGGAGCCGGCAGCTTATTTATTGTTAAGCTATTTCCCGGGCTTGGCGCGTTGGGGCCATGGACCGGGGCAACTATCAGCATCATAACGGTCGGACTGGCAAACCGGTGGCGGTTCAAGAGCAATCGCTGGATGCGGATAGACCTGTTCAAACGCCAGGGGGCGGGAATGCCAATCAGCGACGAAGCGGCGGTAGAATAGCGACAGCGATGCTTATTCAGTTAGCTTTCGCAGATTGATATTGCGAACCGCTCCGGCGGTCTGCCAGGTCGCAACGCCCATCGGCTGGCACAAATCCATTTCGGCTCGGGTATCGATCTTTCGGCCGGTTATGTCCATATCGACGAGCGGCTCTTCTCCTTCCTCCTGGAGCCATGCCTGGATCCTGTTGGGTGTGACACGCAGGCGGACGTGGTACCACTTACCGTTTTCGAAAGAAACAAACCGGGTCGTCTCGTTGTTGGCGGCGTCATAGTAGTCGATATTGGACAATCCGCAGAGCGAGCCGCCCCAGCCGCCAAGAACCAGCGAGCAGCATTTATCGTTGACGGGAAAAGTGAACCCGCAGAAAAAGTCGCTGCCGGAGACCCGCATGGCTTCCAGCGTGATTTCGTAGTTCATACGCACCAGCGGGCCGGCCCATGTTATGCCGGTCATATCGTTGCCCAGTTCGAGGTAAATGCTGCCGTCCTTGACATAGACCTTTCCCTGCCCCCCGAAATCGGTAGTTTTCCAGTTTCCGAGTGATTTTCCGTCGAAGAGACTCATTTCAGTAGGCGGCGCAGCCTGCTCTGCATTTGGTTCACTTGTCACATTCTCAGGGCCGGCCTGATGACATGCTCCGATGATAAGGACGCCGAGAAGCAGCAACGCAGTGGATAACGTGTTACGCCATGTGTGAGGTTGAACAGAGGGTGCAAGACAAAACAAGGTGTCCATGGAAGTATTGCATTTGGTACCCATTATATTTCTCCCATCATCAAAGAATAACATTGAACAAAACGGCCTTAAAGTATATAATATTTATAGACTATGAAAAAGATTTTTTCGGTAATAATTTGTATTTTGGTTCTCTCGCCGGTGCTGCTTGCACAGCGGCACGCACCCCTTGCTAATGATGGCAAGGCGGGTCTGTACGCAAGGTCTATTGAACAGGTCCTTCGACTCAGAGGAGATGATGTTGATTTGGCAACAGCTGCTTTGATTATCTCGGAGTACTGGAGTGAAATGGTGAACGGCCGAAGATATCTGCAAGATTTGGATGAGATAGCTGTGGAAATTCGCGAAATTCTCAGTCAAAGAAAGCTCAGGGCGGACTTCAGGGCGGTTCCGGTAATAAACGATTATTTATTTGGTAAGCTGGGATTTAGTTCGATATCGGAGGCAAGCGATCCGAATAGCCTTTTTTTGCATACCGTCATGGATAAAAAACAAGGATATTGCCTGAGTATGTCCGTTCTTTATCTTGCAATCGGAGAACGACTTGGCATTCCTTTGCATGGAGTTGTTGTGCCGGGGCATTTTTTTGTCAGATACGATGACGGGCGTGTGCGATTCAATATTGAAACCACAAGCAAAGGTGGAAATGCTCCCGATGAGCACTATATAAAAAAGTTCAAGGTGCCCAGACTTAACGGTCGGAGCATTTATTTGAAGAATCTGACTAAGATTCAGACGCTGGGCTGTTTCTTCAATAATCTTGGGAACAGCTACAGCGATGTCGGTAATATGGAGTCTGCATTGCTGGCGTTTGAACGCGCTGTCGAGATAAATCCGACATTGTCCGAATCCCGTGCAAATCTGGGCAACATTTACCTGAAAAAAGGGCAGATTTCACAGGCAGTCAACGAATACAAAGCTGCCCTGGATATTAATCCAAATGACGCCAAGACGCACAACAATCTTGGGAATGCGTACACCCAGCGAGGCTCGTTAAGCTATGCGGTTTCTGAATATTCACAATCGATCAGGTTGGATCCCAACTTTGTAGATGGGTACAAGAATCTTGCCCTGGTTTACAGCAAACAACAAAGGTATGGCCAGGCAGTAGCGGAATTGAAGAAAGCGATTATTCTGGGACTTCAAGACGCCGGTTGTTATAGCCAGTTAGGTGATATTTATAGCCAGAAGGCTGATTACGGGCAGGCCGTAATTCATTACAAGAAGGCTTTGGATATTCAGCAGGATTATCTCGATGCCCATTACGGCCTTGCAATTTGCTACAGCAAAATGGGAATGGTTGAGGATGAAATTTGGCAATACAAGCTGATTCTTGCTATTAAACCCGATATGCTTTCCGCCCTGGTCAATCTGGGCAATGCTTATTTCGGGCAGGATAAGTACAGTATGGCCATTGAGCATTATAAAAAAGCTGTTCTATTAGAGCCTAATGAACCTATGGTCTATTATAACCTCGGTGCAGCGTATTCCAACAATGAGAATTACGAGCAGGCAGTGGCTGCGTATCTCAAGGCAGTGGAGATTGATCCGGCAATTGGCGATGCGCATTATGGGCTTGCCTTCGGATTTTATCAGTTAAAGGAATATTCTCTGGCCTGGAAACACATCAAAATGGCCCAGGATTTAGGCGTAAAAGTAACAAAAGACCAGCTCGACGCCATCAAAAGCAGATTGTAGTGGAAAAGCCCACCCGAACAATCCAAAGCAAATCTCGATCATAGAACACTAAACGCCAATAAATTGGCTCCATTCGACTCGTTTCGAATTTCGTGTTTCGTGCTTCGGATTTCCGGCCGATGGCCGGCTTTGGTTTTGTTTTTTCAAATAGCTTCCATTCAACTCGTTTCGGATTTCGGAATTCGAACTTCGGATTTCCGGCCGATGGCCGGCTTTGGTTTTGTTTTTTCAAATAGCCTTTC
>CAYTNN010000306.1:0-3881 GCA_964439135.1 uncultured Pirellulales bacterium
CTAATGAGCAGAACGGTTGCGTTTTTCCATTGACGGCCGGCTGTCAATCGGTGATGATATTCGGGATTGAGGTTCCCTCGCTTAAAATTAAAGTAATGCCGGAAACGGTTTTTATCGAAAACATTTGAAAGGGATTCAGCCATGCGTAGATCCAGTTTTATTTTGATGACCGTAATTTTGTTCAGCTCTCAGCAGGCGTTTTCGCAGAAGGCCCCGACTGATAATCCGAAGGATTTCAAGGTCAAGACGTGTTTGCATTCGGTCAGCTATGCCGGTTTCTGGCGGGGGCAGGCCAGGCTGAGCATCGATGATTTTCTGGACAAGGCAAAAGAACTCGGATTCGACGGCGTGATGATTATGGCCAAGAGGCCGCACGTTTCTGTTTTGGATTACGATGCCGCCGCCCGAAGGGCGCTGCGGCGTAAAATAGAAGGCCTCGGCCTCGAATTGGTCTGCCTGGCGGGATATACGGATTTCACAGCGGGCGTCGATAAGGCGGGAATTCCCAACGTGGAAATTCAGGCGGCATACGTCGGAGAACTGGCCAAACTCGCGAAAGATCTTGGGACTGACATGGTGCGAATCTTCACCGGCTACGAACGGCCCGGCGTGCCCTTCGACAAGCAGTATGCACTCGTTGTCGAAGGTTTGAAGCTCGCTGGGAAGCAGGCCGCTGAGTATGGCGTGACACTGGCCGTGCAGAATCATCACGACATTGCATCGCACCACGACACAATGTACTGGCTGCTCAATGAAGTCAATATGCCGAACGTCAAGGCCGCTTTCGACGCCTGGACGCCGACCTTGGAAGGTTTGAGTCCAGAGCAAATCAGGGCCGCCGTCTTGAAGATGAAGCCTTTTATCGTTCATACGACCGCGGCGCAGTATGTACGGCAGCCGCGGTTCCATTACGAACACACTATGACGAATTTCATTCAGGATGAGACCATAATCCGGGCCGTGCCGATGGATAGCGGCTTTATCGACTACAAGACTTTTATCAACGCCTTAAAGGAAATCGGCTACCAGGGGTACATCGCGTACGAAATGTGCGAGGTTCTCGACGGCGGCGGTGACATTGAAAATCTGGACAGAACCGCGAAGAAGTTTCTCGAATACGTGAAGGATTTTTAAGCATGAAAATACTTACTCGAAGATCGTTCCTTAAACGTACTACGCAATTGGCGGCATCTACTTTTGCCGTCCCTTATATTGTGCCGTCATCGGCACTGGGTAAGGACGGTTCTACTGCGCCGAGCGAGCGGCTTACGATGGGCGGCATCGGAATCGGCAACCAGGGCATGCACAACCTGAAGAACTTTCTTACCTGTGAAGACCTGCGGGTCCTTGCCGTCTGTGACGTCGATGCGAACCACCGAATCACGGCGAAGAACACGGTCGATTCGGCGTACGGCAACAAGGACTGCTCGGCGTATAATGATTTTCGTGAGATACTCATTCGTGACGACCTTGATACGGTGCTGATAGCGACGCCGGACCACTGGCACGCCATTCTTTCGATCCAGGCCGCAAAGGCCGGCAAGGACATCTACTGCGAAAAGCCGATTTCCCTGACCATTGCCGAAGGCAGGGCCGTGGCCGATACTGTCAAGCGATACGGCACCGTTTATCAGTCCGGCACGCAGCGGCGAAGCAACGCCTGTTTTCGTTTTGCCGTGGACATCGCCCGAAGCGGCATGCTCGGCCGGCTCCACACTCTGCACTGCTATTATCATAACGGCCCGACCTGTCCGCCGCAGAAGCCCGAACCCGTGCCGGTAGGCTTCGACTACGACAGGTGGCTCGGGCCTGCTCCCTTCGAGGCGTACACTCCGAGGCGATGTCACAGCTCTTTTCGATGGCTGTACGATTACTCCGGCGGACAGTTGACCGATCTCGGAGCCCACTTTAACGACCTGGCCCAATGGGCAAACGACAGCCAGCACACGGGCCCGGTAGAATACGAAGGCCGGGCGGAATTTCCCAGGGACGGCCTGTTCAATACGCCGGTTCGTTTCGAGGTCGTCGCAACATACGCCGACGGCGTCAAGATGATCTATCACGACGAGACCGAGCCCGGCAGGGGCCCCAGGGGAAACAAGTTCGTCGGCACCGAAGGCTGGGTCAGCGTCGACGACACCGGCAAAGTCACCGCCTCGAACGATGCGATTATGCAGAAGCTCAAAGTTGCCCAAAGGGGCTATGAATACATGATGGGCCATCATCGCAATTTTCTCGACTGCGTCAAAACACGCCGGGTGCCGATATCCAGCGCCGAGGTCTCGCACCGCACTGTCACGACATGTCACGCCGGTAATATCTGCCTGCGGCTGGGACGCAAGCTGGGCTGGGACCCCGTCGGCGAGCGATTTGTCAACGACGAGACGGCCAACAGGATGCTCGAAAGAGCTAAAAGGTCACCCTGGTCTTTATAGCCCGGTTAAACCTCGATCAAATCCCACAGCCGGTTCAGCGATTCGCTCGTCTTCTTTACCGCTGCATCGGGTTCCATCCGGCGGAGTTCCTGGTCGAACGGCTCGCATTCCACCGGGCCGTCGTAGCCGATTTTCACCATTGCGTTGATGAATCCTTTCAGATCGATCACGCCGGTTGTCACCGGCAGGCAGCGTCTGTTATCCACCTGCTGATCGACGTCGATTCCCGCCGGGGCGTCGTTTACGTGAACGTGGACGACGTCGTTGTTCGACAGTTCGAGCAATTCTTCTACCGTCCCGTGCGAAGTGTACCAGTGCCAACTATCCAGCAATAGCCCTACGTTCCCCGTGCCGATTGCCTCGACAAGTTCCATCATCTCGATCTGGGAGCTAATGAAAGGAAAACGACTTCGTGAGCGGGAGGTCCTCGGCCCGACGAATTCGAGACCCAACCTGATGTCGCTGTCTTTAAGCACCTTGGTGATTTCACGGAAGCGTTTTGTCAGCAGATCGAATTGTTGCCGGTACGTCAGCTCATTGCTGCCCGGCGTAATCCAGGTCGCCACGCGCGTTACGCCCAACTGCCTGAGAAGTCCCGCCTGCTTAGGCAGCCCCGCCATGTCATTTTTGAATCGCTCCTGGTCTCTGCGAAACTCGACGGACAAACCGCCGGCACCGTATCGAACGCCCTTTTCTTTCATCAATCCGAGCCATTCGCGAATTTCCGAGGCGGACTTGTTCTCGAATTCGCCCGTATTGGGGGTAATGCCTTCGAAGCCGTATTTCACTGCATATTCCAATGATTGTTGCTGGTTGGCCCGCACGCCGATATGGCCGGGCGCAAAGTTTTTAAAGAACTTGACTTTCCCCTTGCCCTGCGAGGCCTGAGCGAATGGCCCGGCAAAGTGCAGCGCCGCCGCGGCGGCTATCGCCGACCGGCAGAACGTACGTCTCGATATCGCTTTTGGTTGTATGATTTTTGGCTCGATCATTATCGTTTCTCCAATCCCAGATTTCCCGTATGGCTTTTTGCTCAACTGCGTCGCTGAGCCTGATAGACAACAGAATATCAGCTTTGCCCCGGACATTCAATCTTTCCGGCTCCCGAAATTGGCTTTGATTGGCTTTGTTTTTTTCGTCTCATAGACCCGGTTATTTGCCATAATTTCCTTTCAAATAAGACTTTACGTTAATTCGGCCCAGCACAAATTGGCTTTGTTTTTTCAAATTCCTATTCGCAATACGCATCACGCAGTCCTTGGGACTCCTTACGGAGGACTCAATACGAAATAAATTGGCTTTGATTGGCTTTGTTTTTTCGCCGCACAAAATCGCAAAAATCTTCATAACCCCTTTTAATATAGATATATACGTCCATTTCAGCCTTTCATAAATTGGGTTTGTTTTTTCAAATTAAGCTCAATTTTTCGTCGTTTTCTACTCTTT
>CAYTNN010000307.1:0-3874 GCA_964439135.1 uncultured Pirellulales bacterium
TGAAAGGGGATTATGAAGAATTTCACGCTTTTGGTCGGCGAAAAAACAAAGCCAATTCAAAGCCAAACAAAGCCAATTTCGATTAGCCCCCAGACCTGCGCTGGGGGTTGAAAACCTAAGTTGAAAAAACAAAGCCAATTTTCAAAAGTCAGAATTGGCGTAAGTATCTTTATGAAGATGGCAATCTTCAAAATTGGAAGATAAGGGGTTGTATAGTTGTATGTTGGTTGTAGCAGCCGACCGACGAAATTTGAGGCTCTTTGAGGGTCTATGTCACTTCCTCATATTTTCTGTTTGCGGCAGTTTTGCTCGCCACTTATTTGCCATTTCCGGCTTGTTCCAGGCTTCGTAGAGTTCGATTTGGGATCGAGATGTATGTAGCTGTATAGAATATTGTATGTCCTGAAGCGAAAAAGAAAAACACGCTACCTTGCTTTTTAATACAGTACTGATATCATAGAGGTAGAAAATTTAAGAAACAGAACGTGAAATTAGTATCAGATAGCGAATCGCAACTGTTTGAAGGATAGCAATGTGAAGGAGATATCCTATGAAACGTTCATTGTTAATGACCGGTCTACTAACCCTTGCAATGTCATTAATGCCTGCGGATGGGGCAGATGCCAATCGGAATGAAGTCCCGGATTATGTCCTCGAGAAGTTTATACCAGGCGGAACAGCCGAAAACCTTCAACCTAAACACATCAGGCTTATGCAGGAAGCATTCGATAACATACCTCACAATCGCCAAATGCAGAACGCTGTGACTGTTACCGCCGTGGACAATCTTGCTCTTAACCGAGCGGTTATGACAAGCCTCGACGATTCCTTCAGTTGTAAACTCGATGACTGGTCGGTCACCAATCAAAAGAGGAGCGGTCGCTGTTGGATATTTGCCGGAACGAACCTCCTGCGTGTCGGCGCTATGAAAAAAATGAATCTGAAAGAGTTTGAATTCAGCCAGAGCTACATCTTTTTCTGGGACAAGATCGAGCGTACCAATTACTTTTTGGAGTCAATCATCGATACGACGGATCGTCCCGACGGTGACCGAACGGTTGACTTCCTCCTGGCCAACGTTCTCAGCGATGGCGGACAATGGAATATGTTCGTTAGCATCGTAAGGAAGCATGGTTTGGTGCCTAAAACGGCCATGCCGGAAAGCGAGAGTTCTTCGAATAGCTCTATGATGAACAACATCCTCAAGGCCAAACTCCGCGAAGGTGCAAAACGTCTGCGCGATATGCAAGGCAATGGTGCCGGTATCGCAGAATTACGGAATGCCAAGCATGAGATCCTAACTGTGATTTACCGAATTCTGAGCATCCACATGGGCACGCCTCCCAGCCGTTTTGAATGGCAGTGGCGCGACAAGGATAACAAGTTCCACCGCGACGGCGAGATGACCCCGCAAGAGTTTACCACAAAATATATCACGCTGAATCTGGACGAGTACGTTTGCCTCGTTCACGATCCGAGGCCAAGCAGTCCGTTCGGTCGTACATTCACCGTGGCTTATCTGGGCAACGTGATAGGCGGCGAACCGGTTAAGTACTTGAACGTCGATATCGATATGATGAAAAAGATTGCTATGCGCACAATTCTTGATGGCCAACCGGTCTGGTTCGGATGTGATTGCAGCAAACAGATGGACCGGGATCTCGGACTCTGGGACTCCCGACTGTTCGATTATGAGAGTGTCTACGACACAAAGTTCGCTCTGAACAAAGCCGACAGGCTTATTTACCATCAAAGCAGAATGAACCATGCCATGCTATTTACAGGCGTGGACGTCGTCGACGGTAAGTCGCGTCGCTGGCGGGTGGAGAATAGCTGGAGCGACGAGAGCGGCAGGAAAGGTTTCTTTATTATGGACGACTCGTGGTTCGATGAGTTTATGTTCGAGATAGCGGCCCAGAAAAGTTATTTGCCTGAGAATTTGCAGAAAGCCCTCACACTGAAACCCATAGTACTGCCGCCATGGGACCCAATGGGCTCGCTGGCCTACTGTGAATTCGCGAGAACTTATTGAGTTGATTAATCAAATTAAATGGAAGGAGCATATTTATATGCAATGAAAACAGATTACCGCTGATTGGTGAGAAGGCCCCATCTTTCAAGGCGGAAACCACCCAGGGCCCTATCAATTTCCCAGAAGACTTCAAAGGCAAATGGGGCATTTTCTTCTCCCATCCAGCCGACTTTACACCGGTCTGCACCACAAAGTTCATGACCTTTGCCTCGATGCAACCGGAATTTGAGAAACTCAATTGCAAGCTACTGGGACTGTCCATTGATAGTACATACAGTCATATAGCCTGGTTGCGGACTATTAAGGAAAAAATCGAATATTAGAATATGAAGAACATCGAAGTGACCTTCCCGGTTATCAGCGACCTTAAGATGGATATCTCGAAGGCCTTTGGGATGCTCCAACCGGCCGCCAGCAGCACGCAGGCAGTGCGTGCCGTTTTCATCATCAACCCCAAGGCCGTCATGCGAGCAATACTGTACTATCCACTAAGTAACGGGCGCAATATGGACGAGATTAAGCGGCTGCTAATCGCAATGCAGCACAGCGATGAACATGGCATAGCCACGCCGGCAAACTGGCAGATTGGCGATGACGTGATTGTACCGCCGCCGACACCAAAGCGATCGATTGGTTCATGGTCCTTAAGAAGTGCCCACACGGTGAAAAATAGACGGTATGAATTAAATATGAAGTGCAATATGTAAGGATACAGGGCTGAGGTGCGGAGGGAGAGGAAAAAGCGAGATAACCTCAGCCCTGTGATTGTGCTTTAACTAAAACCAATATATCATAAATATCTGCGCAATACAATATAGTTATTCAAAAATATGATAGCAGTCTTGCAAGCCAATTCGATCCAAACGTAATCCACTTTATAACAGCATTTGGTTCTCGGAATTACGCGTCTCTCCTACACTGGTTACATAGATACCGGAACGGTCTTTGATTGGGCACTTGTTCCGGCAAATCCTACAACCCTCACACAGTTCAGGATCGACGTGGGGCTGTTGCACGAGAACTTTCTGTCCTGACCCATTTATGACTTCAATATCCTCAACCCAGATCGCCTTAGTTGATGTGGGACAGTGCTCTTCGCACACGATACAGGGACGGGAAGAAGCAATGTTTTCGCCACATAATGATTCGGAGGCATCTTGTTGGTATGAAATCCAAGCAAATTGAGGTTTGCGCCAACGGTAATTCGTTTGACTGTCTCAGATAACTCACTCGCTGGTCCCAAATGGACGTTAAGTTCCCGGCCGTCCCTGTCCTTGAGAATCAGATGAGTTCCAAGCTTGGCTTTGCCGGTAGTGTTCTCACATGGATGAGTGCTGATCTGCAGCAACTTGCCTGAAATACGGACCAAACGAGGCTTTAGTCTTTGCTGCATGACACCCTTGCTATCACCAATCCCCGGTTGTCCTGGAGCGGTCGCCGTCCAGATCAACACAATCAGAGTGCTCACGAATACAATAATGCCGTGTCGTTCAATAGCAAAAAGTCCTGGTTTTCCCAAGTTTTTCGTGATAATTTATCCTTTGTCAATGGCATCTGTTTATTATTTATCCAAACGAGTATGATAGTAAAGAGATGCTCGAAAGGATTAAATGATATCTTTGTAGAATCGAGTTGTGTGCCCAACGCTATGCTCGAAAGGTTCTAATTACTCCGAAAAGAGTAAAAGGAGCATGATCTCTTAACTCATTCAATATTTGCTTGAGCATCGGTCTGGCCTTTGGTCAAATTTAATCTGAAGTCCATGACGTCATATTACAGCTTTATAGTAAAGCTGTTGATTTTGCGGTTTTGCTTCTATTTTACCTTCCGAGGATAATTCTT
>CAYTNN010000308.1:0-3835 GCA_964439135.1 uncultured Pirellulales bacterium
CAATGCTCTGTCAGGATATGATATGTGTTGGTGATGGAATGAACACAGCACACTTCGGAGCAGTGTTATGGAGCGGCGGACCAGATGGGATTGAGAGTGACGAGACAGGGCTTGAAACCGCCAGAAATCTTGGCAGACGGCTCGCTCAGGTAGCTGTAAGAATGGGAACATGATTTGCACCTGAGCAGCGGTTTCTCGCTGCTCTTCCGGCATAGCCGGTCTTGCAGCGTGCAAGCCTCACAGGCCCGAAACCTTCTTGCTATGTGAGCCCGTTGCTGTTTTGAAGATGGATAACCAAATGGAATCGTGGGAAAGAGATGGTGGAGTAAGATTTCTTAAAGAAATCGGACTGAGATCGGGTCAAAGAGTTTTAGATTTCGGTTGTAGAGTAGGCCATTATGCGATTCCAGCGGCCAAAGTCGTCGGAGATGAAGGAATGGTTCTTGCCGTAGATAAAGAACAGCACGCTCTAAACGAACTGGAGCAAAAAGTCAGAGCTAATAACTTTAAAAACGTGAAGATAATAAAAACATCGGGTCAAACAACGCTGGATTTCGAAAGCGAATCAATCGAGGTAGTCTTATGTTATGATGTCCTTCACTATCTGGAAAAAGGTGACAGGAGAAAGCTCTACCGAGAAGCTCAACGTGTTTTGAAACAAGATGGTTTGCTCTCCGTTTATCCCAAGCATACTATGGAAGATGAACCCACACAGGAATTCAGAAGGTTAAATCTAAGCGACGTTAAACGGGAAATCGAAGGTCTAAATTTTATTTTTGAACACAAATTCTGCGGCATTATAAGTCACGATGACGGACTAAACAACGGCTTCGTGTTGAATTTCAGAAAGAGTGTAAGTGCCACATGAAAATAACAATTCTTTATGATAACAATGCCCATCCGGGATTTGAATCAGGATGGGGCTTTTCGTGCCTGGTGGACATTAGCCAACGAATCCTTTTTGACACTGGAGACGACGGCCAAAAGCTCATATACAACTTCGAAAAAGCGAACATCGATCCTAAGAGTGTGAATAAAGTCGTCCTCTCTCACAATCATTGGGATCATGTAGATGGACTGGAGGGCTTCCGGAAATTTAATTCCGAAGCTGAAGTCATACATCCAAACGCATTTTCAGAGCCGACAGAAATATCCCCAGGAATCTATTCAACCGGGGCGCTCGGGGTGCTTCTAAAAGAGCAATCCTTGGTTGTGAAAACCGAAAAGGGAAATATTGTGATCACTGGCTGTGCACATCCCGGTCTTGAGAGGATTCTTCAAACAGCCGGAAGCCTTGGCCGAATTTACGGTGTACTTGGAGGCTTTCACGGTTTCTCAAAGTTTGCCGAACTGGAAGGCATTCAGTTCATCGCTCCCTGCCACTGCACTGAGCATACTGAACGAATAATGCAAAGATATCCCACCCAGTTCAAACAGATACAGGCCGGCAGTGTGATCGAAGCATAAACGGGTGTAGCGATGGCTCTATTTGATTGGCTACAAGGAGCATAGAGATATGGTAATAATGAAACTATTACTTGGCGTCTTTATCGGGGGAGCAATCGGTGCGGTTCTGGGCTACTTCGGAAAGTGTTCGTCCGGTAGCTGTCCGCTGACGGCGAATCCACTCCGCGGCGGAATCTATGGAGCCGTGGTGGGGGCTTTACTGGCATCGGCCTTCTCAACGCCACCGAAAGACAAACCGACGTCACCACCGGAGAAACCGACGCCAGTTAGCAAGACAGCGAAAGTACCGGAGGGGGAAACCGAAATACTGAAAGACAGCACGGAAGGTTCGGACGCTGTTCACATAGACAGCGAATCGGATGTGAATGCAATGGTCCTTAAAGAAGACAGGAGTGATTTTGTGGAATCCTTAACGAAAGACAGCTTCTTACAAAAAGTTTTTAACTACGAGCAAAACAAAGAATGGAAGTTTGAAGGCAAGCTGCCTTGCATCATTGACTTTTATGCCGATTGGTGTGGGCCGTGCAAAATGGTAGAACCCATTTTACAAGAACTTGCTCAAGAATATCAAGGTAAGCTCGATATTTATAGAGTGGATACACAAGCTCAGCAGGAATTAGCCGCCGCTTTCGGTATTCAGAGCATCCCCAGCATGCTTTTTGTGCCGCTAAATGACAAACCGCAAATGGCAGTAGGCGCCTTACCCAAAAAAACACTGGAAAAAGCGATAAATGAAGTATTGAAAGTTGAATAGTGTGGACTTATTCCCCAACCGCTGTCTTTCCTGCCGGGCTCTTGCTCCGACTATATCACCACTTGCTAATAAGTATGTTGGCAAGGTCGCCGGATGTAAAGTCAGTGTCGACCGCGCGCCGGCCATAGCCCGAAAATACGGAGTCATGGCTATACCGACAGTTCTCATTATCAAGGACGGCAAGGAAGTGAAGCGTCTGGTGGGATTACGGCCTGAAAGTGAATATACAAACCAATTGGATGATTTGATTCACTAAATGACATTTCATACAATTCATGTAATATGAACCAGAATTCAAAAAAGGAACTTCTATGAACATCTCAAGACGCAATTTGGTTTTCAGCGGCTTGGCGACATTCGGTTGCGGAGCTTTCTACAAAGCAAGTGACACCACAATGGGAGCAGAAACCATGAATGAGAAAGAGAATGAAACGTTTTTCAAATTATATCCAGTGGGTGAGATAAAGAGGCAACGCGGATCTACAAAGCTGGAGATTTTCGACAAATACCGTGATGCACTCAAAGGATTGGACGGCTTTTCACATGTGCTTGTGCTTTATTGGTTCGACAGAAACGATACACCCGAAAAACGGAACATTCTCCAGGTACACCCGCGTGGCAATAAAAATAATCCTCTGACGGGTGTTTTTGCATGTCGCGCCCCGGTAAGACCTAATCTAATTGCCCTGAGTCGATGCAAGGTTCTTTCAATCAGGAACGAAATAGTCACCGTTGATAGGATCGATGCCCTTGATGGCAGCCCAATACTCGACATCAAACCATACATCCCCTCAATAGACAATGAGCATGAGAGCATCCGGGTGCCGAACTGGTTGAAAGATTAGAAAGCCACCGTGTGACTCCGGTCTCATTTCGTTTCAGGAAATCAAACAAGTAACCTTATAGGACCTTACAAACACGAAATAAGAGCGATTATATGGAAACCGTGATTAATTGGCTATTGGGAAGGAAGCGTATAGTCAATCAGGAAAGTAAAGGGATAGATTTAGCGATCTACCTGATAAATGAATATAAAGATAGAACATTTACTTTTAAGGGATTAAAAAATAAACATTTTGGAATCAGAGGGGAAGAACTCCTAAAACTAATTCAGGAGGAATTAGAGAGTATGATTGTACTATACAACTACACAACAAGAGCGAAAACATATACTGATAAAAAGGGAGTCTCTCAAGTAAAAATAAGATTAGTTGGAAAAGTGAGCATGATGCATAGATACAATCCACTGGATATAGAACTGTATTTAGAAACGGAAATGCCAGAGAAACGAATTGTTTAATATAGTCAACTTTAGACAGGACATTTATTAAAAAAGAAGCGGTAATATGAGCGATAAAATCATTGCCGAAACGAAACGAGAATACATATTCGGGCCGGTTCCTTCGAGAAGGCTTGGGCGTTCGCTCGGAGTTGATTTAGTGCCATTCAAGACATGCAGTTATGATTGCATATACTGCCAACTTGGAAGAACAACGAATAAAACGGTGCAAAGAAAAGAGTGGGTGCCGATTGATATTGTAGTAGAGCAACTCAAGGGGAAGCTCGACTCCAAGCCTGATTATATAACCTTATCCGGCTCAGGTGAACCAACAC
>CAYTNN010000309.1:0-3823 GCA_964439135.1 uncultured Pirellulales bacterium
GCCTGCCCTGGGCAACCACATAGGGTTGCCCCTACTGCCACCCTTCCAGACTATTAAATCAAATATGGAAGACTACTAACAGTGGTGTAGAGGATGCTCGGACCTACTGGATCGTCATTTCTCCAGTGCGGTTAAATCTTCGTAGGTTTCGCGTTTTCTGATGACTGAGGAATTTTTGCCGTCAACGAGAACTTCGGCGGCCCGGCCTCGGGCATTGTAATTGCTGCTCATCGTAAAGCCATACGCGCCGGCGGTAAAGACCGAGAGCAGGTCACCGCGTTTTGTCGGTGGCAGAATTCTGTCCTTTGCGAAGAAGTCCGCGCCTTCGCAGATCGGCCCGACGACATCAACGACTTCGGCACCTTCCATCTGCATATCTTTATTGCGCTTTTGAGGCACAAACTTTTCGTTCACTTTGGCGGGCCAGATGAAATGGAACGCGTCATACAACGACGGGCGGATTAAATCGTTCATTCCCGCATCTACAATGACAAATTTTTTGCTGCCCCCGTGTTTGATATAAAGAACGCGGGTGAGCATTATTCCTGCGTTGGCGCAGATACTCTTGCCCGGCTCAAGAATGAGCTTGATATTTTTATCCTTCAACAACGGGACAATCCCCGCGGCATATTCGGCCGCCGAAGGAACGGTGTCAGATTCATAGTCGGCGCCGTAGCCACCACCTAAATCGAGGGCTTCGATGGTGTGGCCCTGACTGCGGAGCCGGTCAACGAGCGGCAGAATTTTTCCCACAGCCTCAACATACGGATCAATTGTCTTGCCGCCGGTGCCAAGATGCACGTGTACCGCACAAAGATTCACTGCCGGATTGTCGCCGTAATCGGCAAAAACTTTCACGGCCCTTTCGATATCGACGCCGAATTTTGTTTCTTTCTTACCCGTGGTCAGAAAAGCGTGGGTTTTATAATCGACGTCGGGATTGACACGCAAGGCGACTTTCGGCCGCTTGCCTTGTTTTTTAGCCAGTCGAATCAGGTTTTCCAGCTCCGCTTCCGATTCGATGTTGAAATAGCCGATACCGGCGTCTAATGCCTCGATTATCTCGGTATCGGTTTTGCCTACACCGGCAAAAACCGTTTGTGACGGATCGCCGCCGGCCTGCAATACACGGTACAATTCTCCGCCGCTTACAATATCAAATCCGCTGCCCGCCTCGGCCATAAACTTGAGGATATTGATATTGCCGCAGGCCTTGACGGAATAGCAAATTGTCGTGTCGAGTTGGCTGTAAGAGTGCTGAATTTTCAGCAGATGGTCCTTGAAAGTCGCTTTGCTGTAGATATAAACCGGCGTGCCAACCTGTTCGGCGATCTTTTCAACGCTCACGTCTTCAGCGAATAATGTACCGTTCTTGTAATTGAAATAATCCATATTGTTACTCTCTTTGTGAATCATTCTTATAAATCATATACGTCTGTATTGTTATGGATAAATAGTATAACGATTGCAGCGTCGATTGCAACAGGGCGGTTGGGTCAGGTGCGATGGGAGGGAGTACAATTCAATATAAAAAAATGGAAGGCTCCACTTAATCGATAGGACCTTCCATTTTCCACGTAACCGGCTTTCGCCGACAGCCCGCCAACATCCAAAAGGACAAACGGGCTTGTGATTAAATTGCTACGCTATCTTTTCTTTTTCTTCTTGGCTTTCTTCTTTGTTGCTTTCTTCTTTGTTGTTTTCTTCTTTGTCTTCTTCTTTGTTGCTTTCTTCTTTGTCTTCTTCTTTGCTACTTTCTTCTTCGCTTTTTTCTTTGCTTTCTTCTTAGCCATTATTTGTCACCTCCTTTTGGCTGACTTAAATCCTTTTATGTTTTTGGCTAACATCACAATACTGATCAACATTAAACACTTTAACGAAAAATGATACAAAAAAATAAAATTTTTATCCACTTTTTTTATCGTCTAATAGTTTAAGAATACTTGACTAAATTTTTTGCCATCAACGTTTTACATAACCTCATAAATTCTCTACTATACACTCAATTGGCCTTAAGCAAAATGACACTTTAAAAAGTTTTATCTTTTATTGACACTTTTTATTGATTGAGGTTTTGTAATTTTATCTATAATATTTTCTGACGATAACAAACAGTTGGGTTGTTAATAATTTATGGCAGGAAGAAAAATAGCTTTGTTCGGCGGCACTTTCGATCCGATTCATCTCGGTCATACGACTGTCGCCGCCGATGCGGCCGAACATATCGGCGCAGAGAAAATCGTTTTCGTTCCTGCAAAACGTTCTCCGCTGAAAGGTTTCTTACCCAGGGCGAATGATAATCATCGATTGAAAATGATCTCTCTTGCAATCGCCGGCGAAAAAAATTTCCAGGTCAGTAACTACGAATTGAAAAGACCGGCGCCGAGCTACACACTTGCAACGATACGAAAATTTCAGGCCGACTACGGCAGCGAGACTTCAATCCACTGGCTTATCGGCGCCGACGGTGTCGATGATTTGACTTATTGGTACAAGGTTACCGAGCTGATCGATGCCTGCAATTTGACTACGATGTACAGGGCCGGCTGCGAGCCTCCGGACTTCGCGAAATTCGAGGAAATCTGGGGCCGTGAGCGCATAGAAAAACTTCAGCGAAACATTATCCAGACGCCTCTGGTGGATATAAGCAGCACGGAAATACGCAATAGAATAGCGATAAACGGCGATTTGACCAAAATGCTGCATCCGGCCGTCGCCGACTATATTCGCAAAAACGGCCTCTACCAATCGAAAGATACGGCAGGCAACGGATAGCAGATTTTGTTGCTATTCAGCACTTTTCTCGACCGATTTAACGAGCCAGTCGCACCAGTTATCCATGCCGTCTCCTCTCCTTGCCGAGATCGGAAATATTTCAATCCCCTTATTGAGCCTGCGGGCATCGGCTTTGGCTCGTTCGATATCGAAATCAACCTGCCCTCCGTCGAGCAGGTCAATTTTATTTATTAACAGCACCTTTGACTTGGCGAAAATAACAGGGTACTTGGCCGGCTTGTCGTCACCCTCCGGAACCGAAAGCACGACTATTTTGCCGCTCTCACCCAGATCGAAAGCCGACGGGCAAACGAGATTGCCTACGTTTTCGATCAAGATCAAATCCAAATCATCGACGGGCAATTGTTTTAAGGCGTCGCTTATCTGGGCCGCCGACAAGTGGCATGCACCTTCGGTATTTATCTGGACGACGGGCGCTTCGGTTGCTCTGATTCTCTCGGCGTCGATGTCGGTTTGAATATCGCCCTCGATCACGCCAATCTTTATTTTGCCTTTCAACTCGTTTATAGTTCTTGCCAGAATTGTGGTCTTGCCGGAGCCGGGAGACGAAATAATATTCAAGCAAAGTTTTTTCTGCTTGGCAAAAAAAAGTAAATTTTCGAGAGCATATTTTTCGTTTTCACCCAGAATTTTTTTTCCGACGTCCACTTTTTTCATAACGTTACTCCGTTTGAAATTCTATTTCTTCCAATATCAAAGGCGCATCCGGCAGCAATTCGAAATCGTCGCCGCCGCACTTTGGACACTCCGGACTTGATAATTCGACATCGAAGCTTCGGTCACAATTCTTACATCGCGCCCGGATCGGCTTGTGCTCCACATGAAGTTTCACACCTTCACACGGTGTATCTTTGGCAATCGCCTCGAAGGCAAAACGAAGTATCTCGTCACTGACAGGGTTGAGCATGCCGCAACTGATTTTAGCCGAAATGGGTTTAGCATTATTTTTCTCGGCTTGTTCGGCTATGATTGCCATCAGGCTCTGGGCCACCATCGTTTCGTGCATCAGCATATCCTCGGCAACTCG
>CAYTNN010000310.1:0-1285 GCA_964439135.1 uncultured Pirellulales bacterium
CCATCAGGCTCTGGGCCACCATCGTTTCGTGCATCAGCATATCCTCGGCAACTCGCGCCCGTACGGCATTTGAACGATTCTTTTCCCGCCGATCCGCGTTTCAATTTCCACCAGGGGTACATCAAGAGTCCCTACAATCTCGCCGATGATATTTGCCTCTTTACCCAGCTTATTATTTCTGCAGATATTCAAACATTCGTCGGCGGATTCCGGCGAGACAATCGCGACGAATTTGCCTTCATTTGCGATTGCCAGCACATCGAAGCCAAGCATATCTGCCGCTGCCTGCACCGCGGGCCTGACCGGTATATCAGTTTCGCGAATTTCGACGCTCAGAGCGGTACTTCTTGCGATTTCATTCAGCGTCGCGGCCAATCCACCGCGGGTCGGGTCCCGCATGAACTTTATGCCCCCCGTATTCTCCAGCAGCTCACGTATCAATCCGGCCAAAGACGCACAATCGCTTTTCAACTGCGATTGAAATTTTATCTCTTTCCGCTGCGAAATAATGGTCATCCCATGGTCGCCGATCGTGCCGTTGATAATGACTTTGTCCCCGACGGTAATCTTTTCGAAGCCCAGATCCACGCCGGCCGACCTGACTCCGATTCCCGCTGTGTTGATAAAAATCCTGTCGGCGGCGCCGGATTCAACCGTCTTGGTGTCGCCGGTAACGATATCGACGCCGACCTGGCGGGCAGTCTTACCTACACTCGCCAGAATTTTGTCCAGCAATTCCATTTCAAAACCATCCTCGATTATCAAAGATAATGCCAGGGCAACAGGCCTTGAACCGGCGACAGCAAGGTCATTGACGGTCCCGCAAACGGCGAGTTTCCCGATATCTCCGCCGTTAAAAAACAACGGCTTGACAACGTAGCTGTCCGTAGTAAAACACAGCGAGCCTGAAGCCAGGTTAAGCCTTGCCGAATCACCTAATTCGTCCAGAGCATCATTTTTGAGACCTGGCAGGATATGCTGGCGGATCAAATCGTCCATTAGTTGTCCGCCGCCGCCGTGCGCGAGTAAGATTCTGTCGTTTCCGGTTTTTTTCATCGTTTATGTCTTTTTTCCCGGCCATATTTAAACCACGCTGCACAGGCACCCTCGGAACTTACCATGCAGGGTCCCACCGGCTCTTGCGGCGTGCAGTCCCGGCCGAACAATCCGCATTCCGTCGGCTCTATCAATCCGCACAAAACTTCGCCGCAGCGACAGCCTTTTATTTCTTCGCCCGGTTCTTCGCTTATGCCAAATCGCCTGATAGCGTCGAACGGCTCATACT
>CAYTNN010000310.1:1385-3599 GCA_964439135.1 uncultured Pirellulales bacterium
TCTTTCACGACGACAGCCGTGGCCGGTGCCGTAGTTTCAAAACCAACCGCCACGAAAACAACTGTCTTGCCGGGATTATCCTTAGCCAACTGAAGTGCATCTTCGCTGCTCAGGACAATTTTAATGTTGGCTTTTGTTTGCTTTGTTTCAAGTGAGCCGTCTTTGCCGGGAACGCGAATCATATCGCCGTAGGTGGCGATTATGCAGTCATCGCGGTCGGCCAACCGCAGAACGGCGTCGATATAGCCCTGGTCGGTTACGCAAACCGGACAGCCCGGCCCGGACAGAAGCTTGAGGTTATCCGGCAGAATCGACCTTATGCCGCTACGGAAAATAGAGACCGTGTGAGTGCCGCAAACCTCCATGATATTAATTTGCCGCCCTAAAGTTTTACAAGCGGCGTTAATAATATCCTGCGCTTTGTTAATTCTATC
Source organism: uncultured Pirellulales bacterium (assembly GCA_964439135.1). Classification (GTDB taxonomy): domain Bacteria; phylum Planctomycetota; class Phycisphaerae; order Sedimentisphaerales; family Anaerobacaceae; genus JAFGPJ01. The sequence goes on from CAYTNN010000310.1 coordinate 1,820, forward strand.
GAGCATAATTCTCGTATTTCGTATCTTTCTTCACGCCTTCTTATCCTGAAAGCCGGTTCTCCGTATCCATGAACTCGTTTATTTCCGAAATAAGCTGCCAGGTCTTTTTCCCCTCTTCTTCATCGACGAGCGAAATCGCAAAGCCGGCATGGACCAATACCAAATCGCCCAATTTGGCCTCCGGCAGCAGCGTAGTCTTGGCCTTGAAGCAGTTGCCCATCGCATCGACAACCGCCTTATCCCCATCTAATTCAATTATTCTTGCCGGTATCGCCAAACACATGATTCGTCTCTCGTGATTCGTAATTTATCGGTAATCTCAGATTTTATGCCTATTCTATCCGACAATGCGTTTCAGGTCAATCTTCGGCTTGTTTTTGGTATATGCGGACATAGTCAACTTCAAATTTTGCCGGGAACTTCGTATTTGAGGGATCGCCACCGGCTTTGCCGCCAATCGCGAGATTAAGGATTATATAGTGTGGTTGATGGAATGGATTTTTTCCTTCCCCGTCTTTGTTGATTGTCGTGCTAAGATCGACCTCGTTAAGAAGCATATCGTCAACATAGAGCTTGATGCTGTCGGAATCCCAGTCCATCCGCCAGATATGAAACTTTTCAGACCAGTTGGGATCGTTGAATTCTTTAATAGGTTTTTTACTATCGTCCCACTTCGCTACCCACCGTTTTTCAGTTGCCCATGCCGCGTTTGCCAGGAGCACGCCCCGGTAGTATTCCATAATATCGATTTCGCCATTACTCGGCCACGGCCCTTCGATACCTAATGTCCAGAAGGCAGGCCACAGGCCGGGGCGTGTATCGATCCGGCCGCGCATCTCGAAACGACCGAACTTCCAGCTATGCAAACGCCTTGTCGTCAGGCTTGCAGAGGTGTACTCGGCATATTCTCTGTTTTGTCTGAAGTCCCTGCCGTCAGCACTGTAGCGGGGATTCTGTTTGCGCTCACGCCGGCCCTCGATGATGAGCATACCGTTTTCACATCTTGCATTATCAGGCTGGTACCACTGCAGTTCCTGATTGCGAACGAAGCCTCGCTCGTATGTCCAATTGTTGGGATCAGGCCGGCCCTCTTTGTTGAATTCGTCCGACCAAACCAATTTGAGCCCGGTTGACGGCTTGCTATTACTACTCGATCCGGTCTCCTTCGCTATGACTGTTAAAGTTATCGTGGAGATAAGGCAGATAGTCACGTAAACATGTAATTTATTCATAAGGTTTTCTCCTTTTGTCACAATTTATGTGACATAATCCTGGCGGCTATGGCTGCCTGGCCGAGAGAGATGCCGCCGTCATTGGATGGGACTTTGCGGTTAAATAATACGGTGAAATCGTTTTGTTTCAACAGATTCACCAGACGGTTTATCAAATATCGATTACAGAATACGCCGCCACTTAATGCGACGGTGTTGAGCTTCGTCGATTCTCTCGCTGCATCGGCCATCTCAAGCAGGGCGGCGGCAATTGTATTGTGGAACTTCGCAGAGATTGCCGCTGCGGGCCGGTCATTTTGGATGTCATCTATTATCTGCCTTATCATCTTACCCAAATCGAGCTGCAATGGTTTTTCGGCAGTATTTATCAGTTCGAATTCATAATGTTCTTCAACGCCGCCGGCAATAATCGCCTCCAGTGCCATCGGCAACTGCGCGTCGAAATAATTATAGCTTCCCAGGCCGAGCATGGCCGCGACGGCGTCAAATACCCGGCCGAGGCTGGAAGTCTCCACGCAATTAACGCCTTTCTCAAGCTGCTCGGATAT
>CAYTNN010000311.1:0-3572 GCA_964439135.1 uncultured Pirellulales bacterium
GTAACGTATAGCGTTAAACGCCGTTTCTTAGCGAATCTCCATGTTTCGTTTTTTCGCTCAAAAACGGCCGGTTCAAGCAAACTCATACAACCGGACCAGCCGGGAGGCTCCGCGCAATCGGGGCGAGCCGCCCTTAAGGCCGCTTGTGTCATAAGAATCCAAGCCGAACATCCGGCAGGCAGATCGAAGATATGAAACGACAAGTGAATATGATAACAACTTAAATTATGATAAGATTTTCAAACCTGCCTGGCTGTTTTGTCTTCCATAAGGGCACAAATCTTGTGCGCAAAACTGTCCTCGACTCATAAGGTTTAAGCCAGAATGAAAAAGAACCTTCGTTTTGGCAGGCGGGTTCAGGATATGATAAAACAAACAAATATGATAACGACTCAAAATATAATAAATTCAAGCCTGCCTGTATCTATATACGATTATAGCACAAATAAGTTTTCTCTATCCAGTAAATATCGTCAATTTCCGCAGATTTTCTTGAAAACTTTGCTCAATCCGGCTGACTACCTCTATATCGGGCCGTAATCGCATAAACAGGTTGTACTGATGCCGATTATGCATGGCCGGATTATCCGGCCATGTTTTGTAAATCGTTTGATTATTTTGCGGATATTCTTATGATAGCGGGCGAAATGGAAGAAAACCAAAACAGATATCGAGAATCGGCCCGGGCTTTTGCCGAGGCCTGCCGGGTTCTGCCGGGCGGCGTTAATTCGCCTGTGCGGGCCTTTGGCGGCGTGGATATGGGTCCGGTTTTTGTCGCCGGTGCAAAAGGCTCCAAAATCTTTGACATCGATGGCAATGAATACATCGACTATGTCGGCTCGTGGGGTCCTATGATCCTGGGCCACGCCCATCCGAGCGTGATTGGGGCGGTCGAGGCCGCAGCCCGAAAGGGCACCTCGTTCGGAGCGCCGACGCTGGCTGAAACGGCGCTGGCGCAGAAAATCATCGCCGCCTTCGACTCGATTGAGAAGGTTCGTCTTCTCAGCAGCGGTACCGAAGCGGTCATGACGGCGATCCGTTTGGCCCGAGGATATACCAAAAAGGACATCATCATAAAGATGGCCGGCTGCTATCACGGGCACAGCGATTCATTGCTGGTCGCAGCGGGTTCCGGCTTGGCCGAGAATGCTATCGCATCGAGCGCCGGCGTTCCGGATTCGGTCGCGAAATTGACAGTTGTGGTTCCGTATAACGATATAGAAGCAGTCAAGGCGGCGCTTGCAAAGCACAAAGGCAAAATCGCTGCGGTTCTGGTTGAGCCCGTGGGCGCGAATATGGGCGTGGTGCCCCCGGTGGAAGGTTATCTGGAGACGATTCGAGAATTATGCGACGCCGATGATGTGCTTTTGATTTTTGATGAGGTGATCACGGGTTTTCGGCTCTCGCTCGGCGGCGCCCAGGAGCGTTTCGGCATCAAAGCGGATATAACGTGCCTCGGCAAGATCATCGGGGGAGGCCTGCCCGCGGCGGCTGTTGGCGGCAGGGTCGATATTATGGACATACTGGCCCCGACCGGGCCGGTTTATCAGGCGGGGACCCTGTCAGGCAATCCGATTGCAACCGCGGCGGCGAATGCTACGCTCGATATTTTAGCTGAAAAAGGTTGCTACGAGAAACTCGAATCTTCGGCGGCAATGCTGGAGGCCGGCCTGATGGAAGCGGCTAAAGAGGCCGGCGTTGCCGTGACAATCAATCGGGTCGGTTCGATTCAGAGCTGTTTCTTCACCGACCGGCCGGTGCGGACTTTCGCCGATGTGCAATCTACCGATATCCAACGGTTCAAAAAATTCTTTGCCGGGATGCTCGGGCGGGGGATTTATCTTGCTCCAAGTGCTTATGAGGCGATGTTTGTCTCGTTAGCTCACAGCACGGACGACATCGAAAGGACGATAGAAGCCGCCAGGGGCAGTTTCCGCCAAATCGGGGAATAAAAATGATGCCCGTCAAAAGAAAAAGGCGATGTCTTTGTTTATTTGTCCTTGTAGCTACTTTTCTCGATAGGGTGATCGAACTGATCAACTCAAAAAAATATTTCTTTGCACTTATGACCGGGACAATTTATAATGGGTGGATTGATCATGGAAACCGCATCAAACAAACGCGAGTCTGAGTTTGTATGATGCGCGGCGATAATTTTGTACGTTAAATATTGAATACTGAATTAGGGAGATATAAAATGAATGAGAACCAGGCCAGTCCTAACAGTTTGCTTGATACCACCGATTGCCTTGAAGCTGTTGGAGTTTTCAAGGGATGGAAGAATTTTCTCTTCGTTATCGTCCTTTTGTGCCTTCTGCTGTTGCAGACGTCCTTTTTACTTGTGGATACCGGTTACATCAAAATTGACGACCAGGCCGGCGGCAGCGAACAAGCCGTTAAGAGTGGTCTGCCCGATCCCGATGAACAGAATGCGAAACCTGTCAGTGAAGACGTACAGGCAATTATCCAGCCTTTGCAGAAATTAGCTGTAGAGGCAAAAAAGCCTGTTGAAGCAATTGTGCCGGAGGAAGTTGCTGAGCCTGAAGTAGTTGCTGAACCGGAGGAAGTAGCTGAGCCCGAAGAAGCCGCCGAACCTAACGAAGCTGCCGAGCCAAATCAACCTGCCGAAGAGATGGCCAAAGCGGCGGAGCATAAGCTGCAGCGTGCCATTGCGTGGCCCCCGGCGGAGTTCTTGTCCGGTATGACATTCGAGTATTTGAGCTGGTTAATTCGGATTGTTAATGCCGTACTTATACTTACGGCTTCGCTTTACTGTTTGTCGATGCTCTTTAGCCTGAAAGTCTCGATGCTCGGCAGACTCGGCGGAATCAACCATATCAGCAGGGCGTTTTTCCTGTCACTGCTTATGCTTGTTCTGTTATTACCGTGGCAGAGAATCTTTGGCGGCATAGTTCCGGGGGCGATATTTACTCCCGAAGAACTGGTGAAGTGGTCTTCTGCCAAGGGCGGCGACATATTCAATGTCGTCATTTACTATTTGCGTTTCAGCGGCTATTGGCTGTTGGTGTTGTTATTGCTTATCCTCTCGCAGATTCGCAGCATTCGCTGGGGAAAGGCCATTCTTCGCCGGCTCGAGATTATCTAAAAGTGCCCACCGCTGCTTGAGAAATGAAAATGGCGGAAATCGAACGTATCGGGGTGTCACTCGATAAAGAGCTGCTTTCGATGTTTGACAAGCTCATTGCCGGGCAGGGTTATAAGAGCCGGTCCGAGGCGATACGCGATCTTGTTCGGCGGCAGCTTAGTGAAGAGCGGCTTGGCAATCCGAAAGCCAAAGCGGTAGCCGCCGTGTTTCTGGTTTACGACCATCACTCAACAAAACTGACCGAATCGCTCATAGAGCTCCAGCATACGCATACTTTGGATTCGTCCCAGCAGGTGATATCTTCTCTGCACGTTCACCTTGACGAGCACGATTGTCTGGAAGTAATAATACTGCGGGGCCGTGTCGGCGAAATAAATAAGATGGCGGAAAGAATATTAAGCATGAAGGGCGTTAAACTCGGACGCGTCAACATTGTCGCAACTTAGTTTTTAGTTGACGATTTACA
>CAYTNN010000312.1:0-3525 GCA_964439135.1 uncultured Pirellulales bacterium
TTTCACAGGTAACTGCGGGCCAGACAATCGAGACGGTACAAGAGCACGAAGGTACGTTCGTTTGTCGTGATATAGCACTCGATAGCGGAAATATCATCAGCGTCGTGGACGCACACCGATTCATGCTCGATTCCGGACAATGGATTGCTGCACAGAACCTGACCAGCAAGCTCAGATTAAAAACACTAACCGGCACGGTTGGCATCAAGAGCATCACAACGAGAAGCTACACCGGCAAAGTGTACAATCTGAAGGTCAAAAATTCGGATCGCTATTTAGTGGGTAAAGATGGAGTCGTTGTACGCGATTGGTAATCCGCTGCCTTAATGGGGCGTAATCGTTCGATTGCCGGATCGCATAGACATAGTCCCTGCATTTGTATTTGACGGGCGGTCTTGTGTTGCGGAGCACGAGGCCGCCCGTTTTATGGATGATTGGCAATTGGGGAGGGTGTTAGAACTCCCCGCTTGGCCAATATTGGGCTATTTTTCTTGCAAAGTCTGTAAACTTATCTATACTCATAAGCTTTGATAACCTGGTTCGGCACGTTAGGGCCGGCCTAAACCGGAGCAACGATATGAATTTGGTCAAGTGGTTTCGTAAAAATAACAAGAAAGTAATGGCTGTCGTTGTCATAGTCATAATGTTCGGCTTCATCGGGGGCGGCACATTATTACAGCAGCTTAGTAAAAGAAGAATCGGAGCGTTGGCCCACTTCGGAGAAAAGAATGAGATAACAGATAACGACCGACTCCTGGCACGGCGAGAGCTGGAAATCCTGAGGATGCTGCGGGCCGATGCTCTGCTAAGGTCGCAGGATCTTCATGGGATCTTCCTGGGCGAACTGCTATTCTCCGACCAGAGGGCATCACCGGCATTGATAAATCGCCTTAAACAAACGATCAGAACAAACCAGTACAGAATCAGCGAAAAGCAAATCAACGACATATACAGACGCCGGGTACCGGCCGATATATACTGGCTGCTGCTGCAAAACGAGGCACAAAACGCCGGGATCAGAATATCAAACACACAGGTGGGCGAACTGCTCGGAAGAGTAATTCCGCAACTGTTCGAAGGCCAGACATATTCGCAACTTATCGGCGCGATAATCAGGCAGCAGCGAATCCCGGAGCCGCAGATACTAACAACATTAGGTAAATTGCTGGCGGTATTGCAATACTCGGCTATAGTTTGCTCTAACGAAAATCTGACCACCCGGCAGATAACGCAAACAGCCAGCAACGAGGAAGAACGGGTAAACGTTGAGTTTGTAAAATTCGATTCGGCCGTCTTTGCCGAGAAGCAGGATGAGCCGGGCGCAGACAAAATCGCCGAGCATTTTGACAAGTACAAGGCAATTGCTCCCGGCACCGTAAGCGATGAAAATCCGCACGGCTTCGGGTATAAACTGCCGGATAGAGTCCAGCTCGAATACATCGCCGTCAAACTCGACGAGGTTAAGACAATTGTAAAACGGCCCACCCAGGATGAGCTCGGAGACTATTTCAGCAGAAATAAAGAGCAGTTGTTCACCGAGGAGGTGCCGTCCGATCCGAACGATCCCAACTCGCTGCCGATTAGGAAATCCAAAAGCTATGCCGAAGTTGCGAACAGCATTTCACAGCAGCTTTTGAAGGACAAAATAAATTCCACGGCACAGAATATCCTGCAGGAAGCCAGAACACTTACCGAAGAGGGTTTCGCGGATTTGGAGATAGAGTCCACGAAAGTGACAACCGAGCAGCTCAGAGAAAAGGCGGGTGATTACAAAACCACCACCGCGCAATTGAGCGAAAAATACAAGATCAAGATCTATACCGGCCAGACGGGCCTGCTCAGCCCGACCGATATGCAATCCGATCAGAATCTTGCGACCCTGTTTTTACAGGGCTATGGGCAGAATCCCGTTCGGTTGAGCAAGGTCGTATTTGCCGTCGATGAGCTGGCTGTGAGCGAACTTGGTCCGTTCGACGTGCCGAAGCCGAGGATGTTCGAGAATATCGGGCCGGTCAAGGACATGATGAGCATGTATAGTAGCAACTCCGGCGGAATAATGGCGATTCTGCGGGTGATTGACGCCCAGAAAGCTGCCGAGCCGGAAAGCATCGAACAAACCTACAGCACAAGCTCGCTCGAAATCGACCCGAACGAAGAAAAGGCCGGTGAAAATATTTATTCGGTAAAAGAAAAAGTCACCGAAGATTTAAAGAAACTCGCCGTGCTGGATACCACAAAAAGCAAGGCCGATGAGTTCATTGCTCTGGCTAAAAAAGACGGCTGGACAAGCGCAGTTAATAAATTTGAAGAGCTTTACGGCCAATTGCAAGAGCGCGATCCGAACGATCCCAACGCATTCCGGCTGCAAAATTATCCGGACATGCGAAGAATATCAAAAGCGAATCTGGCGACCTTGTCCTTGCAGGGCCAGGGCGATCCAATGATGTCGTTTTACATGAACGAAAGCAATGTAAATCAACAGTTCGTAGATCAGCTTTATTCGCTCGTCCCGCAGGACAACGACACCGTGGGGACACTGCCGCTGGTCATGGAATTCAAGCCGGACCTCAGTTTTTACGTGATAAAGAACATTTCTGTAAAACGCCTCTTTAAAGAGGACTTCGACAAAATGAAAGCCACCCGATTATTCCGAGAAGACTACATTCAATCGCAGTCCCTGGCGGTAATCCACTTCAATCCCGAGAACATACTCAAACGCATGAACTTCAAGGCGGCCAAGCCCGAAGAAGAACCCGCGGACGCCAATACGCCGGCCGAATCGGAGGCTGCATCATAATGGCGCCACGTTCGAAAGAAGGCCACATCATGTTTTTGATAATTGTCGGACTAATGGGCTGGTTCGTGCCGGGAGCCGGACATTTAGCGATAAATGAAAAGAAGCACGCGATTATTATTTTCGTAACCATCGCCCTTACTTTCGCTACGGGTTTATATATCGGCTCGATCGGCGTTATAAATCCCGTCGGAGCAAAGCCCTGGTACGTCGCACAACTTATGAACTCGCCGGCAGTGGCGGCCATCGGCCAAATTACAAGAACGGGAGATTATCCCGTTTACGGCAGGCCGAACGAAATCGGGCAGATTTACACGAGCATCACCGGCCTGCTCAACCTTTTGTGTATTGTAAACGCCGTTTACTGGGCCCATCTGCGAAGAACCGGGGCCTCGGGAGAATAAAATGTCAATAATAGCAGCTTTTGTAATGGCCACCTTTACTACGCCGGAAAATATCAGCGTAAATCCGAAATCCATGCTGTGGCTGCTGCCGTTGGTCGCGGCGATTTCCATCGTATATAAGACTACAAAGCTGCCCAAAATAAGATTCGTCCATTTTGTCAAAGAATCGGTCGTCCTTTTCGGTTCCATCGTCATTTTCATGGCTATTACCGCCCTGGTCCTATGTGCTTTCGCATGGCTGGTCACGGAATAATCGCCCCCGGAATCATCCCCTATCTGCTCTGATTTTCAACCCCCGGCAGTGCCAGGGGCTAACAGAAATTGGCT
>CAYTNN010000313.1:0-3472 GCA_964439135.1 uncultured Pirellulales bacterium
GCCCGGAGCTTCGATTTCAGGCTGAGTCTGAAGAATATAAAGTAACCGATGCCAACCAGAAGCAATATTATCAATATATGAGAAATTTTTAATCTGCGACGTTTTCCGGGACCGGTTTTATCTTCGTCCATCAATAAGTCTCCTTGAAAAAAAATCGACGCTGTGGATTAACGTTCATAATACCACAATTGCATCGGTATTTGAAACATATATTCCGGAGAGGCACCCTGCAAGATTTAGCTTTCAAATGTTATCAGAGAGCCGTATAATAGAATTAGTCAGGCTTTTTTCTATGCTGTCATTTGAAGGAGCACTATCTTGGCAACGACAATGACAAGGCGCAAGTTCTTAATTCGAAGCGCGGGGCGTGTTGAGATCAAAAACACTTTTACAGAACTGGCAGCAGGAAGTAAAATATGAACGTTGAACTTGTTATTAACTCAGACCAACCGATTCGCACTGTTATCCCTGCGAAAGCAGGGATCCATGAACGTAACGGATTTAGTGGATTCCCGCTCCCCGCTTTCGCGGGGACAAGTTTACACCTGCGAAAGCAGGTGCGGGAATGACAGATGATCAGGACGGAAAAAAAATTGGGAGATTAAAAATGAGCAAAGGACGGGAAAAAACGACAAGGCGTGAGTTTTTGAAAAATTCGACGGCTTCGGCGGCGGCGGTGACATTGGGATTAAGCGTTGCGGGCGCTCCCGTGGTTCGAGCGGCGCGCGGCGCCAATGAAAAAATCCGCGTGGGCTTTATCGGCGTGGGCAACCGCGGCACGCAGCTTCTCGATGGCTTTTTGAAGCACGATGACGCCGAGGTTGTCGCCCTCTGCGATGTGTACGAGCCGTACCGGATGAGGGACTATTCCAAAGTCGATAAAAGGCTCCGGGATTCTCTGGGCGGCAGGATTCCCAGGATGAACGAGAAGCTCGGTTCCGACGTGGCGCGGTATAAGGATTTTCGGCAGGTTCTCGACCGCAAGGACATCGATGCGGTGGTCATTGGGACGCCGGACCATTGGCACGCCGTCCAGACCATCATGGCCTGCCAGGCGGGAAAGGATGTTTACGTGGAAAAGCCGCTGTCGGTCACGGTTGTGGAAGGCCGGAAAATGATTGAGGCCGCGAAACGCTACAACAGGGTCGTGCAGGTCGGCCTGCATCGGCGCTCGTCCAAAGCATATATGCAGGCGGTGGCAGATGTCCAGGCGGGCAAGATCGGCAAGGTGACCGTCGCCAGGGCCTATCGCATCAGCAATATGCATCCGAACGGCATCGGCAAATATCCCGACGCCGACCCGCCGGAAGGCCTGGATTGGGACATGTGGCTCGGGCCCCGGCCGAAACGACCATACAAAGACAGCCTGGTCTTATACAAATTCCGCTGGTGGCAGTCTTATTCCTCGCAGGTGGCCAACTGGGGCGTGCATTATTGCGATGCAATCCGCTGGGCTCTCGACGAGCAGGCGCCGGTCTCGATTTCCGCGCACGGCGGAAGATTCGCGATTGACGATGACCGGACGATCCCGGATACGATGGAAGTTATTTTCGAATTGCCCAAAGGTACGCTGCTTGTCTTCGGTCAATACGAGGCCAACGGGGGCCCGGCCCTGGTTGAAGGAGAAGTCGAGCTTCGCGGCACGCTCGGAAATCTCTGCTGCGGCAGTGAGGGCAAGTCTTTCAAAATCGTGCCCTCGAGAGGCGGGCAGTTTCAGGATGCCAATCCGACAATTGAGCCATCCGAGACCAAGGCTATGGACGGCGACCTTACCGTCCAGCACATTCGAAATTTCCTTGATTGCGTAAAAAGCCGGAAGCGTACCAATTGCGATCTGGAAACGGGCCACCGCTCGACGACGTTCGCCCTGCTGGCGAACATCGCGCTGGCGACAAAATCGCGAATTGAGTGGGATCCGAAAAATGAGCGAATTATTGGTAACAAAAAAGCCAATAATTTGTTACAATATAAATACAGAAAACCGTGGAAATTAGGTTAGCCGGCCGAACAGATAACCGGTTTTGCGCATCCTTATAGGTGGATAACGAAAATACAGAAGGAGAAAAGGGGCTGTTATGCGAAAATTAAGAGCATTCACATTAATAGAACTTTTGGTCGTGATCGCCATTATCGCGATTTTGATGGCGATTTTAATACCCACCCTTAACACTGCACGAGAACAGGGTAAACGTATGTCCTGTATGGGCAACATTAAACAACTGTTGTTAGCTTGGGATATGTATGCCTCTGACAACGACGGAAAGATTGTTTTTGCAATGACCAGTTCAAGTGCGGAAACAGATCCACAGTATGGCGGCTCCAGCACAAGACGGCAGAAGGCCTGGGTTTACTATATGGGAGCCAACGCAACGGAAGTACAGCAACGTGATGGTCTGCGCGACGGGGGCTTGTACGAATACGTCAAAGAAGAAAAGCTCTTCAAATGCCCAACCGGCGTACGCGGCGAACTTATTACGTATTCGATTACCGACGCCATGAACGGCCATCGCGGCCACATGGAAATGCCTGATAGGCATCCGATTATGATACGAACCGACATTAAATCTTCGGCATTGCGCATGGTCTTTTTGGACGAAGGTATGCTTAGCAGCTCCAGTTGGACGCTTTGGTACGATCAACCGCGTTGGTGGGATCAGGTTACGAAACGACATGGGGTTGGCACGAACATCGGCATGGTTGACGGTCATATCGAATACTTCAAGTTTAGCGATTCCCGCACCCGCTGGATGGCCGAACACGAAAACTGGCAAGACCAGGGGCGGTTCGACGGGCAGGCCACTCAGCCCGGTAATCAAGACCTCTGGAATATACAACGAGCCATGTGGGGAAAACTGGGCTATACGCCAAACCAATAATCCATGCATCCAGCCAAGAATTGTAGGGTGGGGCTTGCCCCACCATTATTCTATTCGATTACATACGGAGCAAAGAAGATATACACAACAGCCATGGCCGAGTGAACGATTGGAAACAATGACACGAGGACATCTCCGTCTGCGTTGAAGCTCTTTGTTCTCAGACACCGTAGGACAAACACAAGCAACGAAGGTATGAAAGCGATTCCCATGGACTGTAACATATACGGAATGCGGTCATAGAGATTCCAATCCAGCATGTAATGATAAAAACCAACTTTATTGAAGAACGGGAGATAACCACCAAAAGCTGAATAGAGGATCAGGAACACCACCGTTGCCGGAGTAAGTACATTACGCGTGTTCTTGCCTCCTCGAATCAGATGACGCAGTCCCAGAAGCAGCAAGGCAAAGAATATTGGGATTACTGCCCAGTGTAAATAAACGAGTTGTATCTTCCGATCAATCACAAGTCCGAATTCCACAATTCCAGTGACACTACACTTAATTCCAGCCGGTATCTGCGTCCCAAAGCAAAGTTAGAGGTCCACAAGGAGGGAGCCTTATTTTGATGTTCCATAGGAAAGTATGTGACT
>CAYTNN010000314.1:0-3466 GCA_964439135.1 uncultured Pirellulales bacterium
ACAGTCCGCACGAGTGTTGCTGTTGCTGAGGCGGCGGCTTCGTGAAGCGCTTTATGTCAGGTGAGGCTTCTGGTATTCTTCGGATATGTACTCACGCAGCAGGTCCGCCAGATCACGCCGGAGTGCTGTGGCCGATTGGCCGGCGGCTTTTGCCGCGGCGGTCGTGAGATGAAACAGCCGGCACATATCTCGAAAAGAAGGCCTGATAAAGCAGAAGGTGACGGTGCCGAGATAAGCACGAAGCAACGGTTTGTCCGCGTTACGCTCGGCAAGCCATATCCGCAACATTCGTTTTACTTTGCCGTTCGGATCCCGTGCAAAACGCATGTAGTCCGGGTCGCGATCATAGACCACCGTGTGCGTACTCGTCCTGACCCATGCTTTTCGCTGCTCAACATGAAAAAACATATCAGCCATCTCCGGCACCTCCAATCGGGATATTCCAATTACCCCTGCTCAGCTATAAGGCTGAGTCTCACTTCCGGAAAAATACTAACCAGGCTTCTATGATTATTTTATAGGCTTATCGCCCATCAGCTCGGCCACCTTCGGTTCGATGGCTTCGGCCCATATTCTGTAGCCCTCTTCGTTCGGGTGCAGATAGTCGGGCATAATCTTCATGGAAAGAAATCCGTCTTTAGTCAGAAACTTGTCGTTAATATCCAGGTAGTAAATCATCTTGCCGTCGGCGATCTTCGAAGCCAACAGCGACGCCTTGTCATTCTTTTCACGCTGCTCCGATGCTTCCGGTCCGCGCGGGAAAATGGCCAGAATTAGTATCTTGGTCTTCGGACATTCGGCGCGAAGTTTCTTGCAGATGGCGATAATGCCGTCGGCGATTTCCTCGGCGGTGTTGTCATCGCCGTTGGAGTTGTTGGTGCCGATCATAATCACTGCCAGCTTGGGCGATATTCCTTCCAGATGGCCGTGTTCCAACCGCCATAATACGTGCTGCGTCCTGTCTCCGCCGAAGCCCATATTGACGGCGTTCCGCGGCTCGTAATATTTATCCCATACCTTCTTTCCTCCGCCTTCCCATCCGTGTGTGATCGAATCGCCGATCATGAGCAGATCGACGTTGCCCTGCTTGACCCGCTCGTTGACGGCGTCGTTACGCAGAGTCCACCAGCTATGGCGATTAGCAGGCTCAACGGCGGAATTCTGATTTTCCCCGGCAATCAGGACCTGGCCAGACAGAATCAAAATAGTTAGACACGTGATCAGTAGTTTGCTTCTCATCCTTTGTTTTCCCTTCACTAAGTTTTCCGATTTACACCCGCTCAGCTACGCCGCCGAGCCTCATCGACTATAGAGTATCGAAACTGTCCCTGGATTTCAAGCTTTTGTAAAAGAAATGCCGTCAAGGGGATTGTCCGCCGCTTATAAGAGCGATTCACGCCAATTTCAGATTTTCGGTTTTCGATTTGCGATTGGAAAATCGACAATTTATCGCCGGGCGGTTCTGAACTGCCTATTCTTCCTTCTTGTTCTCGTAAACCGGGATGAATATGAATTTGCCCGACTCGTCTTTCCGAGCACTGTATCCAATGAATTTTCCCAGCGTTGCGTTCGGGTCGCTTACCTGAGTTTTCTGCCCGGGCAATACTTTGCGGTCACCGGTAGCCGAGCCTTCTTCGAGCAGTATTCAGGGACGGATTGCATCGGAACTAAATATGGTAATACCATCGTTGATTTCGACCCTGCATGATAGTCTGCTCTGACCCGCTTTATTCTCCGCAATCAAGGTATATGTAGTCGTCGTAGATGGATTAACGGCCATTGAGCCCAAAGAACTAACCGGGCCTATGTCGGGTTCTATGCGAATCCTCTGAGCATTCGAAACCTGCCAGCTTAAAGTTGAGCTTTGTCCCGGCATAATCCGCGGACGAGATGTATTAAAACTGTAACAGGTGGGACGCTCGCCGGCCCGGCTTCTTATAACAGGAGGCTCAATGACTTCGGTAAGGACGGCGGGCCGCTCACTTTCTTGTTTTTGAATAGTGGGGCTATCACCAACTTCGATTCTGCATGTTATCCGACTTTCTCCCGCTTTGTTCGTTGCAATCAAGGTATATGCGGTCGCCGTAGACGGCTTGACGGCCATCGAGCCCAAAGCACTAACCGGGCCTACGCCGGGTTCTATGCGAATCCTCTGGGCATTCGAAACCTGCCAGCTTAAAGTAGAGGTTTGTCCCGGCATTATTTGCGGTCGAGTTGTATTAAAACTGTGACAGGTGGGACGCTCGCCGAGATTGCTGCCGGCAACAGGAGGCCAACTAACTTGAGTAGAAGCAGCGGGGTACTTGATTTCGACCATGGGTGGTTGTTCATCCTCTTGCTTTTGATTTGTTACAGTAAGCTCATCCTGCCGCTCGCCAAACTCCCGCGTTTCAGAATCCAGCATAGTAACAAGTACTTCAATTCGCTCCTGGGCCGTCTGCGCCTTATCAACAGCCGCATTGCGGGACCTGGTGAGCTCATCAACCTGCCTGATCAACTGGTTGTGCGAAGCGGTAAGTTCGGTTAACTGCTGCTGCAGCGTGTCGCGCGAACCGTTAAGTTCGATGACCTGCTGCTTTAACTTGTCGCGCGTATCTATAATTTCGGCGAGTTGTTGCCGTGACTGTTCGCGCGAGAAGGTAAATTCTTCGATATGTTCTTGCAACTGGTCGCGAGAGCGGGAAAGTTCATTGACCTGCTCTTGCAACTGCTCGCGATCCCGCTGATCGAAGGCTATTTTTACCTTGAGTTCGTCTCTTTCACTCTCGGTTTTTTCTATATCGGGTTTGAGCTGCTGCAGCTCGGTCTTAACGCTTTCCAATTCGGCTTTTTGCTGTGAAGTGTCTTCGGAAAGTGCCCAGGCAAGCAGAAAACCCAATCCTGCCATCAAAATAAAAACCAGCACCCTTTTCATCATTTCGCTCCTTTCTTCTCCTGCTGTAATCAACGAAGATTCGCTAAAGATACTCTCCGAATCTTACAGCCGATTCACTCTTACCTGAGCGCACATGAAGCCGTATTTCCGGCTGTGTTTGCGCATGCGGTTGCCTTGAAAATAACCGGGTGTTTATGGCGGGAAACTTAATATATACGAGAATTGTTTCCTCGCCGATCCTCCATGAAGCTAAATGTCATTTGAATCATACCTGATTGACGTAAGTCTGTCAAGATAAAAGTTTTATAAAAGCCGTCTCCGGCTATTTTTCTACCAGTTCCAGCAACCCTCAGGACGTGGTTTTGACAGGCTGCAAGAATGGAAAATCCCAAGGGCAGGCTTCGACGGTGCTGACTGAACGTAAAAAAATGACTGTTCGAAGCATTGAAGATTTTAAAAAGCAGTTCGGCATCAGAAAGAGATCCCATCAAGCGCTGTCAGATAAAGAGATTCAGGACCGCAAACAAAGCCAGCTCAAGGCCCTGCTGGCAACCACCATGCCAAAATAAGTTTGAGCGTGTTATGCTCGTA
>CAYTNN010000315.1:0-3385 GCA_964439135.1 uncultured Pirellulales bacterium
CTGCATGAACCGGCGTCTGTTCATATCATATTTGGTGCTTATCATGAATATTACCTCCACATATCAAATGTTCAAAGCGACTTGACGGCTATTCTCAATGTACATGCTTGTACACAGGCCGGACAGTTCCCCGTCCTTGATCCTTCATAAAAACCCATTATAGCCGTAAGAAGTTGGCAGGCAAATCAAATCCCAACAGGTTGTGTCGGCGGAATGGAGGGTTGCTTCTGATTTGACAGATGAACAAATTATGGATACTGTATGGTTTGAAAATGGATGGTCCCGAAGGCGGCAGCGGGTGGCTGGTCCGGTTACAGTCTATCTCGGGGATAAAAAATGGATATCTACAATCTTGTCAGTTTCGCAGGGATGTTTGTTCTGCTCGGCTTTGCGTGGCTTTTATCAAACGATAGAAAGAACATGAACTTCAGGGTGATAGGCTGGGGGATCGGATTGCAGCTACTGATTGCTGCATTCATTTTCCTTGTTCCGGCGGGGACAGAAGTATTTCGGTTCGTTAATAACGTCGTTGTTAATGTTCTGGATTCTGCATCGGCCGGGTCGGAATTAGTATTCGGACGACTGGCGTTGCCGCCGGGACAGACCAATGAGGCGGGGGAGGAGTCCCTCGGTTTTTTCCTGGCTTTTCAGGCCTTTCCTACTATCATCTTCTTCTCGGCCCTAATTGCGATTTTGTACTATTTTGGCGTAATGTCTTTGGTGATTCGGGGATTCGCCTATGTATTCACGAAGCTGATGAGGATATCCGGCGCCGAGTCTCTGGTCACGGCCAGCAATATTTTTGTGGGGATTGAATCGACGCTGACCGTCAAACCGTATCTGAGCCGGGCGACCAATTCGGAAATGTGCACAATTCTGACCGCGGGTATGGCTACGGTCTCGTCGAATGTTTTGGCGCTGTACGTATTCAGTCTGAGGGATCAATTTCCCACCATCGCCGGGCACCTGGTCTCGGCGTCGTTGCTTTCAGCGCCGGCGGCGCTGGTGATGTCGAAGATTATTTTCCCTGAAGCCGGGACTCCGGAGACGTTAGGTGTGCATGTTAAACCATTCTACGAGAAAGAGTCGAGTCTTTTCGAGGCGATTATCAACGGAGCGAATGCCGGTGTGAAGCTGATCGTGGGAATTGTGGCTCTGCTTATCGCGGTTTTGGGTTTGGTTGCGTTGGTTGACCTGTTCTTATCTGCTTTGGGGGCAAAGGTAAATCCGCTAATCGGCTTTGAGAGTGAGTGGTCTTTGAAAGCCATCTTTGGATACATTTTCTACCCGTTCACATTAGTCCTGGGGATTCCTCCCTCCGACGCCGGCGTTGCTTCCAGAATTATCGGTGAACGCATCGTTGTGACCGAGGTTACGGCGTATAAGGATTTTGCCGTTGTCTTAGAGCAAAATCTGTTGCATCATCCACGTTCAGCAGTGATTATCACGTATGCGTTATGCGGCTTTGCTCATGTTGCCTCAATGGCCATCTTTGTGGGGGGGATTTGTGCGCTGGCACCTGAAAAGGCCCGCAACATCGGAGGCCCGGCGTTTCGTGCCCTCATAGCGGCGACGTTGGCCTGTCTTTTGACGGCCTGTGTTGCCGGGACCTTCTTCACAGAGGGATCGATACTCCTTGGAGGCTTGTAATGTTCGTTAAGCGTCTGAAAGATTGCCAGCAGTTCATCGCCGGCGACGGTTCGATTTTGCGTGAGCTTTTGCACCCTGATAAAGCAGATATACTGACTCGTTACAGCCTCGCTCATGCAAAAGTTGAGGCCGGCCAAAAGACTAAGCCGCATAAGCTCAAATCCTCAGAGGTATACTACGTGACGGCCGGACAAGGCTTGATGCATATAGATCAGGAGAGTTTTGAGGTTGGGCCCGAGTGCGCAATCTATATTCCACCTGACGCAGTACAATACATTGAAAACACCGGAAATTCCGATCTGAAGTTTCTATGCATAGTTGACCCGGCATGGCGAGAAGAGGATGAGGAGGTGTTTGATCGCTGACATCTCAAAGCCCGATCCATACATGGAAGGGCACATATGATACCAATTGTATTTAATATGTGTGCTTGTAGTAATGGAATATTGCTCATTAACAGCGATTTACTCTTTGCTAAGACTCCGGGTTGGAACAAAAACTGGATTCCCGCCTTCCCGGGAATAACTGTGTGGCGCAAGAACTAAATCCAATTGGTATAACTACTGGATTGATAAAACGTGAGCGTTGTGGGATGTCAACATCTGTGTTTAGCAAAATCAACAATGCCCTAAATAATATCCAATACAGCCGTTACCCCAAGCGATGAAAAGCAGGCATACCAGGGATGTTTATATTCCGCAACATGCAATTTTAATCAATATAACGGTCGTTTTTCGAAGTATAGGAACAAAATTTATGGATAACATATAATTTAGCGAAGAATGCCTTTTTATCGGGCCAAGTCGCGAATATAAGTAAAAAACCAGTACTTGTGCATTTGGGTATGGAGTTTGCTCTATTAACAATCATGAGGTTTTGGGGGATCTCTATATGTGGGGGGTCTTAATATGGAACGTGTATTCGTGAGGAGAGTGATTTGATGGACGAAACAAACCTTGAAGACAAACTTAACGAACTGGTCAAAGAGTTTGGTGAGACAGCCGACCCGCAGCATAGAAAGTTAGCTCAACTCGCCAAACAAGCACAGGCAAACCGCAAAAAGCTTGAAAAAAGCATAAATAGTCTGCAGGAATCACTGGATTATCTGCGAGTGTGTATTAAATACCAGGTCTTCGATCTTGAAGCGACTCGCCGGGAAAATCAATACCTCAGAAAGTTACTTGAGGATGATAACAGCCAGGGCTAAAAATATAAGAGGCCGAAGACAACAGATATATTCCAAATAACAAGATATGCCGGACAAACTGGGTTCACAGCACACTTTAGCGACTGCTGAATCCAGCACTAAAACAGCCCCATAACAATCATTTCTGGAATCATGTATATTTAGCTCTTCCGATTAATGGGTAAGTTGCTTCTCAATCCGGACTGAACCAGAAGAATAGTTCGTGGTCCGGTAGACGCAGATCTGCTCATCCCGGCGTGCCGTGAACCGAATTCGACACCTGCGTGAACGATTTTTCATCCGAACAACGTGAAAGCTCAATTTTCTTCTTTACTCCAGTACACCAATAGGGAGACTAATCTGTTCGACATTTCCGGATTATTCTGAAAAATATACTTGATGAACAAACGGCAGTCACGTATAATATGTATATAACAAATACGATATGGGTGGTGAGTGAACGAATTATCAATCGTCAATCGATAATGACAAATCAAGGGAGCAGTAATCAGCGGAGCAAGAGAATTGGACGAGGTATTTAATGTTTCA
>CAYTNN010000316.1:0-3341 GCA_964439135.1 uncultured Pirellulales bacterium
CTGCTGCGCTGGCTTTTGCCGGATGTGCGAACGCCTCCGAGTCGTTTGGAAGCGGGGCTTCGAAAAAGCGCCCGAATATTCTTTTTTGCCTGGCGGATGACTGGTCCTGGCCTCACGCGAGCATTGCCGGCGACAAGGTTGTTAAGACGCCGGCGTTCGACCGGGTCGCGCGGCAGGGCGTGCTGTTCGAGAATGCGTTTGTTTCGGCGCCGTCTTGCACACCTTCGCGCGGAGCGATTCTCACCGGGCAGTGGCACTGGCGCCTGGAAGAGGGCGGCAATCTCTGGAGCACGCTTCCGGCAAAGTTCCCTGTCTATCCGGATTTGCTTGAAGAGGCCGGTTATCACGTCGGTTACACCCGCAAGGGCTGGGGTCCCGGTCGGGATGCGCCGGGCGGGCGGAAACGAAATCCCGCCGGGCCGCGCTACAAGGACTTCCGAGAGTTTATGAAAGCTCGTCCCGAAGGCAAGCCGTTCTGCTTCTGGTTCGGCAGCACCGACCCGCACCGCGGCTATAAATGGCAGTCCGGCATAAAGAGCGGGATGAAGCTCGAAGATGTCGAAGTGCCGGCGTGTTTTCCGGACAGCGAAGAAGTCCGCACCGATATCTGCGATTATTACTGGGAGGTTCAGCGATTTGACAGCGAAGTCGGCGATTTGCTGAAGATGCTCGAAGAGACCGGCGAGCTTGACAATACGCTTGTTGTTATTTCCGGCGACAACGGGCTGCCGTTCCCACGCTGCAAGAGCAACCTTTACGATATGGGGACAAACGTCCCGCTGGCGGCTTGCTGGCCCGCCGCGGTTAGGGGCGGCAGGGTTGTCGAGGATTTCATCAGCCTGACGGACCTGGCGCCGACGTTTCTTGAGGCGGCCGGTTTGAAGCCGCCGGCGGAGATGACCGCTCGCAGTTTCCTGGATATTCTGCGCTCGGGCAAGTCCGGCCGGGTGGACGCGAAGCGCGACCATGTCCTGACCGGCAAGGAGCGTCACGTAGTCTGCCAGGAGACCGGCACTGGCGGCTATCCGATGCGGGCGATACGGACACACGATTTCCTGTATATTCACAATTTCAAGCCGGAGCGTTGGCCCGCTGGCGATCCTAAGGGTTACGCTAAGCCGACGGAGATAAATGTTGCCCGTCCGCTCGGCACGCATTACGGGTATGGTGACGTTGACGCGGCACCCACAAAATCTTACATGCTGAAATATCGTGACGATCCGAAGGTCAAGAGATTGTTCGATCTGGGCTTCGGAAAGCGTCCGGCCGAGGAACTTTACGATCTGGACAAGGATCCCGACCAGTTGGACAACATCGCGGGCAAGGTCGAATACGCCAGGATTAAAAAGAAGCTTGCTACGGCTTTGATGGCCGAGTTGAAGGCCACGAAAGACCCGCGTGTCATGGGTAAGGGCGATGTGTTCGATCAGTATCCTTACTACGGAAGCTTGCCCAGGAAATAACCTGCTTATCTGGGCGGAAAAAAAAATGAAAAAGCCGAGTTGAATTGGCCCGGCTTTTTCATGTCAGTCACTCAGAAAGATTCACTTAGGCAGATCTTCCGGTGCCACGTCTTTGACGCTCAAGTCGCCGTAGATGACGTGGTAAGTCTGCGAGCCAGTCGGCTGGTACCAGAAGATGGGCGTTTCAGCGTCACCGTAGCTTACGTTCTCGCCGGCATAGCGCCAGTTGCTCTCGGCAGGTAATTGTGTCACGAACATTATGCCGCGATACATCAGCGTCGCCTCAGCGTGTCGCTCCTGCTGCGATGTTTCGCCCTCGCCGAACTTGCCTTGCTTAATCATCTCAGCAGTAACCTTCGTCAATTCTATAGGATTGAATGTCGGTGGGAACGTGCCGTCTTTAGTCCAGGTAGACCATATTTGCAGGTATGCTATCAGGTCCTGCTCGGTTACTGTTGAAACATCCGCCTGGACTTCCAGACGCGTAAAACCCTCCGGCGGCACCAGGCTGAATAGCGAGTCGTCGAGTTCGGCATTAAACTGAAAATCGGTCATGATTGTGTTCATACCCGGAGAGTTCGTGTACTCTATTTCCACACGAACAAGCTGTGCCGTTTGCGGGTCAACCCAAACGGTATTGATCATATCGTCTTGAGTGACACGGAAACCCTGAAGCACTCTGCCGTCTATTTTTTTCTCTCCGAGCTCCTCATCAGCCTGGTCGGGAAGCGTTCTTAGTTTTTCAACGACCATGAAAGGATCCTGAGCCGGATCGTGCTGATAGTTGGACGCCTCGAAGTCGATATACTCTTGTTTCGGCGGCCAGAGGGAAATACCTTTGTTCTGCGCCCAATCAATGACATTTATGTAACCATCTACGGTTGTTGTTCGCATGTATCCGGGTTCTTTAAATGCCATCTGTAGCCGTAAAGTCGGCATACTTTCGACAGGCGTGCGAGTCACAACGCTATAAGTTAACGTGCGGGCGTTGGCCAGTTGCTCAACAATATCTGCAAACGCGACACTTGCTCCGTCACCGCCGAACTGGTGTATGCCTACAAATACGGCAATAATTATCACCGCTGCCGCGGCCAGTCTTGTTATTTTACTTTTCATAATAGTTCTCCATGTATCAGGCACAAACACGCCTGGTTTCTGTTTTTCTTTTTCGTCCAGCGCCTGCAGGACATTGCCAAGGACCCTGTCGTGCGTCTCGGGGCTGGTTTTGTAACACAGTTTCTTGATTAACTTTTCAATATTTTTCGACGGTCTCATTTTTTCACCTCACCGTTCAGGGTTGACCGCAATTTATCCAGTCCGTAGCGGTACCGGCTTTGAACTGTTTTGGTCGAAACATTCTGCAATTCGGCTATCTGTCGAAATCTCAGGTTGCCGTGGATGCGAAGGGCGATGGCCTCTCGCTGCTCGTACGGCAGCTCGGTCATTGCATTGCTCAATTTCCGCAATTGCTCGCTGCATATTGCCAGGTGAACCGTGCTTTTAGTCCCGGCCGGCGTTTTTTCCGCCTGCTTTGCCATGGCGTTTCGCTGGCGAATTCTTTTTCGAATGCAGTCACGCGAGCGGTTCGCGACACAGGTTGCCAAATAGCTTTTCAGACTGCCCGTCAGACGGAACGTTCCAGCAGATTCGACGAGCTTGATAAAGACATCCTGAACAATATCTTCGGCTCCGACTTTGTCGTCCAACAGGTTTCCTGCCAACGTTAGCATATCCCCGGCGTACTTTTCGTAGATCGTTCGAAACGCATCTCTGCTGCCGCGTTTGAATTTCCACAAGAGTAATCTGTCTTCGAGCATCCGGGATTCACCTTTTCTGATATCAGAACAATCGATTGTCGCTAATATAACGCCGGAGGGC
>CAYTNN010000317.1:0-3307 GCA_964439135.1 uncultured Pirellulales bacterium
GGAATCTCGCAAACTCAGACTTGCTGGATTCCGTGATTGAAATTCGTAATCTCAAGCTAGCGCAAAGCTCATAGCCTGAAATTTAGCGACAATTCACGAGTAAGAGTCAATGTTGAAAAGCATCAATCGGTATTGGTATATCATTCCTGCGTTCTCTAACAATAACATGGGCTTTCGTCTCAACCGGAAAGCTTCATGTCGATGAATTTATTTCACCTTTTTCTTCCATAAGAGTAGTTCTGCATATTTTTTGCTTTTGTCCGATAAGAACACTGGTATTTTCTTATTTTTGAGAAGGAATATCACTAAAAACTGACATTTTTCTTTTCATATATCTCTTTACAGAAAGCCATGAATGGAGATAATAAAGGGTTCGCAGGTTTCGGTGGGAAGGATCCCGTCGCCATAGCGTCTGATGAAACTGCTTTTGAGTGACACCTGCTAAGGATGGCACGGCCATATTTGCGCTTGGTCTGTGTGGGTAGCAAGGAACGGGAATGCTTGGCTGATAATATACATTGCTTCGAGTTGGCCGACTCTCGTAAGCAACATTTCCGTTGCGGACTCACAGATGATCCAGAGGTCGTTACCTATATCGTGAGACGGCTCGCAAGCAACCTCGTCGGTGCACTGACGGGGACGGAGTCTGCCTGGGCAATCCGAAAATGAGTATTGGTTCGTTTGTTTAAGGGAAAGAATCTCTCGGAAAAGCAAAGGAAATTTCTACACCTGAACTGCGAGCCAAGACACTTTTATCCCACAGAGAACCTAACAGCTTATCCTTCCCATAATACTATTTTATAACAGTTTGAAGTTTAAATGAAAAGTTGTGATTTTAGCCAGGCCAGTTATTGGATACCCAAACCGAGAAGAGTTAATTGAAACTGCAGAGTTCTGCTCTCTTGATCCTTCTCGGCTGCGTAGCTAATTGCTTACGAAATACAAGTTTTTTGAACGATCAAGTATCGTTTACTGTTGAATATTGGTCTTAGAAGTTCAAAGCTGAGCTTGGTAAAAAATCCAACGCAGATATTTCTTAAATATCTGGATGCAATTAATTCTCAATTTCTATTGAGTAATTTTATGTAAGTCATTATAATTAAAGAATTAAGGAACTTTTTTAAAGAAAGGAAAATTGATTTAAGCTTAAAAAACTAAAAAAAAGTTAAAAATACGTAGTCACCACAATAGTATTTTAATAGAATAGTCTGTATAATAAACCAATTAAGCGTGTTGGTGAGAAGTGGATTTCCTTCAAGGAGGCATTTTTCGCCGAGAAGGATGCGCTGAAAAGTACAGAAACATCAATTATCGATTGAAAAAGGGCATTTTGTATGCTGGGAGTTTGAGGTGTGCGCAATGTGTGTTGATCCGTTGCAAATCACGCTTAGTGGAAACTCTAAGAAAAATGCTATTACAATTAGTTTTTGCTTGCATTGCATAAGAAAATCCTGTATAATTAACACTTGGAAATAAGGGGGGGGGATGTGGTGGTGAATAGTATCCCCCTCTAAAAGGCATTTCTCAATGAAAAGCACGGATGCGGCGAGTGTGGTTTGAAAAAGGGCATTTTTTGTGTCCTGCGATATGTGATATGCAATGTGTACGAATCCATGATAGATCTGCGAACTGCAAAGGCATTGTGCGAAAACAGCATCTTGTTCGCAATGGATTTCACAAGAGTCAAGATTACCTGTGGGTGAAAAGCGTGTCCAAAAGCAAATATAAATTGATGCTTTGTAAGAAATTAGGAAGGATTTTCCTAACGCAAATCACAGGGACGGAGTCCGCCCCACGACTGTTATCGAGAGGACGGATTATCAAGTGAAAACCTATATAACAGTTTATTTTGGAACCGTATTGGTGTCGATGTTTCTTGTGCCGATTGTTTCGCGACTGGCAAAGAAGTTTCGTTTAGTTGATGCTCCCGGCCCGCGCAAGGTACATAAAACGCCCATCCCGCGTATAGGCGGAATTGTTTTTGTGGTATCGACACTTGCTTTGGTGCTGCCGTTGTTTTTCCTGGATAACAAAATCGGTCAATCTTTCCGTGAGTCGCGGACAGAATTCATCGCGCTTTTGGCAGGAGCCAGTTTCATCTTTATGGTGGGCTTGATTGATGATCTGCGTTCTGTAAGAGGTTACATTAAACTTTTGTGTCTTATCGTGGCCTCGCTGGCAATCTGTGCTTCGGGGGCAACATTGCATTCCATTTCCATGGGGTCGTGGTTTGAGCTTGAGACTGGCTGGGCGGCTTGGCCGATTACGATACTTTGGATAATCATGATCACGGTGTGTATGAACTTAATTGACGGGCTGGACGGTCTTGCTGCCGGGATAGCGGCAATTGTGTGCAGTTCAATTATACTTCTTGCTCTCTGGACCGGTCAGGCAGCCATGGCGGTATTGATGCTGGCGCTGCTGGGCAGTGTTATGGGCTTTCTGTTCTTCAACTTCTACCCCGCCAAGATTTTCATGGGCGACAGCGGCTCGATGTTTCTCGGCTTTATGATCGGAGCCGGCAGCATCGTATGCCAGTCGAAAACTTCCACATTAGTAGGAATAGCAATTCCATTGTTGGTAATGGGTGTGCCGATTCTCGATACATGCTTTGTCGTTGTTGGCCGTCATTTTCTTGAGCGACGTTCGATGTTCGCTTCCGATCGGAACCACTTGCATCACCGTCTGTTGGATCTTGGCCTGCATCACCGCACAGTTGTGATAATTATCTATGCGGTAACAGCCATTTGCGCCAGTATCGGGGTGTTTATGTTAACCGCTGAAGGTGGTTGGACGGTAGGGCTGCTGGCGGCTGGCTTACTATTATTGTTATCAATGTTCGCATGCCTCCACGGCAGGCGTTCCTACGAAATACTAAGGGCCTTGAAACGTAACTGGGCCATCGCACTTGATGCAAGGAAACAGAGGTGCAAATTTGAAAATGCCGAAGTGAGAATGCGTGAATCCAAATCCTTCCACGAATGGTGGAAGACCATCTGCATCATGTGCGAAAAAATGAATTTTCAAAATATTGGATTATGGAATCGCCGCAACGGCGAGTATGTAAATATCTGTTTATGGAATGCACCGGAAGGAAAATTCACGGCCGGCAAAATAGTAAAACTTAACTTGCCGCTTAAAGGGAATGGGGCAACAGAATGGGAGCTAAGGGCAAGTATATGGTCGGATGATTATCTGGAACTATGCAGCCGGCAGGCTATGCTGCTGGCCAGGCTGATGGACGAGTTCCCACCGCCGGAGCAGGAGGAAAAAGCTGAAGAATTGGACCTTTTTAGCTATACGAAAC
>CAYTNN010000318.1:0-3213 GCA_964439135.1 uncultured Pirellulales bacterium
TCGAGAATGAGTCCTTAATCGACTGCTTGCCGATCGTCGTATTGATAATCAGGTCTATTTCGTCGTTGATGATGGAGTCCACGATGTTCGGTCTGCCCTCGGTCATTTTCAATGCGAACTGGGAGGGGATATTATTGTTGATCATTGCGATGCACGTGCCCTTTGTCGCGATAATCTTAAAGCCCATTTCGTGCAACTTGCGAGCGACTTCGACGGCCCTTGCTTTGTCGCTGTCCCTGATGCTGAATAAAACGTTGCCGCCGGTCGGCAGAATATTGCCTGCGGCGATCTGCGATTTTGCGAAGGCGATACCGAAATCGTCGGAGATGCCCATGACCTCGCCGGTCGACAGCATCTCCGGCCCTAAAAGCGTGTCGATGCCGGGGAACTTCAGGAACGGAAAGACCGCTTCTTTGACGGAGAAGTGGCTGCGATGCACCTGCTCTGTGAAATTCAATTCGTCCAGCGTCATTCCGGTCATGACTTTTGCGGCGAGCTTTGCCAGAGGCACGCCGATTGCCTTGCTCACGAACGGAATCGTCCGGGACGCCCGCGGATTGACTTCGAGGATATAAACCTTTCCATCTTTGACAGCAAACTGGATGTTAATCAGGCCCTTGACTTTTAGTTCCAGCGCCAGTAGTTTCGTTTGTCTTTCGATCTCTTCAAGGAGTTGTTTGCCGATCGTGATCGGAGGCAGCGAGCAGGCACTGTCACCGGAATGGACGCCGGCTTCCTCGATGTGCTCCATGATACCGCCGATGACAACTCTCCTGCCGTCGCTGATGGCATCGACGTCAAGCTCCGTCGCATCGTCGAGAAATTTATCAATCAGAATTGGACGATTATCCGAGACCTCAATCGCTTCTTCCACGCCGGCTTTCAATTCTTCCTGGTCGTAAACGATCTGCATAGCTCGCCCGCCCAGAACAAATGAGGGCCTGATAAGCAGCGGAAAGCCGAGCTCGTTAGCTATTGTGAGTGTCTGAGCATACGTGGTCGCCGTACCGCTGTAAGGCTGGCGGAGTTTGAGCTTCTCGACCACCCGGTTGAAGCGCCTGCGGTCTTCGGCGCGGTCGATGCTGTCGGGCGATGTGCCGATGATTTTTACACCGGCCTTTTCGAGAGGCACCGCCAGTTTGAGCGGCGTCTGCCCGCCGAACTGCACGATGACACCGTCCGGATTTTCCTTATCCACGATGGACATAACGTCTTCGAACGTGAGCGGCTCGAAGTACAGCCGGTCCGAGGTGTCGTAATCGGTGCTGACCGTCTCTGGATTGCAGTTGACCATGATCGATTCGATGCCGATTTCTCTAAGTGCGAACGCGGCGTGAACGCAGCAGTAGTCGAACTCGATTCCCTGGCCGATGCGGTTGGGCCCGCCGCCGAGAATCATGACCTTTCTGCGGTGAGTCGGATTGGCCTCGCACTCGGCCTCGAACGTCGAATAGAGGTAGGGGGTCGTCGCTTCGAATTCGGCGCCGCAGGTATCGACGGTTTTATAGACCGCATTGAGATGGAGGGCCTGTCGGCGTTTCCGTACTTCCAGCTCTTTGACATCAAGCAGCCAGGCCAGGTACTTGTCGCTGAAACCGTACTCTTTGGCTTTTTTCAGGAGAGCAGTCCCGAGGCTCAGAACGCCGGGGCGATTTCGGCGGGTTTGTGCCTGTTTTATCTCTTGTTCGAGATCGATGATGTCCT
Source organism: uncultured Pirellulales bacterium (assembly GCA_964439135.1). GTDB lineage: Bacteria > Planctomycetota > Phycisphaerae > Sedimentisphaerales > Anaerobacaceae > JAFGPJ01. Next base: position 1,705 of record CAYTNN010000318.1, read on the forward strand.
TTATGTTGTTGAGAAACCAGCGGTCGATTTTTGTCAGGGCGAAGATTTCCTCGACGGACAATTTTCGCCGCAGCGCTTCGGCGACATACCAAAGTTTATCCCAGCAGTTGGTACGCAATTTTCTCTTTAGCTCCGGCGTCGAAAGGTTGTTGTTGATGTGCCGGTTGTCGAGCGAATAGCGGTCGATTTCCAGCGAGCGAATCGCCTTCTGCAGCGATTCCTTGAACGTCCTGCCGATGGCCATCGCTTCGCCGACCGACTTCATCTGAATGGTCAGCTCGGGATTGGTCTTTGGGAATTTCTCGAACGTGAACCTCGGAAACTTCACGACACAGTAATCGATGGTCGGCTCGAAGCAGGCTGGCGTTTTTTTCGTGATGTCGTTCGGGATTTCATCGAGCGTGTACCCCACGGCCAGCAGCGAAGCGATCTTGGCGATGGGAAAGCCCGTGGCTTTGGACGCCAGCGCCGAGCTCCGCGAGACCCTCGGGTTCATCTCGATAACGTAAAGTTTTCCGTTATCGGGATTGACGGCGAACTGGATATTCGAGCCGCCCGTTTCCACGCCGATCGCCCTGATAATCTTCAGCGAAGCATCCCGCATTATCTGGTATTCTTTATCGCTAAGCGTCTGTGCGGGAGCCACCGTGATACTATCGCCCGTATGAATCCCCATCGGATCGAGGTTCTCGATCGAGCAGACTATCACGACATTATCCTTCCTGTCCCGCATCACCTCAAGCTCGTATTCCTTCCACCCGGCGACGGATTCCTCGACCAGGACCTGGCTCTTCGGGCTCAGACTCAGGCCCCAGTGGATATATTCGGCGTATTCCTCGGCGTTATAAGCGACGTTTCCGCCCGTCCCGCCTAAGGTATAGCTCGGCCGGATAATCGCCGGGTATCCCACAAGGTCGATAATTTTCTTCGCCTGCTCCCACGTATGGGCGTACCCGCTCTTCGGCACTTCCAGCCCGCACTTGGCGATTATCTTCTTGAACCGGTCTCTCTCCTCGGCCTTTTTGATAGACGCTAAGTTCGCGCCCAGCATCCGGACCTTATACTTCTTCAAAACGCCGCTCTCAGCCAGATCTACCGCCGTATTAAGCCCGGTCTGCCCGCCTAACGTCGGCAGCAGGCTGTCCGGCCGTTCTTTGGCGATTATCTTGGCAACGATCTCCGGCGTAATCGGCTCGATATACGTCCGGTCGGCCAGCTCCGGATCGGTCATAATCGTGGCCGGGTTGCTGTTGATGAGGATGACTTTGAAACCCTCTTTACGCAGGGCCTTGCACGCCTGGGCGCCGGAATAGTCGAACTCGCAGGCCTGACCGATGACAATCGGGCCCGAACCGATAATCAATATCTTATGTATGTCCTTGCGCTTAGGCATTTCTTTAGTTTTTGACGGGATAACAGGATTAACAAAGATGATTCATCAGGTACATCCTGTTATCCTATGAACCGGAACCTGTCAACTACTTTGTGCGTCACCAAAAAGAATTTTTT
>CAYTNN010000319.1:0-3207 GCA_964439135.1 uncultured Pirellulales bacterium
CATCGCGAGATTGAAGTGTTGATTTTTCGAGTCATGTATGTTAAGATAGATAAAATCATATTTGGAGTAATGTGAACGATGAAATTATGGGTGCTTTTATTAGTTCTTTTTGTAATCGGGATCGGCCCTCCAGCCTTTGCCCATGCCGATATTTCTCTTGTTATTAACGAATTGGTGGCTTCCAACAGCAGCGATGGTGGATTCGCCGATCCACAAGGCGACTACGACGACTGGATCGAAATCCATAACTTCGGCCAGACCGCAATCGACATTGGCGGGATGTATCTGACGGACGATTTGAGCGAACCGGCCAAGTGGCTGATTCCGGATAATTCACCAATTGAGACAACTGTTCCTGCGCATGGCTATCTGCTAATCTGGGCGGATGACGATATTGGCGATGGTCCTTTGCATATCGGATTTAGTCTATCCAAAGACGGCGAGCAGATTGGACTGGTTGCCTCCGACGCAAGTACCATGATCGATACGATTGTATTTGGTGAACAAGTTACCAACACTTCTTATGGCCGATATCCGGATGCCGGTGATGATCTGCGTTTTTTTACGACGCCGACACCGGCTGCGGAAAATCAAAGAGCATACTCAGGTATTGTTGAGGACCCTGAATTCAGCCACGAGCGAGGTTTTTACGATATAAGTTTTAATGTTACGATCGCCGATGCAACTGATGGAGCAAGGATATATTTCACAACAGACGGCAGCGAACCTCTCGAAAACGAGCACCGCTCAGTAAACAGCTCTGAATATACCGGTGCTATACAGATCAGCTCAACCACCTGCCTGCGTGCAGCGGCAATAAAAAACGGCTGGCTGCCGTCGCGCACGATAACACAAACATACATATTCAACGCCGGCGAGGCAATCAAATCGATGCCGGTCGTGTCCCTTGTGGGTGACGAACACAAGTCCCTGTTCGAACCTGACGGCATCATGGCTATCGTCGGCGGATATTATGACAACGATGGAGTATGGCGCTCCGACGGCCCGGGCAGCTACAATAATCCGATACAACGAGGAAGAGAATACGAACGCCCGGTTTCGTTCGAAATCATCGATCCGCGAACCGGCATAAATCTCCAGATGGACTGCGGGATCCGTGTCCACGGCAGCGATTACACACGCCCCCGTTACACCCGCGGAGACGAATGGTTAAGCTGCTGGAACGGCTGGCCCAGCATGAACAGTAATAAATTCAGCTTCAATCTCTTTTTCCGCAGCAGCTACAGTGACAACCGCTTCGAATACCCGTTTTTCCCATTCATCGATGTCTACAGTTTCCAGAGCATCGTGCTGCGAGGCGGACACAACGACGCCTGCTCTCCCTTCGTCAAGGACGAATGGGCCCGGCGTCTCTTCAGGGAGATGGGGGCGGTCCAGGTGACAGGGACATTCGCCAATCTCTATTTAAACGGCGACTACAAGGGCTTCTATAATCCCACCGCCCGGGCCGACGAGGAATTCTTCCAGGAATGGTACGGCACCGACAACGAGTTCGACGTGATTACCCAGTCCGGACTCCGGGACGGCACGTCGCAGGCATGGAACGACCTGCTCAACTATGCGGACAACCATGACCTTGCAAATTCCGCCGAATACGAATATGTTGCCGGCAAGTTCGATATTCCGACGTTCGTGGACTTTTTGATTCTGGAAATCTATATCGCCAATTTTGACTGGCCCGGCAATAACTGGGACGTTCACCGCGAGAGGTCGGATACCGGCAAATTCAGATTCTCCATCTGGGATGCCGAAGGTCTCGCCGAGACCTGGGCGGTGGGTAATAATTTCGAGCTGACGGCGTTCGAGGATTTTCCCACCTGGTCATCTACCCCGGGACTAAATCATATATCCGATCCTGTCTCCCGGATGTACCGGGCGCTGAAGGCCAACGCCGGCTTCCGGCAGCTCTTCGCCGACCGTATCCACAAGCACTTTCGCAACGGCGGCATCCTGACCGAATCGCACCTGCTGGATCGATGGTGGGAAGTTTTCGCCGAGGTCTCAGACGTTCTTCCTGAGACATCACGGTATCCGGCGAGATTCGTCCCCGATCAGTTCATCCCGAACCGCGAGGCGAAAGTCCTGGAGGCCTTTGCAGAGAACGGCTTGTTCAACCTTGATCTCAGCGCGCCGATCTTTCATATCAACGGCTCTTATCAGCACGGCGGATACATTTCAGCCGGTGACGTCCTGACAATCGTTAATCCCAACAGCTCAGGGATGGTTTATTACACCCTGGACGGCACAGAGCCCGGCGTCCCGGGTATCCCGCCACAGCAGGTTTTCGACACAACCTTTGTCGCCGAAAACGCTCCCAAACGGGTGCTCGTCCCAACCGAAGAGATTGATGGTACATGGAAAGAATCCATTTACTTTAATGATTCGAGCTGGATACCTGTCACTGGTTCGCCCGGCGGCGTTGGATATGAAAGGAATTCCGGCTACGGAAGCTATATCTCGCTCGACGTCGAAGCACAAATGTATAACCGATACCCCGGCTGCTATATCCGGATCCCCTTCCAGGTCAACAATGACCTTCAGAACTACGATTTTTTAACGCTCAAGGTCAGGTATGACGACGGTTTTGTCGCCTATATCAACGGGGTGGAGGTCCAGAGGACACTGGTCAGCGGCACGCCGAGGTGGAATTCATTTTCATCAGGAGGTCACGAGGCGGACGGGCTGCAATTTTTCGATATATCCACACATGTCGGCACGCTCCACCACGGCAACAACATCCTTGCAATCCACGGATTGAATACGTCACTGACCAGCTCCGATTTCCTAATCTGTACAGAATTGGTCGCCGGTCACCTCGCTGGCGGGACTGATCCGAGCGTCTCAGAGACTGCAATTCGGTTCACAGGTCCGATCACACTCAACAGCAGTACATACGTCAAGGCCAGGGTGTTCTCCGGCGACGCCTTCTCCGCACTAAATGAGGCAATATTCGCCATCGGCCCATCTTTACAAAACACCCAGCCATTACCATAATCCACCAATATCAACCAGTTTTCTGTCGAGACGCCCCAAAATTGGCTTTGAATTGGCTTTGTTTTCCGCCGCCTTCAAAGCGTAGAAATCTTCATAATCTCCTTTCAAATAAGACGTTGCGTCAATTTCTTGCCGGCACAAATTGGCTTTGTTTTTTCAACTTGGGTTTTCAACCCCCAGAAAATCTGGGGG
>CAYTNN010000320.1:0-1611 GCA_964439135.1 uncultured Pirellulales bacterium
GAGAAATCTGGCTACCGTGCGATATCAATCGTACCAGTTACCGGCATTGAGCTTAGAGAATCGGATATCGAGTGCCGTCTCACGGAGATTTTTCCGGAATATGCCCGCCGTTTAATCCCAGCTTTCGTATAATACTTAAAAAAGTCAAAAGGTAAAAGGGAAAAGGAAAAATGAGGTCCAATCATGCAATACGCAGTACGAAACAATACAGGTTAGCACGCACCCCTGCGGTGCCGGGTCCAATTGAAATCCTGAGTGGAATCGAAGGGGCAGAAGCCAAAATAATGAAAAAAACAGGTGAAAAAGAGTAGAAAACGACGAAAATTTGAACTTAATTTGAAAAAACAAACCCAATTTGCGAAAGGGCAAAATGAACGTAAGTATCTATATGAAAGAGGAATATGAAGATTTTCACGCTTTTGTGCGGCGAAAAAACAAACCCAATTCAAAGCCAATTTCAAGGGACGAATGATAGTTTTGTCATTCCTGTGAAAACAGGAATCCAGTTGTGTTGACGGTTTTGGATTCCGCATCGAGTGCGGAATGACAGGCTTTGGTGGGAAATAGCTGGATTGGACGGCGATTAGAAGTTTTCGACGATAGCGGCGGTGTGGATTGCCAGCAGCATCAGGTAGTCCAGGTCGCTGAGGGTATAGTACCGCTTTTCTCCGGCGTTATCGACGTACAGCACGCCGAAGCAGCCGGATGGGTCTATAATCGGGGCTATCATGGCAGAACATGGCTTTCCATCTTGCAACGGAAACCGCGGCAAGAGCAGAAATTCCTGATTTTCAATAGCATGTGTGATTTTTTTATGAACTTTTATATCGCTCAGATCCAGAACGCCGCCGTCCCGGCTCTTGCCGGCGTGAACGGTCATCGGGCCTTCGGGCAAAGCTCGCAAAGCACACCAGCAATTGTTCGCCTGGAACTGCTTCAAAGTGATGCTCAGCAGGGTCTTGAGCACCTCGTCGGGGCCGTTGGATTTGCAGATTGCCTCGGTGGCCTGCAGAAAATCCTTCACCCGCATGGCCGGCAGATTGATATCGGGAGCACGTTCGGCATCCGGCTTTCGAACGATGATCTCACGAGCCGGCGCCCCCGAAGGGCTCGGTTCACGCGGAGTGGGCATGAGCGTGTCTTCCAGATGAATAGGTTTGCCGACATCGGCGTCGAGCGTGACTTCGATCTCGAAATCTCCGATGCGAATATGATCTCCGGTTTTGATTGGAACCTTATGAATCGCCTTATCGTTCAGAAATGTTTTATTTGCCGAGTCCAGGTCTTCGAGCACCCACTTGCCGTCCTGCGTGGTGAAGATAGCGGCGTGCTGTCTCGATACCGCCCTGTCGGGAAGAAAAATCTGGCTGTGCTCATGCCTGCCGATATAGACGGGGCCCCTGTCGAATCGAAAGTCATTGACAGTCTGACCGTCTTTTTTCACAATCAAACGCATCTGCCTTGCCTCCCATACACAGGCCCCAAGATTATATACTTATATTATCGACTATTTGTTTCGATTTATCAAGGAAACATGCACCGAATACAGGGATATTTTCAGCATTCCTGCTTAATTACAGGCTGGCTGCGCGATTACTTTTCCGGCGTCGA
>CAYTNN010000320.1:1711-3193 GCA_964439135.1 uncultured Pirellulales bacterium
AACCAGCAGAAACCGCCGTAAGAAAAGCAAAGCAATCGGGAAAGTCCGAGACCTAATGCACCAGCGTATCGATTTCATCCGCAGTCAGGGCAACGTTGTAGATTCGTACGTCGTCGATCTTGCCGGAGAAAAAAGTCACTGCGTCAAGAGTTTTGCCGGCACCGATGTACATGCCGCCGTCGGCGGATTTCAGCGGATTCTGAGCGGTTGCATCTTTAGCGATTTTCGTGCCGTCCATATAGAGGGTTCTGTACGAGCCGTCCCAGGCGAAGCCGATATGATGCCACTGGCCGTCCGTGATAACAGATTCCGAGACCAACGCCTGCGGGACGAACCGCCCGGCGGCAGGTGGGACCAGGCCGGTCATGAGTTTGCCGAACAACGGATCCGCACCCAGCCAGTTCTCGCCGGACCCGGTGCCGTCAGCCTGAGATATAACCACTCCTCCGGAACTGTCACTCTTAATCCATGTATAGACGCTGAAAGAACCGTTAGCCGGATCCAGTACAAAATCGGTGCTGATATAATCATCAATTCCATCGAGCTGAAGCGCCCCGTCTATCTTACCTCCGGCGGGCTGCCAGGCCGGACCGCCTTCCAGAGTGCCGTGATTCTCACCGGCGCTGTCATGGGCAATGTCACCTTCTACTTCATCGAGCGCCCAGTGTGCTATCAGCGGCGAATACTCCGGCCAATTGTCCGAACTGATCATCTCGCCTACTGTCAAAACCATCGCCGGGCATTGGGCCAATTCGGCAAATCTCTGCGCATCGGCGAGGGTTCCTACGCTCTGGCCCCAGTGGTAGGGTATGGCCAGATCGGGCTTGATATACCCCGTCGCCTCGGCCGCTTCGGTAGCATCCATCGTGAACGTGCCACCGGCGGGAAGAAACGCCACGTCAATGTCTCCAAGCGATTTCATCTCCTCGATCAGGTCGGTATCGCCCGCGACATAAATACGTTTACTGCCAAGCTCTATAATGTACCCAACCCAGTTGTTGGATTTGGGATGTCGAGACTTGTTTATATTATATGCTGGCACGGCTGTTATTGTGACAAAGTCGAATTCGATTGTCTGGCCGGGAGCGATAGTCTGTCCGCTGCCATAAAGCTGAACCACGTCTGGCGGGGCAACAAACTGCGTCTGGTCGTTGGAGACTTTGGCAATATCCGTAGGCGAGTAATGGTCGCTGTGAGTATGAGTCACACACACTAACGTCGCATCATGGAGCGTCTCCGGCACCCTCTCCGGGTCCACATATACGATGCAATCTTCCGTCCAGACCTTTACAGTCGAATGGCCCAGCCACTGGATGTAAACGATTTCTTCCGCGTCGCCCGGCGACATGCTCGCCTCGTCCGTGCCGCCATAAGCTCCCATATTGATAATACCGCCGTTAGGCTCAGGCTCATCGCCAACCGCACTATTCGGATCACCGGCATCAATACACGGGCTGGTGACATCATCCACAATCCAGCTCT
>CAYTNN010000321.1:0-3117 GCA_964439135.1 uncultured Pirellulales bacterium
ATTTAATTTTTGCTCTAATTGCTTTATAGCTGCGGCATAAGATTCAGCCTTTGCTTCTGTCTCTGATTTGGCTGCCGAGAGAGCTTCTTTGGCTTCGGCCTCGATTCTGACCCTTGCCTCGGATTCAGCTCTGAGCTTCTCTTCAACTTTCGCCCTCGCCTTAGCTTCATTGGTGGCTTTTTGCTGAGCCTGGTCCCGGGATTTAGCTTCGGCCTCGATTCTGACTTTGGCTTTCGCAAGCTCTTCGGCCTGAGCGTTGAGTCTTCTTTCCGCTTTGGCTATAGCTTTACGGAAATGATCGGCCTTCTCTTGCGCCTCGATACCGGAATGAGCTTCGACTTCAGCTTTTTCTTCGGCTCTGGCCCTTGCCTGCGATTGAGTCCGGGCCTCTTGCTGAGCCTGCGATCTGGCTTGTGTTTCAGTCTTAAGTTTTTCTTCTAATTGCTTTATAGCCGCAGCGTCAGATTCGGCCTTTGCTTCGGCTTGCGACCTGACGGCGGCCAAAGCTTCGGCTGTTTCGGCCTGGATTCTGGCCTTTTCCTCGCTCTCGGCCCTAAGCCGCTCCTCGATCCTGGCCCTTGCTTCAACCTCAGCCCTGATTTTTTCCTGAGCTTCAAGCCGGGCTTTAGCTTCGGATTCGGTTTTTGCATCGGCTTTGGTTATTTCTTCGGCTCGGGTCTGTAGCTTTTCCTTAAACTCTTTTATTGCCGCGGCATGTAATTCGGTCTCTTTTGCCGCCTTTGCTTTGGTGGCCGAAACTGCCTCCGCATATTCGGTCTCGACCCGGGCTTTTTCCTCCGCCTGGGCCTGGGTTTCCTGCTGGGCTTTGGACTTCGATTCAATCTCGGCTTGTAGTCTGTCCTCCAGCTCTCTTATAGCCGCGGCATAAGATCCGGCTTCCGCCGCGGCATCCGCTTTTGCGGCTTCCAAAGCCTCGGCTGCCTCGGCCTCGATTCTGGCACGCTGCTCGATTTGAGCCCTGAGCTTCTCTTCGACTTCGGCTCTTACCTTAGATTCGGCATTATGCCTTTCCTCTGCCTTGGCTATCGCCTCGACATAAGTTTTTTTCTCAGCCTGGGCCTTGGCGCTTTGCTCGGCTTCGGCCTTCGCTTTCGCTCTGGTTTCGGCACTGGCTCTTTCTTTGGCCTCGGCTTGGGCTCTTTCTTCGGCTTCGGCCCTTGCTTTAGATTCGGCCCTGAGCCGTTCTTCCGCCCGGGCTATCGCCTCAATATAGGCCTTTCTCTCAGCCTTTATTTTGGTGCTTGTCTCGGCTTCGACCCGAACTTGTTCTTTGGCCCTTTCCCTGGCTTCCACTTTGGCCTGAGCGGCAGCTTGAGCTTTGGCTTTTTTGTCCGCTTTGGCTTTTACCTTGGCCTTTCTCTTGTTGACACATGGAACTAAAGGATGGTGGGGCCAGTGTTTTTCTCCACAAATGCTGCACGTCGGCACGAATTTCTCATCCGACGAGCCGGCCTGGTTATGATTTGTTACAGAGCCCGGTTGCCCTGTTTGCCGTGTTATCTTGTCATTAATACCCATTGGCACGCATCCGGTACTATTGCTCGCACTTTATGGCCCAGCGGTAGCCATGTAATGAAGTAATGACCCTACTCCAGAGAACCAGACTAACACCCCAGTCCGGATTTTTCAAGCGCATAAACTCCGAAAAAATTAAAGTCATAATATATAATTAAAATAGTCACTTGTGAAAGCGATTTTTCTTCCAAATTTCAGCGGAATCCTTAAAATTAATTCATATTACAATTTAAGAAAAGACAGACAGAACATGAATGCCGGATAATACCGGTAAGGAGGCGATGAAGATGGGGTCGAATCAACCTCAAACTGAAGAATTATTCAATCTTGAGAAATCTATCAAGATTCTTGCAACTCCATTCAGCGAGGTCTGCCGGGTACTCGGCCTCGATGAAACCGAACCAAATGGATTCATGGAAGCAGAGAATTGCGTTTTCTTTTTCGATCCTGCAAAAGAACATGTATTCAGCAGTGCGGTAATTATGGGCAGCGCATACGGCTTTTACGGCATAAAGATAGGGGCCAACTGGCTCGATACCGCCGGAAAACTCGAATCACAGGGATTTAAGCAGGCAAGTGACCTCGAACGCTTCACGAAGCCGGGCCCGGATTTCAGCATCAGCGTTTACCTGTACCCCGACGACTGCCCCGATGCTGAGTTGTCGAAGGTCAAAGATTATTCTGTTTGCGCGCGTTACGGTCAGGCCCTTTAGCAGCCGCGGAACAAAATCTTCCGTATCTATCTTCCTGTCACAAATGGGTTGTACGTTGCTTGGGTGCTCTTCTGATGTTCCGATAGCATGACAAGGGTACAAAGGGGCTGTCACGAGGTTTTTTCTATTGCAATTGTGATTTATGTTTATTATGATGAATTGAGTGGTTTAAATGAGAGTATTTGATATTTGGTGTATTGCCAAAGGTTATTAAAATACCAGTGAACGATTACGAATTCAGGGTGAGAGGTACCTGAATGAGTGATCCAGTGTATGGATGTGGAGCCATGCAGATAACCACTCGTGGGATAGAACGTTCGACGGCGTTGATCTTAAGCGCGGTCTTTCTCGTTAGCGTCTCAGTAAGTATCGGCGAATTCTCGTCGCCAACCAAGCCATTGCCGGAAATGGCCGTTGCCCCGTCTCCGGTCTTATGTATGGATCGCATCTGGAGCGAGCGGCATGAGGACGCCAAACTCGGTCCGGCAACGATTGTTCACGCTCGCGTGCGGGCTGTAAGTCTGCCGGAACGATCCGGCAGGGTGCAGCTTCGACTTCGCGATCAACAGGGGGCACTGGTGAAAACGGTCGTGGGGAGTCCAGAGCAGTACGAGCAAGACGGACACTATTGCCTGGGCGCGACCAAGGATCTGGTGGCGGACGAGGCCAAGCCCAAGACGTTCTAGCCCAACTTTCGCAGTTAGGCATTTAAATCGGCACTTTTGATAGCAGCAGAGCGGTTAGTTTCCACCACAAAGCTGACTGTTCAGTTGATGGCTGTACACCTTTGGCGGTGGCTGCTTTGGCAATTTCACGTTCAGCTTGTCCAATATTATTCGCTGTTCAAGTTCCGGCTGGCTGTATCGGC
>CAYTNN010000322.1:0-3043 GCA_964439135.1 uncultured Pirellulales bacterium
ACCTCGATGCCGCTGAACAGGCCCTGAGTGCTGTTTGTGCCAAAGCAGACAATCCGGTGTCATATACATCGAAACTTACAAGCCGGTTATCCAAGGCAACGCCCGCTCAAAAGAGCGCCCTGCTGCAAGTGCTAAGTATTATTGGAGGGACGGACGCTTTAAACGCCGTACGCGAGGCGGCAAACGATTCCAATGCTCAAGTCAGTGACGCCGCCATCCGTGTGCTTTGCTCATGGAAGACTGCAGACGCCGCTCCCGACCTGCTCGCTCTGGCGAAGAACTCGTCGAATCGGTCTCGCAAGACCGCGGCTTTACGAGGCTATATTAACCTGGTTCGAGATGACAAGCTCCCCACGGAAAAGAAACTTGAGTTTTGCAGGCAGGCGGCCTCTCTGATCCAGCGAGATGAAGAAAAGAAGCTCCTACTTGGCGCGTTGTCCACGGTGCCTGCAATGGAGGCTCTTTCGATGGCCATGTCGCACTTAGACAATACGGCGACTAAGGACGAGGCGGCTTTCGCAGCCGTGGCAATCGGCGAGGCAATAGCCGACCAAAAGCCGCGTGAGGTTGTCGATGCCATGCAGAAAGTCCTCAAGGCCACGAGCAACAGAAACGTAAACCGGCGTGGAAGGATGGTATTGAACAAGGCCAAGCAAGCGGCAGGACAATAAAGAACTCGATAGAACAATGAGTTCGAAATAAATCTCTGTGTATATCGAAAGCCTGGGTAAGAGCTACGCTAAGGAATATGTTTGATATTCTTTTAGTTGTTGCTCTCCCAGGTTTCGTTCGCTGTCCAGATAACGACGTTTATAAACAGCCTCTTGCCGACCTCGGTCATCTTCTGCGGTGATTCGGTAAAACCCCAGAGCAGATATCGATCGTATTCGGCGACCAAAGGATAGTAACCGGCATCATTTACTTCATGACCGAGAACAGTTACTGTCTTTGGTATTGTCGGCCATAAGTAGATTCCGATGCTATTTGTTTCGGTGTATAGCTGGAGTGCACGGTCTGCCGGTATTTCGATAGAATACGGCATTCTAAAAAGTGGACAATTCGGATCAATCACTTCAATACTGCCCCGGCTGCTGTGTGCTCCATGAGGATTACCAATGGATAGCCCAAGCAGTCCAAAGAAATCGTAGCCCCCATAGCCCAATCCAATAATTGGCTTGCCCGAATCTTCAATCGCAGCAGTAGAATTAGGATCGTTCCATGTATCCTCGTATTGGGTATCATTTGCCACGATGATAAGGTCGTAGGAATCCAATAGTGTCGCGGTCACTTCGGCCGACCTGATCAGGGTTGTCGAACATCCGTAGGACCCAAGCAAAGACTCAAAATCCTCCGCTTCTTCATCTCTATGTGAGCAGATAAAAGTAACGCGAGGGAGCGTCTTTCCCTCTGTTTCAAGAGACATACTCGCTTGGCGCGTGCCTCCGTAAGCCCCCATATTAATCCGCTCGCCGTGCGGCCACGTCTCAGAAGCCCAATCCGAATTCGGATCGCCGGCATCTATACATGGACTTGTCACATCGTCCTTAACCCAGCTTCCACTGTTCGGGTCCCAGCGTCCGGACTGTGATTTCAAATGGTAATCACCATTGTTGGGATCGGCAAACAGCGGATCGGCGTCAATATTACCTTGGCCTGCAAAGCCGCCTTGAACATTAGTATATGAAACATTTGCGTCTCCATTGATCTGATCGGAGCCATTCGCCCATAGAATGCAATCGGCGAGCGTCGCATTGGCATCCTGAATATGTATGCCGCCACCCTCTGAGCCGGCCTGGTTTTCACTGAACGTGCAGTTCAGCATAATGGGATTGCTATTTCCCCTGTTATGCATCGCTCCGCCATTCCTACCGGCTGTGTTACTTATGAACAAGCAGTTGGTCAGCCTCGGGTTTCCTTCGTCGTTGAACATTCCGCCGCCATCGTGTCTTTGGCTTTCCATACCCGCTGAATTGGCAATGAACGTACAACGATCCAGGACCGGATTAGACTCGGCGACGTTCAGCATCCCTCCGGCATGATCTTTGGCCTTGTTCCTGATGAAGTCACAGTCGGTCAGCACCGGGTCACTACCCATGAAGTTAATCATCCCGGCACCGTCTTCATTGGTAACATTTTCTATGAAGATGCAGTTCTCCAATAACGGATCGGAATTGTCGCTGTTAAACATTCCCGCCCCTCCGCTGGAGGCATAATTGTTGCGGAAGATGCAGTTGGATATTTTCGGGCTTCCGGTGATGTTATACATACCGCCACCGATGCTCCGCGGGTCCGGGAATGTGCCGGCATTTGCATTGGAAGCCGTAACAACAAATCCGTCAAGCAAAGCGGTGTTGTCCGTTCCGCTGCCGGTGACAACGTGGTAGCTGTTCTCCCCAATATTAACGAATAAGGCGTCGTCATCGCCGTGAAGGTCGCCGGAAAGGACGGTTTCGTATGCCTGGATGTTACGTTCGTTCGGGTCTGCGCCGACGATTCCCGCGTAGCCGCCTTTGAGCACAACGTCGTTGATGAACTGGAATGTCGTCGTTCTCCAGTCAAACTCAGGAATGGCTATGAGCCCTTCATTCGGTCTGTAAATGCCCTGTGCGACTCGGATTTCGACCGGCTTCACAGAATCGTTAGCATCGGCCAAAGCATCTTGAAGGTAGACATAAGCGTTTTCCCAGCTTGAGCCGTCGTTGGTTCCTGCGGCATCGTCGTCAACGTAGATTATATTGCCATGGGCATATGAGCAGACCAACACAACTATGAGCAAAAAAGGGATTGTCCGCAGAATTCGTGTATTTTTTATTTCAGCCACTTTTTCTTACCTCCTATTATATTTGTGATGCACTTGTATGATTATTATGGGCTATTCTTCTGGAGCCAATACATATCTACCATTACAGACACGCTCAAATATGCCCTTTTTACGCTGGTGGTGTCTCCTGTGCCTGTAAAAGGCAATATACCAAATTGTTATCACCGAGTCAAGAAAATATAGGACTATTCAGCATGGATTCCCGCCTTCGCGGGAATGACA
>CAYTNN010000323.1:0-2986 GCA_964439135.1 uncultured Pirellulales bacterium
ATCCAGCTTCCGGACAATATCGAAATTCCTACAATCACCGGCCGAATCATCACAATTTCCGCCGAGGTCGAACACTCGCCGGACATACCGCTTCGCCAATATGACAAGGTGCTTTTCAATCCCAAGGGGGCCATCCCTGTCGATTTCGAGGGCGACAATCGCCTGTTCGTGGTGGAGATCGAAAACGTAGTGGCCGTCTTTAGGAAATCATAAAATCACTCCGAAGATAAAGAGATGAAGGAGTCTTGTCGAGGCACTTGCTTTTAGCAGCATTATATGATAATGTTATGTCGAAGTACCGAATTATGACTGATAATAAAAATACATGGATTGCCAAAACAAAAAGGACCTTCACGGCAATATTGCCTGTCTCCGAAAGGCGCAAAGGCCAGTGCGTAAATTGCGGTGAGTGCTGCAAACTGCCGAGCGTCTGCCCATTCCTGAAGTTCACGCCGGATAACAAGGCCCTCTGTTCCATTTATCCGGTTCGTCCCTTAAACTGCAGAAAATACCCAAGAACCGAATCTGAACATATTACCCAAGACAAGTGCGGCTATAGATTCGAGTAAGATGAGCTTTACTTTGTTGAATCTATGGATGTTTGCGCGGCGTCACAGCTTTGCTGACAAACAGTAATATTATAATGATACCAATCATAGAAATTATGCTCTCGATGTGTACCCTGTTAAAATCCCGCTTTGCGGTTGTTCCGGCTTTTTCAGCGGCAGCTATTTATCCGGCAACTCTCTTTGGGCCGCGCCGTTTAAATGCGAACAGACTGCCCAGTAGCAACAATAGCCCTGTTGCGGGTTCCGGAACTTCCGGCGCTTTCGGCGTTGGTTTATTGTCTTTCATAACATAATAATACTTTTGTGGTTTTGCTTTTCCACCACCACCGCCGCCGCTAAAGCCCCCCGGCCGGCTCAAATCTAAAGCGGTAGGGAACAGGCCGCCCGGGCCTCCTCCACCGGCGGCGGACAAGCCTTTTCCATCAGCCGAAATACCGTGTTCGGCCTGCTCGAATACCGCGATAATGACCTTTGGCTTATTGAGATATGCAATAGTGCTGGATGCCGTGGCGTCACTTACCTCACCCAGCCAGTAAATAAATTTATAGCCCGGCTTGGCGACTGCGGTCAGCATAACCTCCGTACCCGGCTTAAAATGATGAACGCCCGCGCCCGGAGTTATTTCACCGCCTTTAACAGGAGTCTGCTCAAGAAGCAGCACAATGTCCTGTGTCTGGCAATACGCAGGTATAGTCAGTCCGCATGCAATAATTGCAACGACTAACATTATACGTCCGCGTTCAAGGAATTTTGGAAATCCCCATTTCATCAAATTCCACCCCCGTTGGGACAAATTCTCGCTATCCATATAGACCGCTTTGCGGCTATGGATCCTAATAGTAATATTAAACCAGATAGAGCTCGAAAAGTCAAGTCTTTTCTCTGATCCATACCCGGTTATTGGCGGGAAGAAGCCATAAATCAGGTTTTGAAGACTTGGGCAATTATATTATAGGTCTTCCGGCGGTCGTGAATGTGCAGACTTTTTCTACGAATTTTGGACGAATCTTTATGTCACTGGCCCTTCGACTCCGCTCAGGATGAATAGTTCTTCATACCGAGCAAAGACGAGGCATAAATCGACAATCGGCAATCGAAAATTCCTACTGCTGGCTTTTGCGTACGTATCTGCTGATGTTGCGAATCGCCTGGCGGAGACGTTGCTCGTTTTCCACAAGAGCGATGCGCATATAATCTTCGCCTCCCTCGCCGAACGCTCTGCCGGGAGCGATTGAAACTTCCGCGTACTCCATCAGGTCCATCGCGAAATCGATGCTGCCCTTGCCCTGGGAGTGTTCCTTCGGCACCTTTGCCCAGACGAACATAGTCGCGCGCGGCTTTTCCACATCCCAGCCGATCCTTCTTAGACCATCGCAGACCACATCCCGCCGCGACTGATATTTCTTGTTTTGAGCGATCATATCTTCTTCGCAGTGCCGCAGGGCGATAATACCGGCGATCTGTATTGCCTGAAAGATGCCGTAATCGTAATAGCCTTTTATCGTGGCGAGATAATCGATCATATCCTTGTTGCCCGCCACGAAACCGATGCGGAAGCCTGCCATATTGTACGGCTTGCTCATCGTAGTAAATTCGACACCGACGTCTTTCGCCCCTTTGACCGAAAGGAAGCTCGGCGCCTTGTAGCCGTCGAAGCAGGTCTCGCCGTAAGCAAAGTCATTAATTATTGCCACGCCGAACTTTTTTGCAAGCTCGACGACCGGCTCGAAAAATCCCTCATCGACGGTCATGGCCGTCGGATTGTGTGGGTAATTGAGAATCAGCAGCTTGGGCTTCGGATACATATTCTCCAGGACCATCGTGACGTTGCTGATGAACTTGTCGTCATTGCCGAGCGGCACCGATACAACGTTTCCGCCGGCCAGAGCCACGGCGTAGTTGTGTATCGGGAACGCCGGGTCAGGAACAATCGCCGTATCGCCCGGGCCCATCATCGCCAGGCACAAGTGGCTGAATCCTTCCTTCGAGCCGATGCAGGCCAGCACCTCGGTCTCCGGGTCGAGCTGAACGTTCCATTTGCGCTCGTATTTCTTCGCGATTTCAGCTCGAAGGTTCTTGACCCCTTTCGAAGCGCTGTAGCGGTGATTGCGAGGGTCCCGTGCAGCCTCGCACAGCTTGTCAATCACGATCTGCGGCGCCGGGTCCGATGGATTGCCCATGCCCAGATCGATAATGTCCACGCCCGCCTGACGCTTTGCCAGTTTCAGCGCGTTCAATCGCCCGAACAGATAGGGCGGCAACCTCTTGATTCTCTGTGCCGGCTCGATTCGGTTATCCGAAATCCGCTGATTCTGCGGGTTTATCGGTGATTCAGTCATATTCCTTCTCACATATCAAAAAACTTGTAGGGTGTGCACAGCACACCATTTTCAAAGTTGGTGGGCAATGCCCACCCT
>CAYTNN010000324.1:0-2962 GCA_964439135.1 uncultured Pirellulales bacterium
GGCCACAGGGCAATGTTCCTGCTGCCCAATTCCTTCATCGCAATGAAGGGCAGGGACGCTCGTGGAAATATTGCGGTAAGATTCATGTATGCCCTTTTATTAATATCGCCTTCGATCGCACTGGCGATCTTGCTCGCCTTGCGTGTAGGCAAAGATGCCGCCGTCGTGGGCCTTCCACAAAAAACCAGACGCTTCTGGACGCTCGGGATCCTCGCCTTCGGCCTGGCCGGATACATAACATATAAGTTAACCCGGCCGAAAGTCACGCTGGTAACCTGCGCCAATTGCGGCAAGCAGAGACGCACGGATACCGGCATTTGTCACCAATGCGGCAGCAAATGGGATGTGCCGGAACTGATCGCTCCGGCATGGAGAGTTCTCAACGGATAAAGGACAACCTGTGAGAGCATTATTCACACTAATCAAGAGACAGATAGTCGATAACGCCGTATATTTCCTGGCCGCTATCGTCGTCTCGGCTGTGCTGATTATCGCAATTATTTCTATAACCTTCAGTGAAGATTTTTTGGATCTGTCGTTATACACGATTATCCTTATTATCACTGCGCCAGTTATTTTCGGTATCGGTTCGTATATCTTGGGCCTAATCCAGATGTACTCTGATAAAACGAGCGGAGTTACGGCGGTATTGTCTGTTCTGCCGGTTAAGCACGGCCGCCTTTTCCTCACTCGTCTTATCACCGGCACTCTCGTAATCCTTACGCTTTTAGGCCCCCTGGCCATCACCGGAGCTATCCTCTGGGAACTTCTTGGGCCGCCCGACTGGCTCTTTCATAACTGGCTCGCCGATACCTTTATTGGCATATCCTTAATGGCGCTCGCGTGCTATTGCCTTGGACTTGTCGCCGCCCGGAAAGCGGAAACATTCACATCAGCCCTGCGTGCGCTGTTGCTGGTGCCGATTCTCATGCTGCTGATCGTAATCAAAGGTTTCGGCTGGCCACTTCTTGTTGTGCTTTTACCATTTCTTGCTGTTTTTTTGTTCCGCTGCTGGAAGCAGGATTCTAATCGTTTCATGACAATTTTTGCCACGGGATTTACAGCTCTGGTATTGGCAGCCATTCCGCTTTACTTCGGTCGGAATTTCTGCGACGGGCTGTTGGCGCGTCTTATGGATGTGAGCGCCAAAGTCAGCCCTTCAGGCTTACTGCCGCCAGAGATTGAAAATGATCCAAACGTCGAATCTCACTCTGAGGCTTCTGTCAGATACCGGGGCGGGCATTACAGCATAATTGAACGTTTCTTAAGATACGATTGGGCATCGGAACTCCTGAAAGAAACTTTCTCTATCATTGAGCCTCTGGGAATAACAGAATACTTCAGATCTCTTGAGCGAGGCATACGGTACATGTACACTCAATACGACTTTGAACCGCGTTTGCGCCTCGTTCACCTTGACGAAACAGAAGGACATCTTGTTTACCGTTGCAAGTACTTAGAAAGCTACACTGATGAGCATACATGGAATTGGAAGGACGCAACAAAAATCTACTTCGGCCCCAAAGGCTTTTCTGACACACCTAACAATAAATCAGGACAATTCAAATCACCGGTTATCTATAGATATTCTGAATCGGCAAACTATCGTTATAGACCTCCTAAATTCGTGGTTTACGATGCTAATTCACATTGCTTTTTCGCAATCGACTTTAGAGATAAAACTGTTCACAAGGGGCCTAACCTACAGGACTCTGAAATTCAACCTATCGACATCGGCCAATTAGGTAAATCAGATGTCTTACGAATTGGTATTTCTCGTCCATCCTCTAAGTATGGACTTCGGATTCGTATTGGTGCTCGCACAAGAATTGATTATTTGCCGATAGTGGACGAATCGGGTCAAATTAACCTTCTTGATCCGAACACACTCGGACTTTACAGACCATCTGTTTTCTTGCCTCGGCCGAAAACACTCTTTGGTCGGGCTTCTTCAAAACCAAAACATCTTCTTGATTACGATGTGGATCTTCTCGGTATTGCACCCTATGACAAACATTCAATTTATGGCGGTTTTCCCACTTACAGCATGACCAATGAAACAGGAGAATACCTCGGCCTGGTAGCGGGGAGCCTGTCGCGTCAGGGCATGTGGACATCTGTGGCGGTTTTTGACAAGGACGGTAACAAGATCAGGAGTGCTGATTCCAAAGCGACTTTCTTTGATGTGCCCGGCGGGCCAGTATTAACTATCACGAAGTATATTTTCGAGAGTCTTCATCCGCCGGTTTTGACGCTGGCTTCTTTCTTTACCGCCTACAGCTTTGATGCCCGCTCGGCGTATCGGGCGCTGTTTTTAATGCCTAACTCCTTTGTGGCTATGGCCAGAGATTACGAGGGGAATGTCTTCTATATGCTGCTTATTGTTCTGTCGCTCATGCTGCCCGGGATTCTGTTTGCCGCCCTGCTCGGCTGGCGTGTTACGCGGGATGCTACCATACTTGGTTTATCACGAAATGCCAAACGCTTTTGGCTGGCCGGAACAATCATCTTTGGTCTGCCTGCATACATCACGTACCGGCTGACCCGGCCGAAGATAACGCTGGTAACCTGTGCCAACTGCGGCAAGCCGAGACGGCCCGATATGGACATATGCCACCGCTGCGGCAGCAAATGGGATATGCCGGAACTAAAACCGCCGGCCTGGCGTGTTCTCAACGGGGCAGAATAAGCCTTTGACATTGACTATCCATTCGACTTCGCTCAGGACAGGTTTTCTATTGACTAATGACTATTTTTTACGGATTTTCGACCAAAAGCGATGGCGTTTCAATTTACGATTTTCTATTGACTATTTACTATTTTACGGAATTTTCAACCAAATACGATGGTAGTGCCGAACAAAAATCGGAAATTTATAATATTTTTTTATTCCTTTCTCAACAAGCACTTACGGTGATAATACGGCCTACATTTTTGTAGATTCTCGTATCAAACGCGCATA
>CAYTNN010000325.1:0-2956 GCA_964439135.1 uncultured Pirellulales bacterium
AAACTGTTACCTATGTCCTCGGTACGATATGTAACCTATGTTACCGGTTTGTACCTACGCCTGCCCCATAGGGGGTGCATTTTTCGATGAGTTGTGCTTGATAATGAATTCGTATATTGTATTGCGTATATCGTATATCGGGGAGGACAAGGAACAGGTAAAAAGTTAAAAGGCAAAAGGAAAAAAGCCTTTGTCATAGCTAAGCCATAAATTGATTATACCCGCCTTCGCGGGCCCAAGCCAAGATAATTTTCGATTTTAGATTGACGATTGACGATTTTTCAAAAGCCATTAGTGGGGCGGAGCCTCCAACGCTGGCTGTATGCCAACACAACGACAAAAAGCCGATTCTTGACGTAAACACAGGGCATTCTTTGTGTTTAATTGTGTATATGCTGGTGGTTTTTTAAGAAATTCTTTGAAATTACGGCGCAGTTTTGTTATTATCGGATTTGACTTCTATTGGAATGCATCACGAAAATTATCAAAGCGTGTAAGAATGCCGTTTATGAAGTCAAATGTGAAAGCTGAAAAGGAGTGAAATATGCGATGAACAGGCGAGATGGTTTCACCCTGATTGAGTTACTGGTCGTCATTGCGATAATTGCTTTGCTTTTAGGCATTCTGCTGCCCGCCTTAGGCAGAGTACGGGAACAAACAAAGAGGGTTGTCTGCTCCTCTCAACTCAGGCAGCAGACGCTGGGCATGGTATGCTACACGGAAAACTATGACGGCAAAGTTATGGGAGTTGGAGGCCCCGGCAATCCCTATTGGTTCCACTTGATTGCACCCTTTATCGGAGACAAGCGATACGAGAAAGATCCCCAGGCCGCCTTCGAAGGTGTCATGCAAGTGATCATTTGCCCGTCCGTGACCGAGCGGGCTGACGGCGAAACTTTACAGCGTGGCACGGCTATTCGGTCCTGGGCATTCTGGTGGGGAGAAGTTGGTGATAGTTATGCTGAGGGAAGCTACACGATCAACTCGTGGCTTCAGCCGACCGGGTATTATCAAGTTGATACGAGCGATCCAATTCACGGCTATTTCTACCGGAATATCTCTGAGGCTCGACCTGATGTTCCCTTGTTTGGCGATGGGATGTGGGTAGATGCATGGCCCAGGAGTACCGATCCGCCTCCGTCGAACTCGTTCGATGGCGATAACGGGGATCAAGCCAGCATGCACCGGTTTTGTATCGCCAGGCACCGCCGGGCCATCAATCTTAGTTACGCCGATACTCACGTAGCAGCCGTGGAGTTGGAGGAATTGTGGCAGCAGTATTGGCATCGGGGATATGAGCCGAGATATGATATTGTGGTGCCAGATTAGTTCTATTCAATTGCCCATTTCAGATTTCAGCGACGCTATCAAGATTAGCGGGAACAGGTGAATTAAAAACAAAAAAGGGTTCAAGTATTAATTCTTCTGATTTCCCTGAAAAATTTGGATAAAAGAGCCAGGGACAACCAACTAGTTATTTACGATTTACGATTTGCGATTGTCGATTTAAGGGGGAAAAGGGAAAAGGCTATATCATTGACTATTTTCTAATGACTAATGACCCTTATCATTGACTATTTTCTATTGACTATTGATTATTTAGATTGCTGTTTTGTCAGTTCGACAATTCGGATTTCGATATTAGGACCCTTCGACGTTGCTCAGGACAGGTTTGGAATTTGGTGGGGCAAGCCGCCACCCTACGACATCTGCTGTAAAAAAGAGAATTCTTGATCGGTCAGATTGAATTGTGTAAAACTACCGATGATACACAGAGAAGAATGTTTAA
This sequence comes from uncultured Pirellulales bacterium, assembly GCA_964439135.1. GTDB lineage: Bacteria > Planctomycetota > Phycisphaerae > Sedimentisphaerales > Anaerobacaceae > JAFGPJ01. The sequence continues at coordinate 1,790 of CAYTNN010000325.1, forward strand.
GTTCTTAAAGGAGACTGGATCATGACAAGGGGAAAAAGTTTTGCAGCAATGGCAGCAGTAGTGTTGGCGGCTATGACAGTGGCGGCCGCGAACGAACCGAACGAAGAGGGATTTGTTCGGCTCTTTCCAAAGGATGGTGTGCCGGAAGGCTGGCTCGTCCGGACCTGGAGCGATGTGAGCAAGCCTGTCGAGCCCTCGGCCAAATGGATCGTGAAGGATGGAATTCTGAACGGCAGTACAAGGGGCACGTGGCTGATAAGCAAACGCCAATATAGCGACTTGGTCCTGAAGTTCGATTTTAAGCTGGGTCCGCTTGGCAACAGCGGCTGTGCGTTGCGGGCTCCGCTGTCCGGCGACCCGGCGTTCGACGGGATGGAACTGCAAATGGCCGATTATCGCTACAATACCAGCGCCAAGGATTCGGAGCTGACCGGCGGCATCTACCGCGCCATCGCGCCGCTCAAGCAGGTCTATAAGCCCACGAAATGGAACAGCTACATGGTTTCCCTCAAGGGACCGCATCTGCACGTCACCCTTAACGATGTGGTGATTCACGATCTGGACCTCAACGAACAGGACCAGGTTGTGCTGCGGCATAACGGGCAGCCCGCTCCGGCCGTCAAGGACCGGCCCCGAAAGGGGCACATCGGCTTTCAGGAACTCAGCCGCGGCGAGGGCCACGTCCAGATCCGTAACGCCCGGATCAAGGTGCTGGATAAGCCAGCAGAATCCGAACCGAATTGACGCCAAGAGGAATTAAAGGGGTACGCATGTCCCATAGGGAGTACATTTTTCGATGAGTTGTGCTTGATAATACTGCGGGATAAAATGCTCTTGCGTGTTGATTTGAAAGAAAACCCGCCGAGTGAATCGGCGGGCTAAATATTTTTAGATTTTCATCAAGTGAGTGTGCTGAATTACTGCGGAACCAATCTCTTTTCTCTTTACACCAGTCTTGACAGCGGCCGATTTATTTGCGATTATTTCATCTTTGAATATGCATCAGCGTTGTTGTTGTTGTTGTAGAAAGGATGTTGCTTATGACTATCGAATTTCGGAAGGAATATACATATTCTCTGCTCGTGCCTACAAGTATGGGCGTACGCATTACGCCGGTCAACGGCCAGCCTGTTTATTCCAGTAACACGTTCATCATGCAGGCCACGA
>CAYTNN010000326.1:0-2922 GCA_964439135.1 uncultured Pirellulales bacterium
CAAGGGCGTTATAACAAAAGGTGTTGCCATCCGCAGAGAAGTGCCCATGTCCTTCTCCCTTGTGAGGCCGTGTATCACAGATCAGTCCCGGGGCAAAGACCTGGGCAATAGGGCCGGGCGGGGTCTGTCCCAGGTACGGTCCCTCGGCAAAGGGCTTTCCGAACACTTGGATAGAACTGAACCCCAAAAAAGCAACAAGCAAAACCAATTTTTTCATTGTCTGTTTCATGACAGATCTCCTTTTTACTTGTTTGATATATCTTCAGGCTACCTGTAGGATTCGGGTAGATACTCCTTGAGTTCCACCCAGTAGATGTCAGCCGTATCACGATACGAATTCTCACCCCACCCGTTAGCGCGGGTGAAGAACATGTATTTCTTGTCCCAAGAGATTCTGGCTGCGTATTCAAAATACGCAGAATTAATTCGAGGGCCGAGATTCCGAGCTTCGGTCCAGGTACCATCCGGCCGCCGCAGGGTCAGGTACAGGTCCGTGGCACCCAGTCCTCCCGGTTGACCGGAGGTGTTGAATACCATAAAGGACTCGTCCGGGGCAATTCCCGGAGCGCCACCATCAACAGAGAGCTTGACGGCCCGAGCCCAGGTATTGTTCACATAGGGGACATAAAACGTTCCGCGTACTCTACCTACACCCTTTTGCCAAGTAATAAAGATGTAGATACTGTTATCCGCAGCGAAAGAGAATCCACCATGAGACAGCCCCGGATAGTTAAAGAGTGGTTCTACTTTCTGAGGCAAAGACCATCCATCCGACGTTCTTTGGCAGCGAAACGGATGGTAGAAATTAGACGGATTGTCGATGTCCATGAAGTAGATACTATTGGCATCCAGAGACACGCAGGGCGAAAATGAGCTGGATGGGATACTTTTTATTCGCTTAGGCGTTGTCCAATTCTGGTCCGTGTTTTCTGTGATAATAACATACCCACGCCGTTTAAAACAAAAGGTGTTACCATCTGCAGAGAAGCTCCCATGGGATTCCCACCGGTGTGGCCGAGCGTCACAGATCAGTCCCGGGGCAAAAACCTGAGCCGTAGACCCGGGCGGGGTCTGCCCCAAATATGGCCCGATAGCAAATGGTTCTGCAGTCGCCTGTACGCATCCGGCCCAAACTATGGTCACAATCCAATACCTTGTATTCCATTTTGGTTTCATAGACAATCTCCTTTCGCTAATACAAAACTACCGGCTATGTCTATTTTAATCATCCCGCAAAAAGGGATTTGTTTCAGAAGAAATGGATTAAGGTTCTGTTCGTTGGATGCGTGCCCGGACTGAGTAGAATTCAATACCCCTGACGGCATTATTGTTGAAGTTGCCCATCAAACGTACCGCATGGGGCTCAAAGGGTATATCCAGTGTGGCCAGGTCGAAGTCGATGATGTGTATATGCCTGCAGACACGCATGCGTAGGCACTGGGGTTGAGGCAGTTCTAAAACCTTGCTCATGCCATCGGTAACAAACACCCGGATATAAAAGCGACAGTGCCTGGTGATTATCAGTAAATCCGGACCGGGCCCGTCACGAAGGGGGCCATCAAAACCGAGTTCCACCCAATGGTCTTTGGGCAATATGAGTCCCATGCGCGGCTTATTGAGTAAAACGTCTCTGAGGAGATCTGGTTTCAGGCGTTGAGCCGGTGCAGTTGGAGTGTTTAGATTGACAACCATAAAGCCGTCATTATCGGGATCATTCACGTCAACCACCTGGGATGGGGCCACAAACTCTTCGTTATCCAGCAGTGGATACAGATGGCTGTAGAGTTCCTCGCTGGTCGGTATGGGATCTGGTTGTTTGATCCTACTGACCGCAAAACCGGCGATGATCAAGATACAGGCTGCGGCTATTGCTGTTTTAGCGCTCAGCAGACCCGCCAAGCTAATGCCTAATCCCGTTTCCAGGGAACTGGCTAAAACTATTTCTTCAGCTGCTGCCTTTTTGCCGGTTCCAACGGTTAAGCCGGCGAACATGGTCAGGGCGGCCAGCAGGTGGTCACGTTTAAAACCGTGGCGTTCCAGTTGGTTCTTCAGGGAATGTTTAGCCCGGAAGAACAACAATCGGGTCTTGAGTTCGCTGCCGCCCGTTATCCCGGCAATCTGACCATAGGACAGGTTCTCGAAGCAGCGCAGGACCAGAATATTGCGGTATTTGATCTTAAGGGCCTGCATGGCACCCAGTACCGTTTTCCGGATCTCTTCACTAACCAGAGCGTTCATGGGATTGTTGTCATCGCTTGGGCAGGACTCCAGAACGAAGTCGTCTGAAATAGTTTTCCGGGCCAGACGCCGGGTGCCCTGGAGCCGAAAGTGGTGCTGTACCTTACCGAGGGCGGTGCGGAAAATCCAGCCCCAGAAAGCATTGACATGGAGCACCTCAAGTTGAGGGAGGGATTTGATCATATCCAGGACCGTCTCCTGGGTCAGATCCTCGGTCAGATGGTAGTCCAGCGTGAGACGGTAGATATACGTATAGACCTTCTGCCGGACCTGCTCGGCTACTACCGACAGACTCTGCGGATTCCCAGCCTGTGCCTGCTGGATAGTCTGGATATTCAGTTCTTTTTCCATTGGCTTTCTATTTTAATCATCCCAGCCAAACTTATATGTTTCATATTTTTTTTATTCTAACATTTGGACGGATGTTCCTATTTATCCGGCACTCCATTTCTTCCTTCTACCCCTTTTGTGGTAGACGGGATGTTAAAATTGGCTTTGTTTGGCTTTGAATTGGCTTTGTTTTTTCCCTGTCAAAAACCGCAAAAATCATCATAACCCCTTTATATATAGATATATACGTTCATTTTAGCCGCCGGCAAATTGGCTTTGTTTTTTCAAATTAAGCTCAATTTTCGTCGTTTTCTACTCTTTTTCACCTGTTTTTTTCATTATTTTGGATTGTTT
>CAYTNN010000327.1:0-2918 GCA_964439135.1 uncultured Pirellulales bacterium
TGAGAGATCTGGTTACTGTACATGGATTGGTTTCGTATACCAGATTTCTCCGCTTGAAGGCCACTTCGTGGCCCTCCGGTCGAAATGACAAAAGTGCACAATTTAATCGTATTTGGTATAAGCTCATGATTATATTTAATTCAGCCTTGTTGATTGAGCTGATTTTTCATTTTGGTATCAACGCTCTAATCATTTCCTCATCGGGCCGGCCGGCTCGCCCGACTATCCCGAAGCCTCCCTTGTAGTCCCAGTTCGCCCAGGCAATATTGTGTTTTTCCAGGTTATAGCGAATGTCCGAGTACCACTGCAATCTTGCTTTGCGGGGAACCGTTGGCAGGCATCCCCACTCACCGCAGTAAAGCGGCAGATCATATTTCTTTGCCACCGCTAATGGCTTCTCAAACAATTTCTCGAGAATCTCACGATTATAGACGCCATTATTTTCCTTCACTATCCCGGCAATGTCCGCCGGCAATTCTTCGATATCTTTTGGAGCAACAATTTGCCCCGGATAGTTCACCGGGCCCTTATATTTGCCGACTCCCGTCCAGGAGGCTTTGTAATGTGTTATCAGCATGGGTGTGTAGAAGTGGAAACTGAGTATTATATTGCGATCTCCCCGTGGCAATCTGAGTTGGTCGAATGTGCTCACCGACTGCCATCTGTTCGAGCCGATTACGATTGTCCGGTCAGGCTCTTGTTTTCGGATTTCTTTTACTGCTTTTTCAACCAGCTTGTTCCAATCTTCAGGATCGTCCGCCACCGGTTCGTTCATTGGTTCGTAAGCCACCAGGCTGACCGGATATTTCTTAAGTTCGGAAGATAAATCCCTCCACAGCAGCAGAAACTTTTCCTGTGCTTTCGGATCGGTCCACAAAGGCTTATCTTTGGCATTGAAATGGTGAGAACGTAGAATGTGCAGATCTACAACCACTCTCAGGTTGTTATTGATGCTCCATTGGATGGCATTGTTGAGTAGTCCGAATGCTTCGTCCTCTTTTTTTCCGCTTTCGTCCCACATCTGTTCTTCATCTATAGGAAGCCTGATATGGTCATAGCCCAGCCCTGCGATATATTCCACATCCTTTTTCGTAAAGAAAGTTTGCCGCTGCTGTCCGCGTCTTTGGCTTTGTGAAAGCCAGTGACTTATATTGACGCCTCTTGAAATATGGAATGCCGAATCGCCGGCGAAAAGCGCATCGGCGGCACAAATCAAAAAAAGAGCTGCTGCAAAAAGCGACATAGATTTGATAGAGTTTATTTTTTTCATCGTCTTGCTCCTTTCAAGTTCATATTAGTTGCCGCCATCTTTACCGACCAGACGATAGCTGACGAATGCAATATATTTGTTGTCCGGCGACCATGATGGGACGTTTATTGTGCCCTGTCCGCCGAACAAGCGGGTCAGGATCCTGGCCTTTTCTCCTGAAGAAGGCATAATACGTAAAGCAACGTCTTTATTGGCAGGATGTCCTTTCACGTCCTTGTTATACGACAGAAACACAATCTGTTTTCCGTCGCCGGACGGATGGGGAAACCAGTCGGCATATTGATCGTCATTGGTCATCTGGATCTGGTTCGTGCCGTCACTGTCCATCCGCCATATTTTCATCGCTCCGGTACGTTCGGAATTGAAGTATATGTATCTGCCGTCAGGAGAGTAGTCGGGGCCGTCATCAAGACCCTCGGCGTTTGTTAATCGAGTTTCCCGCCCGCCTTCAACGGCAATCGTATAGATATCGTAGTTTCCATTTCTTTCGGCACAGTAAGCAAGAGTCTTGCCATCGGGTGACCATCCATGCCAATAGGAAGGTCCCAGTTCGGTTACCAGCCGGGGAGCTCCTCCGCTGCTGGGTAAAGTATAGATGAGAGATTTTCCTTCGAGGTGGTGACTTATCGCTAACATTTTTCCATCCGGCGAAAAACCGTGATCGTTATTGCAGCGATCGGCGAAGCCCGTATTTAATTGCACAGGTTTGCCGCCGGAAACCGGGATTGTGTAAAGTTTTCCGCCGCTGTTAAAGAGCAGGTATTTGCCGTCGTTAGACCAGTTGGGAGCTTCGAAATGCGTGCCGGATCGATAGACAATACGCCTTTGACCGGTTTCTACAGATATTGTTTCCAGAGAACTTTCAATAATCCGATCTTCCATTTTGTGTATGCCCAGTGACTTCATTTCAAGTTTAGAGAAAATTGCTGTTTCCGTAGTCGTATCATCATGGGAACAGACGGCCAATCCCACATAAACAGGATCTTCCAAAGCGACCGAGACGGATCCGGCAGGCAGGAATACTTTTCCATCTTCGCTGGTGTGTAGAGAAAAGACGTCGCCGTGCCGTTCGATGCGCAGAAAAGCGGGCGCAGAAATCGGAGACTGTATTTCATCGGTTTGTCCGCCTTTGGTTTTTCGAAATTGCAGGGAAGTTAAACCGTCTCCGTGAATTACGGCATCGGCATAAGGAGAATCGGAAGTCAAACTCTGACGAATCATCCAGCCGGCCTTTCGATGTGCGTTTTTACCATCTCCAACCCAGCGGATTCTTGTTGTCAGGCTGAAATCGCCGGAATCTTTTTTCCATAAGTACTGGAAAGCGTCCTTCTCCCCCCAGATATTCGCGCCGCCTCCGGTTACCTGATATTCTTTACTTCCATGGATGAATTTTGCCGAACCGGCATGTGTTGTCAGACCGACATCTGAGTTATTATCGAATATGCCCGGAGATTGGGCGATGGTATTACACTGCGTTAAGAAAATAACTGAAAAAATCATGAGTAAAACAGATAGTTTTGGGAGAAATTCTGCGAAAATTGATGAAAAACACCTCGGTCTCATAGTCATATCCTTTGCTCAACTCCTATTGTTTTATACTGCTTAATACGACGGTTGTACGAAAGCATTTTACAATTCTATTTGTATT
>CAYTNN010000328.1:0-2863 GCA_964439135.1 uncultured Pirellulales bacterium
CTGCTTGTCGATGGCCGGAATCTAATTGTTACGCCCGGCGGTAAAAAGGCGCTCATGGCCGCACTGGACAAGCAGACCGGCCGGACATTATGGACGACCGAGCCGCTTGGCGATGACCGCACCTCGCACAGTTCGCCGATTCTGCTGCGATATGCCGGACGCCGGCTGATTACGAGCTGCTCGTCGGCGCACGGTTTCGGCGTCGATGCCGATACCGGCGAACTCCTCTGGACGGTTCCTCTGAAGAATCCGCACGGAGTCAATGCCAGCACGCCGATTTACGGTTCCGGCATCGTTTACTACGTGACGCCCTATGCCGAGATGGGTAGAGCGTACCGGCTCGTCACGGACGGACAGGCCATGACCGCCGAGCACATCTGGACGTCCGGCCTGGATACGGTGACAGGCGCGGCCGTGCTTGTTGACGGTGTGCTATATTCGGCCGGCTACCGGGAGTCGAAATGGTGGTTCACAGTCGACTGGCTAACCGGCGAAACGAAGTACGAGCTTAAAGACTTCACAACCGGGGCAGCAATTTACGCCGACGGCCGGCTCTATTGCCTCGATGAAAAAGGCTCCGCGGGTCTGCTGAAACCCGGCCCCGACGGCCTTGAGATCGCCGGACGCTTTGCCCTGGTGGCTGAGAAGGTTCGCGATGCCTGGACGCACCCGGTCCTGCATGACGGCCGGCTTTACCTTCGCTATCACGATACGCTTTGGTGTTATGATGTGAAGCGGCGCTGAAAAAAGTTTACGGATCTAAAATACTTGATATTTTAATTATTCCGGCATAGGATTCGGGATAAATAGCGGACTGGAAGCTTAAAGCTTAAAACTTAAAACTTCTTAAGTTAGGGGACAGGCCATGAAGCAATGGGCGTACATCATTTTTATATCGCTTATCACTGTAATATGCGTTTGTTTTATTACTCTGAATATAAGGTCTGTCAGAAGATTATCGTCTGCCACAATTGAATTGGAGCAGAACAAGAAGACGATTGCCGATCTCGAAGGGCAAATCAAAAAGGCAAGTTCAGAGAGGGACCTGGCGAATCAGAAGGTCAGCCAGCTTGAAGCGGAGGTTTCATCTCTACTTGAGCAGCGAAAAGCAGATCAGCGAGTTATTGAAAATCTGCGTGAATCGCTGCAGCAGAATAAATCCGCCCAGGTTAGGCAGGACGCCAGGGACCAGAAGCCCATCGAACAGAAACAGCAACAGAGCGTCGAAGACGCCGAAGAAGAAGTTATAAAATATGATGCTGATATGGTGCGGGAGATGATATCGTCAGCCGGTGGTCTTGAAGAAGCTATTCGCCGGATTGTCACCTCTGAAGGGATCGGTTCGACTTTGCAGCAGCACAGTGAGAACCCGGCCCATTGGGTTGCCGCTGCGTCTCTGGCACAGGACCCGGATGCGTCCCTGGAATATCTCGAGCAGGCCGCCGAACTGTTCCCGGATTCATCGATGACTCTTACATCGTTAGTTGGGGCCTATATCAGAAGCCAGCGGATCGATGAATCGACTATGGCCTATATCGATCAAATGAAAAAGGTCGATCCGACAAATGCCCTTGCCGATTGTTACTCCGCGTATTGTCAGTTTAACAATGGGGATATTGAAGGGGCGCTTCAGTCACTGTCACAAGCAAGTGTAAAAGACAGATTTGCCGACGACAGCATAGACCTGTTGATGTCGCGAAATGATTATTTTCTCAGCGAAGGCTGTTCGAGTTCGGTCGCACTTGGACTTTCGGCGTTCGATTTACCCTTATCGCATATGGGCATGCTCCGGGAGATAGGCGAATATTCGATGGTGCAGGCCGATACGCTTTATGGGACCGGCCGATTCGAAGATGCCCTGCAGATCGTAACTGATGTCTCGAAGCTCGGTGGGACTCTCTCTTCGTCCGGCCGATTTATCATCAGCGACCGCACCGGTATGGCTTTGCAGATATCTGCTCTCGAAAGGGCAAAACAGTTATACGAGGCTTTGGGTGACATCACAAAAACTGCGGAAGTTGATTCTCAATTGCAGGCCGTGCAACAGCGGTCCGAGACAATTGATATTATGGTGCAGGCTTTTGGCGGCGTTATGCAAAACATGAGCGATCAGGACCTTGCCGATTATGTCAATGGCACTATTCTCAACGGCGAGTTCTCGACACTGCAGAATATACCGGAGATAGCGGCGGCATTGGAGCAGGCACGCAAACAGCGGGAAGAAGAATCTTCCGAAACGAGCGTGCCATAACCAAAGGATAACCGATACCATTTCTTCTGACAGGAGTTGTAGCATGAAACACCATTTTGTGATGAGCCTAACGGCCATCATTCTCGTAACGTCCGGCATATTTTGCTTACACTCATACGGCCAATCCCTTGACCTTCGCACGGAATATGATGGCAAGGGCCATCGGGTTAAAATCGTGCTGGACGGCGAAGATGTTCTGACTTCGCCGCCGGAAGGCCTCTGGTCGATAGCTACTGAATGGGAAAATAGCTGGCCCGCCGGCTGGATTCATGCCGGGCCTACGGAAATTGAGCGCGTGGGAGACTGGACGATTCTGCGAGGTAAGCTTGAAACTCCGGCGGGCACCTGGCGGCTTTCGGATTCGTATCGGCCCGAGGGCAACGTTATAAAGTGCATCAGGCGGTTCATCTGGGACGGATCTGATACGGCTGAGTTCGTGACACTCTCGGTCCGCTTTCAATGCCGGGGCAGGGGCTCGAAGGCCGTACTTCCCGGCATACTCTATCATGGCAACCCGTCCGGCGCAAAGAGCAGCAGGGTGCCCGTTTACTCAGGCGAGCCGGGCCAGGAGGCAATCTATGAGGAGCACCGCTTTCCGATGCCCTACGCCAG
>CAYTNN010000329.1:0-2811 GCA_964439135.1 uncultured Pirellulales bacterium
TTAATATGGCCATTAAAATCGCGATAATAGCGATTACCACCAGAAGCTCTATCAGCGTAAATCCTTCTTTTTTAGCCATAACAACCTTTTTCCGCTCCTATTTTTGAAACATTGCCTTATTCAAAAATTCTATTCGACAAGAAGGTCCGGGCTGCAAAGCACAAGGCATTTTCCTGCGATAATCTGTTTTTAGTAATCTTTGAAACGTCTCATCCAGTCCGGCCATTCACTCGACTGCATTCCACCGGCTTTTGTGTAATGACCTGATGTATTGAATTGTTTATGCCACTTCAGCGTCCACAACTCTTTAATGCCGACCTTTCTTGCCGACCAGTCCATAAATGCAGCGTTCACAAATCCCTGGTGGCGGTTGATGGCGCAACGGGCCATATTGTTGCTGGACCAGGCCTCAAACTCATTGGCGGCAGGTGCATGAGTTTCTAATGGCCAAAGGTCAAAACGCAGAGCCTCAACGAACCATGGTACATTGTTTGAACCACGTCCGCCGGCGGTCTTCCACCCGTTTTCGGCGGATACACCACCCTCAAAAGGAGGACTTTTTGGTATAAGACAGTAGCCATTGATGCCGTAGCTGCCAGCTACGCCGTCGCGGCACAGTCCTGAGTGGTCCGACCGTGTGAAAATGCCCCAGGCGTTGAAGATGTTGAACGAGGGTATAAGAGTGCCATTCTCGATTACGGGCTTCGTGGCGCTCGGGCAGAACCACAACTTGTTTTTAATACGACTTTGATAGCGCTCTTCCATATACGCTATAAACCAATAGCCAGGGGTACCATCGTCAGAATCCCAGAATTTGCCGTCATTTTCCTCCGTATGCATTGACGCAATGAGATTCCACTGTCTGAGATTTCCCAGGCAAGTTATCATTTTGCCTTGTTCTTTAACTCGACGCAGAGCCGGCATCAAAATGGCCATCAATACCGCTATGATCGCGATTACTACCAGAAGCTCGATTAAAGTAAATCCTCTTTTGTTGCTCATAATCATACTCCTCTACTTACAATATTACGTCGATTGCTTGTGCTTGTTAAGATGCGCCTCACGATTCTCCTGTTCTGCCAATTTAACATTTTTGCTTTATTAAGGCTTAAACCAGCTTATTATAACCTACATTTGTATTTCTTTCAATATAAAAATAGGGAATTTCCGACATAATTTGAGATGGCAATATAGTCTTCGGGGCTGAGTGTTTCAGGGCGTTTTGTTGTGTAAATTGAACATTGCTCGAATATTTTCGGCCAGTCAGCAATTTCTGCAAGTCTGCCGCGGGCCAGTTTGCTGCAGGCTGAAAGAGTTTTACGGCGATGGCCCATAAAAAGATGCACAGTCTTGCTGAACAGCTCCATGTTCTTAATGCGGTCGGACTTTGCCCGGTTTCGTATAAAGCAGACCATTGCCGAATCGACCTGCGGCTGGGGCCAAAATACCGCCGGTTTCAGAGTCCTAATCGTTTTCACATCCCCGGCAGCGGCAAGGAAGATGCTTAATATGCCGTAGTCACTTGACGCCGAAGCGGCTGTCATTCGGTCGGCAACTTCTTTTTGAACCGTCACATACATGCCATCCGCTGTTGTAGGGCCTGTAATAAGATTCATAATCACCGGCGAAGCAGCGCTGTAAGGCAGATTTGCGACTAACAGCATCCGGCCCGGGTATTTCTTGCCGGCAAGGTCCAATGCTTTTGTGACGGTTTGGCTGAGTGCATTTTTACTTTCGAGTATGTCGGTGTTTATAATTTCGACATTTTCGGACTTTGCGAGCTGCTTTTCTGCAATTTCACTAAGATTCCGGTCAAGCTCGACAGCGATTACCCTGCTGGCTTTCTCGGCTAAGGCCTCGGTCATAGAACCTGTGCCGCAGCCGACTTCGAGCACCACATCATACTTCTGAATATTCGCAGCATCGACAAGCAGCCGCATAAGGTTCAGGTCGATGAGAAAATGCTGGCCGAGCCGTTTATTTGGAAAAACGCCCGCTGACGATAGCAGGTCCCGGATTTGTCGCTTAGTCTGCATTGGAATCAAGAATTTAGAATGTAGAATTCTCAATTTTCAATTCGACATTCTGAATTCTTTTTCGTTTTTGCCATTTGTATTGCCGTTGTGATAGCGGATTTCATACTGGCCGGATTGGCGCGATTTTGGCCGGCAATGTCGAATGCCGTCCCGTGAGCGGGTGACGTCCTGATGATCGGTATGCCGATCGTTATATTGACCGCATGCTCGAAGTCGAGCAGTTTTACGGGAATCATCCCCTGGTCGTGATACATTGCGACCACGCCGTCGAATTCGCCGTTGACGGCCCGCAAAAACAGGGTGTCGGCACTGATCGGGCCGATGCAGTTTATTCCATGTTCCTGTGCCAATAACATTGCGGGCGATATGATTCGCTGCTCCTCGTCGCCGAATTGCCCGTCCTCGCCGGCGTGCGGATTCAGAGCGGCCACGCCGATCCTGGGATTCTCGATATCAAAGTACTGCTTTAAGGCGTCGTTCAACAGGTCGATAGGCTCAAAGACACAGCCGATTGTAAACTTGTTCCTGACATCGAACAGCGCCTCGTGAATTGTCGCCAGCGCCACCTTCAACGGCCCGGCGATAAACATCATTACCTTTCGAGGAGATTTGCAGCGTTGGGCGAGCATTTCGGTATGGCCCGGCCAAACCCCGCCGGCCAGCTTCCAGCTTTTCTTGCTGATCGGAGCCGTGACGACTGCATCGATAATTTCATATCGAGCGGCGTCAATCGCATCAATACAGAACCTCATCGATGCTTCGCCGGCCATTTTGC
>CAYTNN010000330.1:0-2723 GCA_964439135.1 uncultured Pirellulales bacterium
TGCCGACCGGGCCTTCGACGAAGCTGCCGGTAGATGCCGGATAGCCTCTGAACCAGATCGACAACTCCGTAACGCTTTCCTCGGTCCAGTCGCGCGGGGCTGTCAATGTCAGCTCTGTCTCGGAATACCTGGAGTAGCCCTGCTTATTGTTGTTGAATTCCAAAGGCATTGACTTGCTGCCGCTGTGGACTATGGTCTCCTCGGTATAGGAAGGAGTTGTTTCGTCGCCTACTGCAGCGCCGGTGCCGTTGCCGAGATAGGCCGGTTCGTTGCCATGCGGGCCGTAACCAAGGCCGTCTTTCCATGCCCACCATATCTCATTGTTACCAATGTCGTAGTCCTCGAAGTCATCTATGACGAGGAAATCACCCGTCGTAAAACTCCAGAGGTTGCCGATCCACGGGCCGTCGGGATTGACGCTGTTGACTTCATCGACACGCCAGTAGTAGCTTGTCTCCCATGCGAGTTTGCCCGGATCGTAGCTCTCGTCGCCGAGTGCCTTTGCGCCCTTGTATTCGGGCGAAGTTTTGTCAGCATTGGTTACAGCATCTGCATCAGTGCCGAAGTACACCTCGTGCGAAGCGGCGGAATCACCAGCGCCCCACCTGAGAATCGGTGTCATTTTCGTGCCGGTCGCCCCGTTGGACGGGCTCGGGCTGCTTGCCTTAACCGGCGGCGATAAAGCCGCCTGCGGAACGAAATCTTTCGGCGTGGACGGGCTCGACCATCGAAGCTCTGCTACTGCGCCGCCGCCGTTCTCGTAATATTCCATGACAAGGCTGTACTTGTTTCCGGCTACCAGGTCAATCTGGCCATTGTACTCGGGAGTACCCTGGTCGATCCATGAGTCAACAAGCAAAACGCCATCAATCCAGAGTCGTGCGCCGTCATCGATTCTTGTATAGAACGTGTAGGTCTCGGTGAATGCCGCCTCGACTTCACCGGTCCATCTGGCCGAGAACATGTCGGCGTTGATCGACGGGTCGGGAGAATCAGTAAAGGTAAAGTCGATCCGGGGATCTATGCGGGTCAGCATAAGAGTGGTAAAGGCATTCACCGGTCCTGGATTACCTGCGCCTCCAACAAAGCTGGGATCACTCCAATGATAGTAGTCACCTCGCACGCCACCACCGACCTTCGCTGTCTTAAAGCTCCAGACATCGCCTGTATACGTTGTAGCAACATCGAACTCATCAACTCGCCAATAATATGTCTTCTCTGATTCAAGCGGTCCGGGGATGAAGTTTGTAATTGCCGTGGACGTTCCATCGGTAGCATTTGCCACGGTGTCATAATCGTCACCGAAGTACACGGTATGTAATTTCGCACCGAAGCCGGGTGTCCAGCTAAGAATCAGATTTTCCGTGCTAACAAAGTGTTTCCCATCGCCGGGGGCGGGTTTATATGCCTTCTTCGGCGGAATTGTAAAGCTCCAGATCTTGCCCTTCCACGGACTGTCCGGTTTTGCATCGTTGACCTCGTCGATACGCCAGTAGTAGGTTGTTCCCGGAACGAGACCATCTGGAAAAGCATATCCGGGAAAGCCGGCAATATAAAACGTTGAATTCAATTCCTGGTTGCCTCGGAATGTTTCGCTATCGTGTGTGCCATCGTTAACATCGTCGAAATTGTCGCCCAGGTACACATCATGCGAGACTGCCAAATCCCCGGCGGTCCACGACAGGGTGATCCAAGTGCCCGTATACATAGCGCCGTTTTTGGGTTCCGGACTCCCGGCGATCATGCTAACGCTGGCAAGGTTTTTGATAAACCAGTTGTTAATCCATTCACTTATAACTTCGCCGCGTGGGTCATTGTCTTGACTGGCTGTCTGGTAGAAAATGCCTATGCGACCATCAGTAACCGTATTATGGACGATAACGGGATCAGCTCTTGTTCCGGCAGCATTCCCAGCAAGAACCAGTTCGACTTCCCAATCGCCGGCAAGTGTGTCAAGATGGAATGGGCGGTCAGTTGCAAAATTCTGCAAAGACGGAGTGAATTCCTGACCATCGGCTGTAACAGTAACAGCAGTATCGTCCTCGCCCGCTACTGTAACGCCGGGAATGTCCATCATTGTCTGTAATCCACCTGCGGCATTTGTTCCAGCACCATTTACGACGTAGAATATCCAGTCGCCGGTGTTAATGATAACATTACCATCATCTAAGAATAATTCGGCTAATGAGTCATCAGCCTGAATATTACCAGGTGTATAAATAGTGTCTGGGAACTGTCCGCAAAGAATTAAAAGGTCTGCTGCTCCATCACCTGTGTGGTCTGCTACCCAAGCTGCAAGGGCATCATGATCATTTACTGTGAATAGTTCAACAGAAACAGCCTTTACGTTGTCAGCAATTTCCTGCATTTCGCGGTCAGCCGCAGCTTGCCCAAACCAGCCTGCTTGTGTTGAAATCGCTATGTCAGAAGCCATAGCCATCGTGCAAAATCCCAATGCGACTACGAGTACCAATATTATATTTTTCATTTTTTTTACTCCTAATTTTAACTGAAAAATAATAGGAAATTTCGCTCCGGCTACATACCAAAGCGACTGATGGTAATTTTCACGTATTTATAGACTAAATGTCATGCATAAAAATGTTTTTTTGGCCTTATGTTGCCTCCTTCCTTAAACGGCCGATATTGGCACTTATTTAAGTAAAATCTGAAATAAACCTTATAAATCCCCCCTCTTATAGCAAGACCTATAATATTCCCAC
>CAYTNN010000331.1:0-2720 GCA_964439135.1 uncultured Pirellulales bacterium
TAATCGCTGGTCGAAAAGTATTATTGGAAATAATACTTGGTTCTTCTGTGGGCGAGAAAAAGTACCTACGACCATGGAAGTGTTTTTATATCAACCGAATTTAAGGAAGAAGGAAGGCATATATGGACTTGTCGAAACAAATAAAAACTTTGGTGCCGATTTCTTTGCTTTGTTTGATAGCTGTTGCTTTCGCAGGAGAACAAAGTGACGTCAGGAAAGAACAATTAGATAAGGAATTGGGAGAATCGCAGAAAGTCACTGAGAGTGCGGCTTTATCGGATGAAATAACTTTTCCTGAGGACACGACTCAGCGTTTTTCAGCCAAGGAGTTAAAAATAAGCGGCAACACTCTGCTATCGACAGAAGAGTTGTTGGAAAATCTGCCGGAGGCTTATATTGTTTCCTCGAAAATGGAGGGTGATTCGGATGAGGAAATATATGATTTCCGAGTATTACTTGACTTGATTCGTGACCCCGGCGTGGACCGTGAAGTGTCTCTGAAGACTATTCAAGGATTGACGAAGTATATTTTGTCTGTATATCAGGATAAAGGTTATGCCGGCATCTACGTGTATGTTCCGGCTGAAGCGGTCAAGGATGAGTCCATGTTGGCCGATGAGATTCTGCCGATACAGATTCTTGAGGGTAAGATAGCACAGATTTCGATAGAAAGATACGATTTTGACCGAAATCGGCTGGAAGAGGGTTTCTTGAAAGATTCAGTCCTTGAATCCTGGTCGCCGGTAAAAGAAGGTGACGTGATCCAAAAGGGAAAACTGGATAATTTTGTGAGGCTGCTCAATCTTAATCCCGACCGGTATGTTTCTCCGGTAATATCACGCAGCATAGAACCGAACGCACTAAATTTAAGTTATGACGTTTATGAAACGAATCCCTGGCACTGGTACATACAGGTAGATAATGCCGGTACGAGAGACAGACAGTGGAATCCAAGAGTGGGTTTCGTCAATACCAACCTCTTAGGTATAGACGATAGATTCTCAGTCATGCATCAGGCTCCCTGGGAAAAAGGTTTTGAGGAGGAATACTCTGTATATGGAAATTACGACTTTCCCGTTTTTACACCTCGGTTGCGTTTCAATCTTTATGCCGGTTACAGCAAATTTGATATACCCGAATCCGGAATCAGTTTTATCGGCAATGGATCATTCTACGGCGGCGTGCTGAGTTACAACGTTCTCCAGATAAATGGCTGGTTTTTTGATCTGACAGGCTCGCTTAGTAACGAAAAAAGTAAAGTCACACCTTCGCTCGGTATAGCAAGCGATGTTGATATGGAGCTATGGGGTATGGGAGCGAATGTCCATCATTCAGGTGATATGTCGAACACCTCGCTCACGTTCACCATGAATGAGAATATAGGCGGCTCCAACAAAAGTGAATTTGAGGATGCACGTATGGACACAGGTCCTGATTTTACTATTTACAACTTCGGAGTTTCTCACAGCCAATATCTGGACATCGCCAAGGTTAATCGAATTAGCGGTTCTTTCCGGTCGATAACCTCGGACGAAAGACTGGTTCCGGCAAAGATGACCACATTTGGTGGTCTGTACTCCGTCAGGGGTTATGAAGAAGATGAAATTGTTGCTGATGGTGGGATACTCATATCCGGTCAATATGAGTTTGACCTCGTTAAGGCCGGCAAAGCCAACCGTGATCGACAGGAAAGCGCCGGGCGGAATGAGACTAAGAAACCGCTGCTTCGGAAACTTGCTCCATTAGCTTTTATTGATTTCGGCCGCGCTAAGATAAAAAATTCTACTCCCGGTGAGTTGGCAGTCCAGGAGCTTAGCTCGGTAGGAACCGGCCTGATTATTGAGACAGAGATTAATTTTAGTGCCGGTATATATTACGGATGGGCGCTTCGTGGAACCGAGGAGACTGATAGGGGAGATGGCCAGTTGAATGTGAGCTTCATGATGCGATTTTAGGCTTTTAGAAATTCGTGCCGGGTAGTTATTGGGTGGGATAATTATGATTTCAATTGTAAGCAATGGAGAAAATATGGAACTCTCAACAAAATTATTCAGAAGTCGTTACTGTCGGTGGGGTGTCGTATGCTTCTTGATCTGTTTTCTGTTCTTCAACGGCCTGGTTTCGGACGTTATTGCTGGGCCGGAAGGAGCACAGGTCGTCAATGGCCAGGTTTCGATCCAGCAAAGCGGCAGCAACACAGCCATAACTGCTTCCGATAAAGCAATCATTAATTACAGCAGTTTCAACATTGCGCAGCCGGAGACAGTACAGTTTATCCAACCCGGCAGCAGTGCGTCTGTGCTCAACAGGATACTCTCGGCAAATCCGACAAATATCAATGGAACACTGTTGGCTAACGGCAGGGTTTTCTTCGTTAATCCGGCCGGCGTCTATATTGGTGCAGGGGCAAGAATCAATGTCAATCAGTTGGTCGCTTCGGGACTTAATATTTCCAACGCCGATTTTATAAACGGACGCTATAACTTTGCCGGTGGCAATGGAGCCGTAATTAATAACGGCGATATTTCCGCCCAGCAGGTTTACCTCATTGGTAAACAAGTGACTAACTCCGGCAACATTAGCTGTCCGGCAGGATATGTCGTTATGGCTTCCGGAGACAGGGTATTCCTCGGCGAACCGGGAAGTGATATCGTCCTCGACGTTGAGGGGACATCTCTGTCCGAGTCGGCCAATGCGGCGGTCCCGGAAGTGGCTGTTCT
>CAYTNN010000332.1:0-2647 GCA_964439135.1 uncultured Pirellulales bacterium
ATAAGACGAACTTTTTGGTTGCGGCTAAGGGCGAAGCTCGAGGCTGCGCCAGGTTCATTTGTGGTTAATTTGAAAAAACAAACCAAAATAATGCAAAAAACAGGTGAAAAAGAGAGTAAATCTGGTGTTAATTCGTGTTAATTCGTGCTTAAGTTGAAAAAACAAAGCCAATTTGCGGTAGGGCGAAATTTGCGCATACTCTTTACTGAAAGGATATTATGAAGATTTTATGTTTTGAAGGCTGCGAAAAAACAAACCCAATTCAAAGCCAAACAAAGCCAATCTTATTTAGCCCCCAGATTTATCTGGGGGTTGAAAAACCGATTTGAAAAAACAAAGCCAATTTGCGGTAGGCCGTAATGAGCTTAAGTATCTATATGAAAGGTGATTATGAAGAATTTCATGCTTTGAGGCGGCAAAAAAACAAAGCCAAACAAAGCCAAACAAAGCCAATTTCAGATGATGGATGCACTCAAAAGTCTTATTTTGGCGGCTCTTCGAAAGGTTCTGCCGGGCCGTTATTCATGCTGTCTTCCGGCATATTTGGGCCGGCAGGGCGGCGTCGAGGTCCGAAGGGGCCTCTGCGGAAACGATCCTGCTGACCTCCACGGAAGCGGCCGCCGGGACCTTCGCCTCGTCTTGGGCCGCCGGGACGAAGCTCCCCTTGAAGCCGGTCAAGCTCGCGCTGCCAGAGTTGTTTTTGCTCATCGGAGAGGATTGCGCCAATCTCTTCGTTCATCTGTTTCAATGTTTCGCCTATTTCGGAGCGTGCTTCAATGCGAATGGTATTAAGATTCTGCATGTGCTTATCCAGAATCGGCTTGATCTTCTCGGCCTGTTCGGGGTTGAGGTCGAGATCTCGACTCAGTGGTGGAATCATTCTCATGCTGTTGAATTCGGGGCCGGGCGGCGGCTGTATCAGCTTTTTAGGTGCGAAAATAAGCATAGACGAGCCGCCGATTACTACCCCGGCCACGAGGATAATAAGACCGAAAAATGCCATCCGCCAATTGTGGGCTTTATTAATATGACTGACGGCCGGATTGTCGGTTGTTTCGTTCTGGCTCATTGTACCACCCATGAAATCGCTTGTGAAATCTCATATAAAGGTCCCGTCGAGGCGTTATAGACCATGATAGCTATCACTACAGCAGAGACAGCAAATGCCGACGATGCCGCCGCCAGCCACAGCAGGGGCTTTTCTGTCAATTGTTCTATTCGGCTTTGCTCTGCATTAAGGATTGCGATGACCCGGCCGGAAACGTCCACCGAGGGCGGCGTCTCGCTGCGGGCCCGCGCGGATAATGCTTCGAATAAGCTTTCGTTTTTCATTCTCTCAGCCCCTTTCCCGCCTGAGCGAAAAGTTTTTTCAATCTCTTTCTGGCCCGCAGCGACTGGATCTTTACCAAACTCTTTGTCCAGCCTGTTCGGCGGGCGGTTTCGGCTACGTCGCATCCTTCCAGATACCGCAGGGTCAATACCAGCCGGTCGCGCGGCCGCAATTGAGCCAGCAAGCGGTGCAGCAGATCGGCGGCCCGGCCGGGATCCATCTCGTCGGGCGATTTGTCCGGCAACTGGTCCCATTCGGCCAGAGAGAAACTTTCCGTCTCGCCCCGGCGAGCTATCTGCTTCCAGTAGCGGTAGCCGATGCGAGTGGCGATCCGCGAAAGCCAGTGGCCGAAGGGGGCCTTTTCACGGTAGCTGCGCAGGCTCAGGTATGCCTCGACGAAAACGTCCTGTACCAGTTCCTCATGAACGAGAGGGTCCCGGCTGAAACGCCACAGCATCCGGCTGACTTGCGACTGGTGCTGTTTAATCAGACGGGTGTAAGCGTCGGAATCGCCCTGACGGCTCAGGCGGACGTCATGGAGTTCCGCCGCAAGCGATGCGTTCGTTTTTTGCCGGTCTTCTGCGACGAATTCTGAGTCCATGAGGCTGTAAACAAGTTCAACTAATAACCGCTCGGCCCGGAGACTTACGATCCGGCCTGGAAGAATCGATAAAACCATATTTGAAGGATACGAATACATATGCGATTCAGCAATAAAATTCCAAAATATTCCCGGTTTTCTGTGCTGTCATTGACCGGCCAAAAAAGCCCCGCCGAGCAACATTTTGCCGGCGGGGTTTTCGCTCTGTCATTTTCTTATATCGGCAACTCTGCCGATCTATTACATTGTTCGAGAGACTCTGCATTACTGGTCCTGTGGTTTTTCCGGCTGGTCTTCGACAACTGGTTCGGCGGGAGCATTGGTATCCGGTGCTTTCTCAGGTTGCGGATCCGGTTCCCAGTCCGGAGTCCAGTCTTGTCCCCAGCCCGGGGCCCAGCCTTGTCTCCAACCTTGCCCCGCACCTGGAGCCCAACCTCTACCTATAGGTGCCATTGGCTGGTTCGTTTGGTCCGTATCTTCCGGTGCAAACCGTCTCGGTTGCATTCCGGGGCCTTGTCTGCCTATACCTCCGGGGCCTTGTCTGCCTATACCTCCGGGGCCGGGCTGTCCCTGCCAGTTATTCATGCCCCAGTCCTGTGGAGCCATATTTCTGCGTTGGAAGCCTCTGCCGCCTCTGCCTTGAATTGCGGCGTCTCCGTTTTGGAAACCTCTGCCGCCTCTACCCTGCATTGCTGGGCCTCTGCCCTGGAAACCTC
>CAYTNN010000333.1:0-2637 GCA_964439135.1 uncultured Pirellulales bacterium
TTATTGTAATTAGTATTATCAAAAATAAGTTAATTTTTAACGGGACAGTACTGATATTTATATTATACTTCTTCGTGAAAGAAATGCCTTTTTCGTCTTTATGTTCCTGAACTCTTCTTTTCAGATCATTAGTGACACCGGTATAGATGACTGTTTTATTACGATTAGTCATCATGTAAACCCAGTATTGTTTCATAATGTTTTACGGATCGATAAAAGAAGATTGCCGCGTCGGCCTACCGGCCTCCTCGCAATGACACTCTAAAAAATTGTCATTGCGAGCGAAGCGAAGCAATCTTCTAAAAATATAAGTTTTTGTAGGGTGGGCCTTGGCCCACCGAACGATGATGGTGGGGCGAGCCCCACCCTACTTTTTTATCTCGTTTACAACTTCATCAAATTCTTTTAAGACACTTTCGTCTTTTTGGCCGATGACAAGGTTGAGCAGAAGAATCGTCAGGCAATTTGCGGCGAAGCCGGGGACGATTTCATACATTTTATCGCTCAGGCCGATTTGCTTCCACAGCACGAGCACGACCGTTCCGGTGACCATTCCCGCCAGGGCTGACTGCCAGCTTGTTTTACGAGAGAACAGGGCAAATAAAACCAGCGGCCCGAACGCCGCTCCGAAGCCGCCCCACGCATAAGAAACGATTCCGAGAATCGTATTGTCACGGTCCATCGCCATAATCAATGCGATGATTGAGATGATAATAACACATACTCTTCCGACCAGAACTATCTCCTTTTGAGAAGCCTGTTTCTTTATTGCCTTGCAGTAAAAGTCCTCGGATAGCGCCGAGGATGAGACCAGCAGTTGCGAATCTATCGTTGACATAATCGCCGAGAAGATCGCCGCCAGAAGGATTCCTCCGAACCACGGATTGAACAAATCGCGTATCATGTAGATGAAAACTTTCTCCTGCTGTCCGCCGCTCAGATTATCATACATCGCGATGCCGATAAAGCCGACGATGACTGCCCCGCTTAGCGACAGCAGGACCCAGATTATCGCTATGGTCATCGATTTTCCAAGCTTGCTCACCGATTTGATGCTCATGAATCGTACCAGAATGTGCGGCTGGCCGAAGTACCCCAGGCCCCACGCCATGCTGGAGACAATCATACAAAGAGCCATCGGCAGCGTTGTTGCCTCCGGCAGCAAACCGGGCGAAATGTTCTTGAGTTTCATTGCTTCGCTTATCGCGTCAATTCCGCCTGCCCGATGGTATGACAGGACCGGCACGACCACAATCGCCAGGACCATTAACGAGCCCTGCAGCAGGTCCGTCCAGCAGACCGCCATGAAACCGCCTAAAAATGTATAAGCGATGATAATAAATCCTCCGATAACCACGGCAACGTGATATTGGACACCGAACGTTGACTCGAACAACAATCCCGTGGCAACAAGTCCCGAAGACGCGTATATGGCGAAGAATATCAGGATGATTATCGCTGAGACTATTCTTAACAGGCCGGTCGGGTCTCTGAAGCGGGCCTCGAAGAAGCAGGGCAGTGTAATCGCGTTGGTTTTTTGCGTATATACCCTAAGCCGTGCCGAGACCAGCATCCAGTTCAAAACCGTCCCGATAAACAGACCGACGGCAATCCAAACCTGCCCCATTCCCGCCAGGTAAATGGCACCAGGCAGGCCCATCAGCAGCCAGCCGCTCATGTCACTGGCCTGCGCAGAGAGTGCCGTGACCCACGAGCCCATACCCCTGCCTCCCAGCAGATAATCTTCGATGCTGGACGATCTTCGATAAAAGCAAAAGCCGATAGCAAGCAGGATGATGAAATAAGCGATAAATGTGATTAGGGTTGGAATTGACATCGATGAGTTTTTCCGTCCTTTTTCTTCATCGGATTATGCAGCGTGACTTCGTTCTCAGGTTCGATCTACGTCCATATCAAGTGAATTCGCCAGACAGTAATCCTTCATTGCGGCAAGAACGAGTTCGCCGTACTGCCGGCGTTTTTTCTCTCCGATCCCTTTGACTTCGAGAAGATTCACATAATTCGAGGGCCTTCGCCTGGCCATGTCCCTTAGTGCGGCGTCACCAAAGACGACATACGCGGGGACACCTTTTTTTCGTGCGATGCTCGTTCGCAGCTTCCGCAAAGCTTCGAACAGGCCCTTGTCGACACCTTCCCATGAATCTTCGACGACTTTAGAGACTTTGGCCGGCCTCTCGGCAGGCTTTAGCAGCCGGGGCGTTTCGTTTCCTTTGAGAACTTGCCATCCCTTTTCCGTGACATTCAGCACGTTGTATTCCCCTACCTTCTCAATGCAGGCCTGTCCTTCGAGCTGCTCGATCCAGTCGTGCACCGTATGCTGTGAATAGTCGCTCAACAGGCCGTACGTGCTTAGGGCGTCATGGCGATTTTCCAGGATGCGCTTGTCGCTGGATCCGGTCAACACCGCGGCTGTATAACCGCCGCCGAAACGCTGCCCAAGGCGAACGATGCACGAGAGGATTTTCTGCGAGATTTCAAGAGCGTCTTTTATGTAGTCCAACTCGCCGAGACACATATCGCAGGCGGCACAGTTTTCCTTCTCAAGGGCCTGGCCGAAATAGCGAAGAATTGCTTTATGCCGGCAGAGGCCGCCGGTGCAGAAACTGTACATTTTGT
>CAYTNN010000334.1:0-2582 GCA_964439135.1 uncultured Pirellulales bacterium
TTCTTATTCGCCCCGGCATAAGCCTGCTCGGCGGCGGTGAAAACCCTCTTGACGAAGCGCTCGCCGTGCCGCTCTATCATCTGCTCTATCCGCGGACAGTCAACCAGGTCTATGCCGTGTGCAACAATTTCCATCTCTCGATCCAAATCATTATTTCGTCGTTATTGTCCGCTCCGGCTTTCATTCCCTGATGTTTCACTGCTGGTAT
Source organism: uncultured Pirellulales bacterium (assembly GCA_964439135.1). Lineage (GTDB taxonomy): Bacteria > Planctomycetota > Phycisphaerae > Sedimentisphaerales > Anaerobacaceae > JAFGPJ01. The sequence continues at coordinate 209 of CAYTNN010000334.1, forward strand.
TGCTGATTCGATAAATCTTTTCCAGGCAAAAATCCACGAATTTATCTGTTCTACTAAGCTTCGCCTCCCGCCTAATTTCGGCATTGAGTTTATCAATAACCTCGTTCTGGCGATCTAAAAGAATTTTCTCTTTAACCAAATCCTGTACATCTCCAAACGGCTCATAACCGGCTATTTGCTTTTCTTCAAGTTTCATAATGAAAATGTGCTGCTTCGTTACAATAGGCCCAGCCACTTCACCAGATGCCATCTTACCAGCTTCAACTGCAAGGATATCATAAGGCGCAGCTAAGGACGAGGGCTGCAGCGACCTCCACAACCCGCCAAAATCTCTCCAGTCCCCGTGCGAATATTTCTTTGCCAATTCGCCAAAGTCCTCGCCTGATTTTATTAGTTCAAGCAACTTATTCGCCCGCTCTTTGCCGAGCTGCCAGCGGTCTTCGTTCGGGTCCGCCACCTCCAACTTGTCCGGTTGAATATCAATCAACCGAAACCTTATCTTCGCAGCTTTGGCGAAATATTTGTCCTTTATCCGGTCGTAGCAATCCATCAGGTCGCGATAGGTAACCGGCTTGTTAACAGGTAATTTCGATCTCCTGTACTCATAAATGAGCATATCTTTTTTTATCTGATCCTTGAAGCTCTTCTTATCCATCAGCTTTCGTTTAAGTTCATCGTCGGCCCTGGCCTGGTCACCTCCAAAGTTGAGAATAAATTTTCTGTACTCATTTTCTGCTGCCTTATCCAGAGCTTCATCAATATTCCCCCCCGCTTGCCTTTTAGCGTGCTGATAAAGCAGAATATTCGAGATTTTAGCCATTATAATTTCTTCAAGCTGCTCTTTTGCCCGCTCTTTGAACTGCTGAAGCTCGTTCGCTTGTGCAACAGGCCCGAAATACTCTTTTGGCGAAGCAAACAACCCATTTAGTCGCGTTCGCGAGTCGATGATCTCATCGCTGGTAAGAGTCTCGCCGCCAATGATCAGCACAAATCCACCCGCAGCTTCGACAAGTTCTATCTTCTGCGTAAGCGCTCGACGCTCCTTCTCAGCCTCGGTCTGACGTGACTTACCACCGTCACAGCCACTTAATAACATGAGTATCAATACTGATAAACAAATATACCTACACATATCTCAATCTCGAACATACTGATTAAAACCTGAAGATTTATCCCGATACATCAGGATTACCTTTCAGACCGATTTCGTCAGCGACCTCGCGCATACCCATAATAACATCATTGATAAGCTCACCCAATTCGACACCCAGCATCCCGGCACCTTTTTCGATGACATCCCGATTCACGCCCGCAGCGAAGGATTTCTCTTTCCATTTCTTTTTAACCGACTTCGCCTTCATGTCCATCACGCTCCTGCTCGGCCGCACCAATGCCGTGGTTACGACGAGCCCGGTCAGCTCATCAATAGTGTAAAGCACTTTTTCCAGCTCACTTTGGGGCTCAACGTCGGTACATATTCCCCAGCCATGAGAGACCACAGCCCTGATGTAATCAGCCGGCCAGTTTTCGGAAGTCAGGATTTCTTCGGTCTTGTGGCAGTGCTGCTCGGGAAATTGCTCATAGTCCAAATCGTGGATTAATCCAATAACGCCCCATTTTTCCTCATCCTGGCCAAATTTGCGCGCAAAATACCGCATAACCGCCTCTACAGCCAAAGCGTGTTTAATCAAGCTATCATTTTTATTGTACTTTTTCAGCAATGAAAAAGCCTCTTCACGGCTCGGCTTAATCCCTGTCATAGCCTGCTCCTTGATACTATAAAATCGACATTTTTCTCTCTCCATAAGAGCAAATGCCAACCCAATTAAGTTAATCTAAAAGTAAGTTCGCAAAATTGCAATTCTTATTTTTCAAATCCCGTCAGGTATATTCTTTCCTCCATGAGCGTCAAGTCCCGACTTTACGAGTTCCAAATTTACTTAAAACTACGAAATTAATTTCAATCCCGTCATTAAGGCAGTACACTATTCGAGGAAATTATGATTGGAGAATGTGACGGATAATATTACTATCGAAGAAAAAACGCGTTAGGAGAATTAGAAATGAATAAAATATACTGGCTTATTGGATTGTTGGCGATAAGTGCATCTGCTGGTTGCGGTTCTGATATTGTCTCTACCGACCGCTTAAAAATGCTTGAGCATAAATGTGTGTATATAGCACCGCTCGAAAGTGAGAAGCCGCACGTAGGAAAAGTTATCAGAGATTGTCTTGAAAAAGAACTCATGAGGCAACAAATTGAGCTCTGTGACCCAAATACAGCAACGGTTTTCTTCACCGGATCAACTTTTATGACAGTAAGAGGCAGTGGAGCCGTATCGAGCCAGGCTATCGAAAGCGTATCTCTTGTAGG
>CAYTNN010000335.1:0-2579 GCA_964439135.1 uncultured Pirellulales bacterium
GCAAAAGTCCGCGCCCAGCTCTATGAGATTTGCGATACCGTCCTATACGCTGTTTACGCTCTGAATTCTGTATTCTGTATTCTCTACTCTGTCTTTTATTTTCTCTCATTTTTTCCTACCGCCAATATTTCTTCTTCCTGTTCATTCCAATCACCACCCAGGGCCAGGTATAAATTCACTCGTGTGGTCCAAATCTGGCCCTTGAGGATGGTCAACTGTTCTTCAGCTATTCGTCTGCGCCGCTCGGTTTCCAGAACTACCAGAAATCCCGAAAGCCCCTGCTGATAGCGCTGCCTTGAGAGTTCCTCGGCGGCTGTGGCTTCCCGGAAGCGAAGCTCGGTGTGCTGCAACTGGTTCTGGAGCATCTGCTCGCTCACGAGCGCATCTTCGACCTCTCTCATCGCGACCAGAACCGTGCCGGCATAATTCGCCGCCAGTTCGGCATAACGTGCTTTCGCGGCGTCGATTTGGGCACGAATTTGCCCGCCCTTGAAGATCGGCTGAGCAAGACGCATTAACAATCCATACGTTTCCGAATAACTCTCCCAAACGTCACGCCACTCGTCGGCATTTGCGCCATAACTTCCCGTAAGACTTAAATCCGGATACAACTGCGCTATGCTGACGCCGATTCGTTCGTTCGCCGAGCGTAAAGCCAGTTCAGCAGCCATTACATCCGGCCTCCGGTCCAAAAGCCGGGCGGGCACCCCTACCGGAACCGGCTCCAAATCCGGCAATTCTGCTAACGTCTCCGGCAAATCTTGTGACGATCCCGGCGGACGCGCCAGAAGAACATCAAGCGCGTGACGAGCTGTAATCAAAGACAGTTCGACGGCCGGCTCGGCAGCCTTTGACGCAGCGAGATTCTCACGCGCCAGCCTGATGTCAACGGGCCCTACAAGACCTTGTGCATATCGCCTCTCTACAATTTCGAGGGTACTCTGCCGACTCTCGGTATTGGCCCTCGCGATGCTCAATCGCCGCTGTATCGTCGCGATGTTTATCCGGCTGTTGACTACTCCGGCGATGATCGAATTGGTCAATGCCTGCTCACTTGCCTCCGAGGCAAGCATATCCGCCCAGGCGGCACGCTCGGAATGTTTGAGCTTACCGAACAGATCGAGGATATAGTTGACGGTAATATCCTGTGACCAGGTCGTGCTCATGATGCTGAATCTGCCGCTGCCGAATGGGCTGTCACCCAAGTTCATGGAACGCTTACTTCTGTCACGGCTAAGATTGTACGACACATCAGGCCACTGTCGTCCGCTCATCTCAGCAAGCGATGCCTGGGCCTGCAGGACCCTCGCAGCGGCGGCCCTGAGATCATAATTGTTCTCCAGCGCCCGGCACACCAGTTGTGCCGTAGTCGGATCACCGAATCGGTCCCACCATCTGTCGGCATCGGCAAAATCATTCACATCCTGTTTGTTTGCCCCGGCATGAAAATAAGCACCGGACGTTTCGGCCGGCGTCTCGGGCCTTGAATATTTCGGCCCGACCTTACAACCGGCATACATTGCGCAACTTAAAACAAAAAATAACCCGCAGATAGAAACTAATTTCCTTTTCATTCGATTTTCCTCTTGAAACAGGCCCGTATATCAATTTGAGATTTTCGGTTTTCGATTTGCGATTTTGTTACTCTTCTTCGCTTTGCATGAAGAAGCTCTTCATCCTGAGCGGAGTCGAAGGGTGAAATCGACAATCGAAATTCGTCAATCAACAATTTTCTTATAGGCGCCTATCAGGTAATATCTTCAATCTCCCACATAAAGGCCTTTATCCCTACCGACGCCCATTTCTTCCGCATCCGCCGGACTTTCTCCATTAACTCTTTGGCCGGGGCCTCACCGGTTACAACAAATGTGCCGTAATTTATGCCGGGCCAGACATCGGTATTCAAATGCGGCTCACTCGCCCTGCCTTTGCCCACGGTATTCGGGAATTTCGTATAACAGTCAATGCCGGCAGATTCCAGGACTTCATTCACCTCTTCATCTATCGCCGCATTGTGAATAATCAAAACAGCTTTCATAATTATCTTTTCCCCGCCGAAGGCTTAAAGCCTTCGAACACACTATAAAGAGTCGGCATCAAAACAAGTGTAATGACAGTACTGACAAACAGGCCGCCGATTATAGTTACGGCAAAAGGCACCCAAATTTCGGACCCCTCCCCTTTTGAGAAAGCAAGTGGAGTCAACGCCAGTATTGTAGTGCAACTGGTACATACCACGGGCCGCAATCTGCTGCGCCCGCCTTCGATGATGGCCGAATAGACATCGAGTCCCCGCCGCCGCAGTATGTTAAGGTAACTGATCAGAACAATTCCATCGTTCACTACGATGCCGACAAGCATAATCAGAGCGAGAAAACTGACAACACTCATTGCCTGGCCGGCCAGGGTCAGGGCGATAATTACGCCGACAATACCGAAGGGTATCGAGAGAAATATGATAAACGGATCGCGGAACGACTCGAATTGCGAAGCCATCACCATATATACCAATACCATCCCCAGGCCCACAGCTATCATCAGCAATGTGAATGCTTCTTTCCTTTCTTTCTCGGCGCCGG
>CAYTNN010000336.1:0-2561 GCA_964439135.1 uncultured Pirellulales bacterium
CGCTGCATGAAAAACACGCATAAAAAACAAGGAGTTAAAAGATTGTATTACAGATTATTGAGTGAATTCTCTTCTAATTCTCTACGTTAAAACGCAAATACTGCACCGGCGTGCAAATAGGTGGAATCTCCGTCAAATTCTCGCCCTATGCCAATCGTGCCCATGAGATTGTCGGTAAACCAGCATCCCAACAGGGCGGTAAAGTAATTGGCTTCATCACCTACATTATCGTGGTTGGCGGATATCTTGGCCATCAGGATCGGGGCCAATTCAAATTCAATGCCAATGCCCAGACCCAGACCCACATCCGTATCATCCACCTCGGTTGCCGGGCCGGTTACGTCCATGTCCAGCACCCGCAATCCGATGTTGAAATACGGCTTGACCTTTTCGCTCGCGCAAAACGTATGAACCATATCGGCCCGAAAGCACAGGGTAGAGATTTCCACATCCTGCAGGTATCTTTCACCGTCGGAATACACATAATCAAGACCCAACTGAATGTCCTTATCCGATTCCTGGTTCAGGTTGACTATTATCGAACCCCCGTGCCCATCGTCCAGATAGGATTTATCACCGTCACCATAGTCAAAATACGAATAGTACAGCGCAGTGTAGTTCTGTCCGAACAAGGTCTTGCCGAACGAAACACGGGTTGCTGCTAAAACTACGGCCAACAGTACAAAATAAATTCTGATTTTCATATTCTCTGTACCTCCCAAAATGGACTAATAGCAAAATCAATGACAATCGTAAATTTATGGCTTAGCTATCGTAAATCGCAAATAGTAAATTCAAAGGTCCCCAGAGGGCACCGAGCACTCAGAGAAATAATAAATAGTAAATAGTAAATAATCAATTACAAAGCCATTTCCCATTTGACTTCATAATTGGTGCTTCTGCAAGCCACAATCTCAATAATACCACAATAGGCGGTTCGATTTCAACACTCCCGGCCATCACAGCGACCGATTATATTAGAAACAGTCCCGCGTTCCCTGATTGATTCTTAAGCACCCTGCTACTCAAGGTTTTCTTCAGAACTCAGAATCGTACGTTCCAGGCGTCTTCTGATCTTCAGCTTCCTCGTGCTCATCCTCTGGCCCTTGTGAGGTTCCTTCCGGCTCAGCGATTTCCGACGTTATTCCCTGACCTTCCTCGGGAGGCATAATTTCACGCATATCAGTAACGGCAGCTCGAATGAGATTATGAGTTTTTTCAGTGGCAGTCCGGAACTTTTCAAGGCTCTCGGTTTTGTCTGTTAGGGCCTTTATACTTCGATCGGCCTCAGCAAGACCAGATCCATTATTGTTCACCATCTCCTCAATTGATTCCAGCTTGGAGGCAAGCCCATTCACCTTTGCCTCAAGTTCCAGGAGCTGATTTAGTTTCTCTCCAACGTTGTTTTCAAACTCATTAAAACGAAGCTCGAAAGACGCCATCTTTTCTGAGGTATTAGCAAGATCAGCCGTATGCCTGTCCATCATCTGCTCAGTTGCTCCCTGCTTAGCGGCCATTTCACTTAGCCTTGTATCATGTTCTGCGAGCTGATTTTGATTTTCATCTGCTTTGCTCTGGCAACCGGTCATACGAGATTCAAAAGATGCCGTATTATCCGCAGCCTCAATTATTCTCCCTATATCCTGCGATTCGAGCACTCTCTTGCCTAATGCTGACAAACGTTTACTTACTATAAATAGCCATCCAATTGCAACTACGGCCACCACTAAGGATATGAATGCCAAAACAAATAATGCTATTGTTATCATGTCCAGCATATTAGTACCTCCTTCTTAAATCAGGTTCTTAAAGTTATTAGCATCGACGCCAAAGAGCTTTTCCAAGCATTATTTTGCACACTTGCAGATGTTTTACAATATGAAAATGAATAATTTTTGGGCCACAGAGGGTACCGAGAAATAATGAGAAACTTGTGCCCACGAAAGCGGGTATCGACAATCGAAAATCGTAAATGACAAAGGCAGTCCCTAGTTTTTCCTTTCTCATTAAGCCTTCTTCGGCTTCCGTTTGATTTTGAGCAACACTTTGATGCTTTTAACGTCCCCTTGTTTACGTACTCTTATCCACAGCCATCGGCCATCATGAAGTTGTTCTGCGTTATCAAGTAATTGGCGTACATTTGCGTTAAGCTGATCTATTATGGTCAGAGCTTTTTCTGCTTCCTTTTTGCCGAGGACGACCAAAACAGTAAATGCACCTTTTTCGGGGATCAGATTACAAAGTGTCTTTCCACTTCTACGATATCGAATTGCCCATCCATGCTTCCCATAGTTGGCCAATTCAGGAGTATAGTCATATGCTGATTCAAGGTATTGACGTAATTCAAGCCAGTGCGTTGTGTCACCGATTGTCTTTAGAATCTCTTTGTCTGTAGGTTTATGATTTTTGTCTAACATGCGTTCGTATGACATTTTATCCTCTCATATGATGCATAGGGGATAATAGGACCGGCCCTATTATTGGTACCATTTCGTTTTCATAAAATAGGGTCCGTCCCAATCCTGTTCGGCCCGGGATTTGCTGTCCTACTGACCGGCTTA
>CAYTNN010000337.1:0-2526 GCA_964439135.1 uncultured Pirellulales bacterium
GGTTATATGAGTCTCTACAACAAAGTCAAGAGGATAGGCGAAAGCGCCAAAGTCGGGAACCTGCATCCAGGTGTGCTTCGTGCCACATGTCTGGTCAGGCTCTACAACAGCAGGAAGGATCTGTGGTTTGTTCAGCAACAGGCCGGCCACGCGAGTCCGAGGACAACAGCCATCTACGCGACAGCAGGAAGTGACAGTCACTCGCAGGTTATATCACCAGACCGTGCCGATTCTAAAACGACGGAGAAGACCCGTCGATCGAGCAGGCAAGCAGTGACACAAAAGCGCGCAGTAGAAAGGGCGGCAAAACATAGAGAAACGGTTTCCGTCAAGCATATACAACAGGCTGAGAAATGTGAGGCCTGCGGCAAGCCAATCGGCGACAGAGGCGGGACGAAAATAGACTCCGGCCAGGTTCTATGTGCAGGATGCATCGAGGAACTTCGCATGCGATAGAGTCACGGCATGAACGAAAGGCGCAGAATTTGCCTCCTCCGCCACGCATAGTTTGTTCCATCAAATAGATCCGGGAAAATAGTTGGTTGAACATTGCAGAGAACAGGTACCAATAAAAAACCATCAGCCCTGCCCATAATTACAATTTTGGCAAACTACAAAAATAATTGTCCGCTTTCCTAAAATGAGCAATGACTCATTTTGGAGGAAGTACTGCCTGCACAAAACCCGTAATGGATTCACTGAACTCTTTGTCACGGAAAAATTCAAGTTTCAGATACAGCTGTTTTTCTATGTTATTGTCATTTTCATCTTTGTCGGGCACAGGCAAAAGAATCTGAATTTGTCCGCTGCTGACCATAAGATCGTAATCATTACAAGGCCCCGCTTGGCGGGGGAAAAACCGGCCCAAATCCCACGGATCGGGCCAAAAAGGGCGTTAAACGAAGTTTGTTGACTGAAGCCAAGGGTATACCGATTGGCTTGGCGATTGCCGGGATGAATCGACATGACAGCAAAATGGTTGAAGCTACGCTTAGAGTATCCCGGTGGTTCACCCACAGCCGACTGCAAAGGAACCGCAAGGCATGTGTTTGGATAAAGCTTATGATTATGGTGAGGTACGAGCTTTGGTAAAAAGAGTTTTCTTATACAGCACACATTCGCTTGCGTGGTGAAGAAGCCCAGGCGATCAAGCGCCAGGTTGGCTTCATAGCCCGTCGCTGGTTCGCCGAGCGGACGCATAGTTGGATGAATCATTTCCGACGCATATTGATACGGTGGGAGAAGAAACCTGAGAATTATTTTGGTCTTCTTCATTTCGTCTGTGCAATAATTACGTTTCGTTGTTCCGGCTCATTCGGATAGGCTTTAAGTCTACCGTGCAGGAGTCGCAACTGCCCAGGTTCTGCGTCAAAAATTGGTACGTTTTGGCACACCCCCTTCGGAGACAAAAGAATGGTTGACAACATACTCAGGAAGTCGTTACACTAAGGAGAGTTATGATTAAAGCGCCCGTAGCTCAGTTGGATAGAGCAACGGATTTCTAATCCGTAGGTCGCAGGTTCGAATCCTGCCGGGCGTGATTTTGCAAATCCTTCCAAAATAATTACTTCGATTCAGCATTTGCATACTCATATTGACTTGTGGCTCCTTAAAACTGCCATTCGCATCAGTCGATTTTCACGCCAGCCAATATCTTGTTCATGAGCGTATTTGCCAGTGTGAAATCTTCGGGCCGTCAAAAAGAATCTGCCATTAGGTTTTATCAGCAAGGTTTCCGCCGTCGTTCAACAGAATATCCATCCGAGGCGTATTATGATTGTAGGGCTTCAGCAGGATATCCAGGTCTCCGTCGCCATCCAGGTCGCCGAGTTTGCCTTCATGGATACCCTGGCCGTGCGAGGCAACGGTTTCTTTGAAATGCCCTTCGCCATCGCCGTACCAGATGTATATTCTGGCGTTGTCACCGGCACCGGGATTGCCCATCTCGCCGATGAAGATGTCAAGGTTGCCGTCACCGTCAACGTCTCTTATCTCACAGGTGTGGCCGTGGATGACCTCGCGTAATACGTGCATTTTCCATCCGTCGCCGGTACACTCGTACCACCGTGCCTGGCCATCCATATCGCCGGGCGAAAAAACTACCTCGGGACGTCCGCCCTTGACCAACTGGCCGGCGGCACACTGTGTAAACGCCATCTCGGCATCAATTACGTTTTCCTTGAATTCGTTGCCGCCGGTATGTTTGAACCAGCGTCCTCCGCCAACGAGATCGACTTTGCCGTCCAGATCAATATCCACGGGAATTGACGGAAAACCTTCCCGTTCCTGACCCGATGACCATTCATAAATCGTAGCCGATGGCCAGGGGCCGGTCGATTTTGGATTCGACGGGATCTCAAAAAACAAAAGTCTTTTAGCCCCTTGATTCCACGAAACCAGCTCCACCTGCCCGTCTCCGTCGAAGTCGCCGACGGTCTGGTCATGATGCTTCTTGCTGCCGGATTTCTTGATATGCCGGCACGTCCAGGGCTTCGAGAAATCCGGATACGGATTCTCCCACCACCA
>CAYTNN010000338.1:0-2502 GCA_964439135.1 uncultured Pirellulales bacterium
CGTCTCGACTCCGCTTCGCTGCGCTCGAAATGACACGAACAAGCACATTGATTATACACAATTGGTATAAGATATCGAATCCGCTGCGGAAATACAACTGCTTTGTACACTTCGATATTCGTCGGAGTATACTGCATGCCTGTATCTGATTCTAATCGGTCTGAAAATGTGTGAAGCGATCGGAGGGGAATTTGCGCCGGCCGGGTGAGCTGCTTGAAATGTCAAAATAGATTTTACGACTCAGAAACTAATGGATTCAACAATGCCTGCATGACAAATTTGTCATAATCTCGATTTTGCTTTCCCATTTGTGTGAATCAATCCCGTTCGATTGGCTCGCTTCGAAGTTCCAAAGGCTGAGCAGCCATTTTCGGATGATTTGTAAAGCTTTCATTTCAAAGCCTCCCGCATTCCTTATTTCTTCACTTTTCCGGCTTAAATCACGCTGAAACAACCATGTTGGAGAGCTATCTACTTATGAAAGGCAACAATTCAGCGGCTGGTAACAAAAAATAATGGAAAATCAGATATGAAAAATCAAAATTGCCGGGTCCATTCAGGGCGACTTGCTTCACTTTGCACTTTACACTTTGATTTTTACACTTTCTTTGATGGCCGGGCCCAGCAGATAGCCCATAATGAATGTTATCGCCGTTCCGATAACAATCAACCAGCTCCAACCGAGATTGAGGATTTCATACTTTATCAGCAGCAACAGGACCAGGCAGACAGCCGTGCTTGCGAGCATCGCGGGGATGTTGGCACGGTTCGACTTGCGTTTAGTCAGGAGCCCCAGCAGAAAAACTCCGAGCATGGGCCCGCCGGTCAGCGAGAGGATCTGGAAGGCAAACCAGAGAATGTTCTCGACCGGCGCGAAGGCTGCCGCGATGGTCGCCAGAACCAGGCCGAAACCGACCACCCCAATTCGCGAGATTAGCAGATAGTGTCTTTCCGAAGCGCCCCGGCGAATCAGAGGACGATAGATATCCGTAACGAAGGACGAGGTCAGCGAACTGAGCGGCGAATCGATACTGGCCATGAAGATGGCGCCCAGCACCAGACCCTTCAGGCCCGCCGGCAAAACGTTTCGCGCAAAATGCGGCAGGATCTCCTTAAGTTCCACAGGCAGGGCCAACGAAGGATTCTGCTGGTAGAATACGAAGAGCAGCGTACCAACAAGCAAATAGAGCCAGTACACAGGCAGTACGGTGACAACGGTGGCAATAATGGTCCTCTGGCTGCTCTTTCGCGTCTCGACGGTGAGCAGTCTCTGGACCATCTCCTGATCGGTTCCAAAGGAGACCAGGCCGATGAAAAACCCGCTGGCCAAATATGCCCAGAATATGGAGGCGTCTTTGAGGTCAAACTTGAAATTGAACGTGCTCAGGCGTCCGGCCTCTTGCGCCGTCTGCATAGCTGCGGTCCAGCCGCCGTCGATATGCTGGACGAGATAAAAGACCACTACAATACCAGCGACAACGAAAAACAAGGCCTGAAACGCACCGGCCCAAACGACTGCTTTGATGCCGCCAAAGGCAATAAAGGCGATGCTGATAAGGGTAAATAACGTGATCGTCGCGGACAGAGGCCAGCCCATAATTACACCGACGGCCATGCACGTCGCGTACAGGCGCACGCCCGAAGCCAGAAGACGTGTTATGAGGAAGTAGATCGAACCGGTGTACCGCGTTGCCGGCCCGAAACGGTGACCTAAAAATTCGTAGATGCTGGTGCAATTGTATTTGTAGAAGGCGGGAATAAAAAGATACCCCACCACGATCCTGGCCAGGGCCAGCCCGACCAGGAACTGGATCCAGCGCCAATTCTGAATGTAGGCCGTGTGAGGCATGCCGATAATGGTCAGCGCGCTGATCTCGGTGGCCACGAAGGACAGGCACGCTACGACGGGAGGCACTCGCCGGCCTCCGAGGAAGAAATCGACCGTGTCCTTTTCCTCACGCCCGAAGACGTACGAGATCACAAACAGAAGCACCGCGCCGACACCGACAATGCCCCAGTCGAGCCCGCTCAATTTACCTGCCTCAGCGATAATGAAATTCACGATGCCCCCTCAATAGCTTTCCGCAGAAACTGCTCGCTCTGTTCCAGGATTTTCAGGGCGCCTGCCAGGTCGGTCCGGCGAAAGTGCATGACAATCGCCGCTTTGACTTTTCCCTCTGCTCGGGCCAGCAGCCTCCTGGCAGCGGGGCGGCTGAGATTAGTTATCTCCATCACAATCCGCACTGAGCGATCGCGCAGCTTTTCATTCGTTGCCTTCAGGTCCACCATCAAGTTGCCGTAGACCTTTCCCAAACGAATCATAGCGCCGGTGGTCAGCGTGTTGAGTACAAGCTTGGTCGCGGTTCCTGCTTTCATCCGCGTAGAGCCGGTGACGACCTCCGGGCCTACGACCGGGTTGATTATGATCTCGGCGCCGATTTGCTCGACGGCCTCCGGCGCGCAGGTAACGAAAATGGTCGCCGCCCCGATTCGCCGGGCCTG
>CAYTNN010000339.1:0-2501 GCA_964439135.1 uncultured Pirellulales bacterium
AGCTATGAAAGTGGCCTGTTTGTATGAGACAGGTTATATACCTGAGCCGAAAGTGTTTTATTGCCCTTCCAATATAATGTCCCTTTACAGGTTTGAGTCTTATAACGATCCGAAGCCGTGGGGCACGCTGCCTCAGAGATACAACGACGAGGATGGGCAGGGCCACAATCAGTGGATACGTATGGGATATACTTATTATCCGACAGACCCGAGTGCCCCGATAGATGATGCCACCCAGGCGCCTAAAGGAACCGCCCAAAAAATAGATAAACTGGATGCGCATATCCCCTACATGACAGATACTATTAGAAATATAGAGGATATAAGTCATCAAAGGCAAAAAACTTATGCAATTAATGCTTTGTTCAGCGACGGCCATGTAGTTCTCTGCAATGACGAATCTGTCTTCAAAAATGAAGTTTGGAGTCGGTATGAGAACGGTATGATACACTTCAAAACGTTTTATTATACTGTTTTCAATTTGATACAGCCTTAATGATTTGACAAGAGAATGATCGGCGCGGCTGTATGCTTGAGAAACCGGCTAACGCCTAAATTGACATCATACATTCAATGCAATATCTCCCATTTCGGGGCTCAATACCTTTGCTGAAGCAGTCCTCAATCAACAAACATTAAAATTGTTTTGACGGAGCCAGTTATTTCAGCTATATGAACATTTGCGCTCGAATGGAACACATTAGGATGTTTAGAGCGTTGAACATTTTTCCTCTGTAATAATATGAAAACAATAACACGTAGAATAGTTATAATCATTCTTGCATCTTCATTCGTGTTGGCAACCGGGAGTTCCGGGATCACAAACAGTAAATCGGATAATGCCAATCCACCCGAGCAACAATGGTTTCCCAAGGCGCCCGCATTACCGCAAGCCGGGGAGCAGATCATCTTTGTCTCAGACGTCCGGGAGCTGATCCGGGCTATAAATCAGGCTGAGCCCGGCCAGACCATACTTATACAAGACGGCCATTATATGATGCCCCATTATGTCCAGATCAGTGCCGACAACGCCACATTACGCAGTGCATCGGGGCAACGCGAGCGAGTGATTATAGACGGGGCCCAGAGCAGTCACAGAGAGCTATTGGGCATCAGGGCCTGCTCCGGTGTCACCATCGCGGACCTGACCATCCAAAATATCCAGTGCAATGGTTTTAAGATCAATTCAGAGACGAATGTTCAAAACTTGACGATCTACAACTGTATCATTCACAATATCTGGCAACGCGGTATCAAAGGCGTGAAAGTTCCCAAGGCCAGCCGTGAGGCGATTCGTCCGAGGAACTGCCGGATACAGTATTGCTTATTCTACAACGACAGGCCGAAACGTCTTAGCGACGATCCTTCCGACATCGCAAAGGGCAACTACGTCGCCGGCATAGACGTCATGTTCGCGAAAGACTGGATTATCAGCGACAACGTGTTTGTCGGGATTCAAGGCAGAACTTACGAGGGACGCGGTGCCGTTTTTATCTGGCACGATTCACAGGACTGCGTGATTGAACGGAACATAATTATAGATTGCGACGTCGGCCTGCAGCTCGGTAACCCGCACCGGCCCAGTGAAATCCAATATCATTGTCTGCGCTTTACTGCAAGGAATAATTTCATCACCAGGGCACCGGAGGCCGGCATTGTGACGGTATATACCAGGGACTGCAAGCTTCTCAGCAATACTATCCACGATCCTGAAAGTAAGCCACGGCGACTGCTCCGCACCGTTTTCGCAAACGACGGCTTGCTTATCGCCAATAACCTGATTAGCGGGCCCGGAATAAGGAACGAATCTGAAAGCAAAATCACATTTCTCAATAATCTCATCAAAGATTTTACAAATGGTTTTATTGATCCGGCACATGGAAATTTGCATCTGAAGAGCACTGCAATCGAAGCCATCGATAAAGGTCTCGCGAGGGCGGAAATTATTGAGGACCTTGACAAGGAGCCGCGTGGAGCCAAACCCGATATCGGCGCTGACGAACGAACAGACTGACTGCGTTGTGAGAAGTCAGGGCAAGTATATTACTCAAACTGACCGATTCGTGCTGTCATCCTCCGCAGGACGCCTTACGGAGCTGCGAAAGCAGGGATCAATGAACGTAATGGATTTAGTGGATTCGGAGCTTTCGCGGGAATGACAAATAGTGTATGTAGCTGTGATTGAATGACTTATACCCAATACGATTAGATTGTGCACTTTTGTCATTTCGACCGGAGGGCCACGAAGTGGCCTTCAAGTGGAGTGCCTCGTCTCCGCTCGGCATGAAGGTTGTCTTCACCCTGAGCGGAGACGAAGGGCTCGACTCCGCTGCGCGGAGTTTACCCTGAGCGAAGCCGAATGGGCTCTCCCCTGGGGACGCCTGACGGTAGAGATGACCCAGGCAATCGCATTTATTATGTACAATTGGTTGTATTCGATGCACAGAAATCTAAAAATATTTAGCCCGCCGATTCACTCGGCGGGTTTTCTTTCAAATCAA